>NZ_JAHWGL010000004.1 GCF_019334315.1 Hymenobacter profundi
AAGGTCCTTCGCTCCGCTCAGGATGACAAACCCTTTTTCAACTCACCATCTCACTACTCACAACTTCACCTACCTCATCTTCGAAATAAAATCCCACAACACCACCCCCGCCGCCACGCTCACGTTCAGGGAATGTTTGGTACCGAATTGTGGGATTTCCACAGCCGCATCGCAGAGGGCCAGCACTTCGTCGTCTACCCCAAATACTTCGTTGCCCATCACCAGCGCATAGCCTTGGCCGGGGGTAGGGGAGAAGGCGGGTAGGGGCTGGCTTTCGGTGGTTTGTTCCACGGCTATTACCTGGTAGCCAGCGGCCTTCAGCTGCTCCACGGCTGCCACAGTGGTAGGTGCGTATTCCCACACCACCGACTCGGTGGAACCTAGTGCCGTTTTGGTGATTTCGCGCTGGGGCGGGCGGCCTGTGATGCCGCAGAGCCAGATTTTCTCCACCGCAAAGGCATCGGCAGTGCGGAAGGCCGCGCCCACGTTGTGCAAGCTGCGCACGTTGTCGAGCACCAGGACAAGGGGGAATTTTTGCGTATTTTTGAAGTCTGCCACCGTCAGTCGGTTCAGCTCTTCCATTGAAAGTTTGCGCATTCGGCAAAGGTAGGAACACGCCGCCGGCTGGCGGGTGTTTGCTGAGTTATTGACAGAAAGGTTGTCATGCTGAGCTTGTCGAAGTATCTCGTTCGCATCGTTGAGTCACTTGCGCAACGTCAGCACGCGAGATGCTTCGACAAGCTCAGCATGATGGTCTGATTACCTGCCCCGCCTACCCCTATTACCCTCGTACTACCCCGCACACCCGTGAAAACGAAATCCGCCGACTCCACTAAGAAGCCTGTCCGCACGCACGGCTCGCTCGGGCCAGCGCCTGTGGCCGATACGCCGCTGATGAAGCAGTATTACCAGCTGAAGCAGCAGCATCCCGGAGCGCTGATTCTCTTCCGGGTAGGTGACTTCTATGAAACATTCGGCGACGATGCCGTGAATGCCTCGCGCATTCTGGACATCGTGCTGACCAAGCGTGGCGCCGGCACGCCCTCGGAGGTGCCACTAGCCGGTTTCCCTCACCACTCCCTCGATACCTACCTGCCTAAGCTGGTGCGCGCCGGCCAGCGCGTGGCCATCTGCGACCAGCTAGAAGACCCCAAGCAAGCCAAGGGACTTGTTAAGCGCGGTATCACGGAGGTAGTAACGCCTGGCGTAAGCATGCACGACAACGTGCTGGAGCGTCGCCGCAACAACTACCTCTGCGCTATTCACTTCGGCAAGCAAGAGGCCGGCATCAGCTTTTTGGACGTAAGTACCGGCGAGTTTTTGGTGGCCCAGGGCGATGCAGCCTACCTCGGCAAGCTGCTGCAAAACTTCACGCCCGCCGAGGTGCTGTTCTGCAAGAAAAGCCGCCGTGAGTTCGAGGAAAACTTTGGCCCCGACTACTGTCACTTCGCCTTGGATGAGTGGGTGTTTGGTTTCGACTATGCCCACGACACGCTCACGCGCCACTTCAATACCGCCTCGCTTAAAGGCTATGGCATTGATAATCTGAAAGAAGGCATCACGGCGGCGGGCTGCATTCTGCACTACCTCGCCGAAACCAAGCACACCGACATTGGTCACATCGGCAGCATTGGTCGTTTGGAGGAAGACAAGTACGTGTGGCTCGACCGCTTCACGGTGCGCAATCTGGAGTTGGTGCACGCCCAGCACCCCGGCGGCGTGCCTCTCATCGACATCCTTGACCAGACCGTGACGCCCATGGGCGCCCGTCTGCTGCGCAAGTGGGTAGTCCTACCGCTAAAGGAGCCCGCCCAAATCCAGCGCCGCCTCGATACGGTGGACGGTTTATTGCAAAACCCTGATCTGCTGGCCGAACTGGACCAATACCTACGCCAGATCAATGACTTGGAGCGCTTGATTTCCAAGGTAGCCGTGCGCCGCATCAACCCGCGCGAGCTGGTACAACTGGCCCGCGCCTTGGAGGCCATCGAGCCCATCCGGGAGTTGCTAGCGGCCTCGGGGTTGCGCGCCCTTCAAAAGCTGGCCGATCAGCTGAACCCCTGCGCGGCCCTGCGCGACGAAATCAAAGCCAAAATCAAAGTTGATGCGCCCTTGCTCATCAACCAGGGCAACGTACTCAACGATGGGGTAGACCCCGAGCTGGACCGTCTGCGCCGCATTGCGTTTTCGGGCAAGGATGAGCTGCTGAACATTCAGCAGCGCGAGCAGCGCAACACCGGTATTTCGTCGCTGAAAGTGGCGTATAACAAGGTGTTTGGCTACTACCTCGAAGTCTCGAACGCGCACAAAAGTAAGGTGCCCACGGAGTGGATTCGCAAGCAAACTCTGGTGAATGCCGAGCGCTATATCACGGAGGAGCTGAAAACCTACGAGGAAACCATTCTGAACGCCGAGGAAAAGCTGTTTTCCCTAGAAATGCAGCTCTATAATGACCTGGTGCTATCAGCGGCCGAGTCGGTGTCCCAAATTCAGCAAAATGCCCGCGCTATTGGTGTCACCGACTGCCTGTCTTCTTTCGCCAACACAGCCCGCCAGCATCGCTATGTGAAGCCTGTAGTGAACGACGGCACCGTGCTCGACATACGCGCCGGCCGCCACCCCGTAATTGAGCGCCAACTACCGGTCGGCGAAGCCTACATTCCCAACGACATCTGCCTCGACCAGGACGAACAGCAAATTGTGGTGATTACCGGCCCCAACATGGCCGGTAAATCGGCCCTGCTGCGGCAAACGGCCCTTATTGTGCTGCTGGCGCAAATCGGCTCTTTTGTGCCCGCCGATGCGGCCACCGTGGGTATCATCGACAAGATTTTCACACGGGTAGGGGCTTCCGACAACCTGAGCAAGGGCGAAAGCACCTTCATGGTGGAGATGACCGAAACCGCGTCCATTCTCAATAATCTATCGGACAGAAGTTTGGTGCTGATGGACGAAATCGGGCGCGGCACCAGCACCTACGATGGCATCAGCATTGCCTGGGCCATTGTGGAACACCTACACAACTCGCCCAAAGCGCGAGCCAAAACGCTGTTTGCTACCCACTACCACGAGCTAAACCAGCTCGCTGACGACTGCCCCCGCGTGCGCAACTACAACGTGGCCGTGAAAGAAGCCGACGGCCGCATTCTGTTTCTGCGGAAGCTACAAGAAGGCGGTTCCGAGCACTCGTTCGGCATTCACGTGGCTCGTATGGCGGGTATGCCCACGGCCGTAGTACTACGCGCCAACGAAATCATGCACCACTTAGAACAGGAGCGCGCCGGCACCGGCCTGGACACGGACGCACCCACCGAGTTCGATGAGGTGCTGGCCGGCCTGGACATCGAGCCGCCTACCCCCGAAACGGGCCGCCGTGCCCCCAAGGCCCAACCCGCCGCGGCCGTGCACAACGCTCCGCGCCCCAGCCTCCAACTCAGCATGTTCGAGCCCGCCGACCCGGCGCTGGAACGCCTGCGCGAACTGCTGGAGAAGCTCGACGTGAACACGCTCACACCCATTGAAGCGCTGCTAAAGCTGAATGAGCTGAAGCTGGCGGCAGGTAGCAAGTAAATAGACGCAAAAAAGCCCCTCGTACGATGTGCAGTACGAGGGGCTTTTGCTTGCTACCCGCTAAGGGGGTAGGCTACCTGATTAGAAAGAAAACCTAGTAGCCAGGGTTTTGCTTGAGTTGCGGCGACACGTTCAGCGCATTCAGCGGAATAGGGTAAATCTTGGTATGGTCGTCGCCATCTGGCGATTTGTCCCACCACGTACCAGTATTGAATTTGCCGAAGCGAATCAGATCAATACGTCGACGGCCTTCCCCAATAAATTCACGGCCCCATTCATCCAGCAACTCTTGCTCGGTAAGAATAGCCCCACCAGTTCCGTACAGGCTAGATGAGCCGGTAGGGTAGTTCCGGCGCCGCACGGTGTTCAGCAGCTCAGCAGCAGCCACTGGGTCACCCGCCCGAAATTTGCATTCGGCCAGCATATAGTGAATTTCTGCTAAGCGTATCTCGGCATAATCTGCTTCGATCTTGTTGGGGTCGGTAGAAGGGTAGAAAGGATACTTTACCATAAAGATGCCTGAGTTTTGGTCGGCATTGTTCATGTCTGACACTTTATTGGCTGGCACCTGGCCGGGCTTTGTGTACTTGAAGAGGCCTACCTGGTCGCGCAAGTACAGCGTGTAACCGCGGGTGCTTTTAATGGTATCCTTGCCGTCGTTATACAGCAGGTATCCCTTCAAAAACATGCCCTCACGAGTGCTATTGCCCAAGTTTTGGTAGTTTTTCAGGCGTACATCATCGGCGTACTTCTGAAACTTTACAAACGGCTTGCCCTGCACGAAGGGGTATTCCTTATTCTCAACATCGTGACCCGGTTGCAAAGCATACCGCGGGTTGCCCCCCCCGAAGTCGGTGAACTTAAAGTAGTTGATAGGAACGTTGTATGGAAGTCCCCAGAAGTACATGCCGCTTGTATATTGCCAGTGCGAGCGGCCAAATGAGCCAGGGAAAGCAAAAATGGTTTCCGATGACTGATCGTTATTCCAGTCGAATGGAGCGTCCCAGCGGCTCTCGATGGCATATGGGCCATACTTGCCACTGATAATGTCCTGACACAGGGTCGCGCAATCAGTGTAGTGGTCCTGGTCAATGTACACTTTGGCATTCAGGTAGAGACGAGCTAATAGGGCGGCCGCGCCCGCCTTGGTCCAGCGGCCCTGAAACTGCGCAGTACCTTGGTCACCCTTAGCGAGTAAGTCTGGCAAGGCCTCTTTCAGCTCTGTTTCAATGAAGGTGAAAGCCTCCTGGGGCGTTGATTGGGGCGGACTTGTCGTTTCCCCTTTCACCTTCGTAACAATCTGAATATTGCGAAACAGGTCCAGCAGTCGCAGATGATACCAGGCCCGCATCACGCGCAACTCCGCAATGAGTTGTTTTTGCTCCGCCACGGTCATATTAAACCGGGCGGGGTCGAGGGCTTGAATATCCTCCAGGGAGTTGGTTGCCAGAACATTGCCTTGGCTTAGGAGCGTCCAGGTGCCATTAATATAGCCCTCTTGGATTGTCCAGGTGTGGTAGTGCGCCCTTGCATACTGCCCGCCGTCAAACCAGTCGCCCTCCCGGTTAGGAGTCATGAGTTGATCAGCGCTTAACTCCTGTAACTGGTAAGGTGCGTCTTGTATCGTGTTGTACCCGTGCTCGAACGTGCGCAAGAAATCACGGTACACGTCGTCTTTAGTTTGCAGAAAGTTGTCGGCCGTAATACGGTCGTACAACGTTTCATCCAGATTCGTGCAACCACTAAACCCAGCAAGTATTACTGCTGCTGAAAGGCCGGCGTATGTTTTAAAATATTTCATAAGAAGCAGAAAGAGGCGTTTATAGACCGAACTGGAGGCCGAATAGAACCTGCGTAGTAGAAGGGTAGTACTGGCGGGTGCCGTTGTTGTCCACATTAAGTGGGATGCCTGGATAAAGCCCGTTGATGGGTATGATGTCGGGGTCGCCCCCGGTGTAGCCCGTTATCGTCAGAACGTTTTTGGAGGCGGCATACAGGCGTAGCGAGCGGGCGTATTTTGACTTAAATTGGAAAGTATAACCAATGCTCACGTTGTCTAGCTTCACGAAGTCGCCCTTTTCTAGGAAGTAGTCCGAGAGCACACTAGTAGTTGTATTGTTGGTAAGCTTAGCATACTTGCTGTCATTATAAGCAGACGTCAGCACGTTGGCATTGGATTGCGTAGACGGTGTGCCCAAGTAGAAAGCCCTGATATTAAATATATCAAAACCCAATACACTTCGAAAGAAGATAGAAGCGTCAAAGTTCTTGTAAGTGAACGTATTGCCTAAGCTCAGCGTGTACTTGGGTAGGCCGTTACCTACCACCTGCCGATCGTCCAAGTTTGCTTGGTTGCCCGGAATGACGGTGCCATCCTTGGAATATACCAGCAGGCGCCCTTGCTCATCGACACCGGCTGACTTTAGCATATAGAATGTACCGATACGTTGTCCTTCTTGTAAACGCTGCGCGTTGCCGGGTGAGCCGGGTGAAGGCAAGCCTACTACATCAATATAGGGTTGGCCTTGGTATGTGTCATTCGAAAAAGAAACAAATTGGTTGCCGTTAGTTGCCCCAGCAAAGGATATAGCGTATTGAAAATCAGGCTTGCTGATGATGGGAGCATTTAACTGCACTTCTACCCCTGAGTTATCCAAAGTACCTACGTTCGCATATGTGCTGGTCTGTGTGTTGGGTGGAATCGGCACTCTGTAGCTACCCAATAGGTCTTTGTTGCGGCGTGTGTAGTAGTTGACGCTACCCGTAAGCTTACTATTGAACAGAGCAAAGTCTACCCCAATATTTAAGCTTTGCGCTTCTTCCCAGCGGAGATTAGCGTTAAGGTTTTGGTTTGGGCCATACACTTGGTAGTACGTGCCATTCAACAAATAATACCCAAAGCCGGTGTAAGTATTAAGCGAAAGGTAATTGCCGAAATCCTGGTTGCCAGTCACACCATAGTCGGCCCGTAGCTTCAGATCATTGATCCATTCCTGGCCGTCCAGAAAAGACTCTTCCCCAATGCGCCATCCTATTGATACCGCTGGAAAATTACCCCACTTGTTATCGGTACCAAACCTTGTTGAACCCTCGTGGCGCAAACTGGCAGACAAAAGGTATTTATCTTTGAAAGAATAATTGACGCGGCCGAAGAAGGCAATTAGCTTGGAGTCGTTCTTATAGCTACTGGCATCGTTACGCCCAGCTACTTGCCCATATAGGCCAGTGCCAATGTTGTTGTACGTGAAAGCATCTGATGGGAAGTCACGGTTGTAGATAGCGTTGCCTTCCGCCGAAAAGTATTGGTAGGAATAACCGGCTAGGGCCTGCAAAGCATGCTCTCCAACGTTGAGGGCATAATTTCCAGTCCACTCCAAACTTTGCTGGTCGTAGCGATTATAGTTGCGCTCGGCCGAGTTCATGCCCCCGTCGTTCTGTAGAGCGAACGTAGAAGTAGAAGGCCGGAAGAAGAAGTCGAAATAGTCGGTGGTAAAGCGTCCGTAAGTTACCTGTGTGTTCAGCTTCGGCAGGATATTCAGCTTGAAAGTGGCGTCGTAGTTCAGGATTTTTCCTTCCGTACCGTCCAATTCTGTTTGCAGGCGCTCTGCCGGGTTGAAGCGGCCATCAAATCCACTTTGAATATTGTAGTAGCGGGTTGGGTCATCCGGATTTCGCACCGGAATAGTAGGGTTCAGCGTCAGGGCTTGCTCAAAGCTGCTGTAATCGGCGTTGCGGGACGTGAAGTAGCGAGGCGCAAAGTTCAGCCCAATAGAGTAGAGCTTACTGGGCGCATCGTGGTTTAAGGAAATACGGGCACCGTACTCTTGCCGACCCGAGCGTACGTCAATGCCCTTGGCATTGCGATAGTCGAGTGTAGCTCGGTAATTACTGTTATCGGAACCGCCCGACGCAGTAAGGGTATGCTTATTCGAAAAAGCGTGGTTTCGGGAAACTGCGTTTAGCCAGTTCGTTCGACCGCCGTAATCCGTACCGCGCTCTTGTGCCAAAAATTCCTCGGGAGAAAGCACCTTAGGTTGCAAGGTGGCATAGTCGAAGGTAGCGTACGTGTTGTAGTCTAGCGTGTTATTCTTTGTGCCCTTCTTTGTGGTGACCACAATCACGCCGTTGCTACCCCGTGTGCCGTAGATAGCAGATGCGGCACCGCCCTTCAGTACATCAATAGATTCGATATCGTTTTGGTTGATGTTTTCCAGATTGCCGCCTGGCACGCCGTTAATCACAATGAGCGGACCTAAGCCGGCATTCCGCGACGAAACGCCACGCAGCTGAATGCTTGGTTGCGAGTTTGGGTCGGCGGCCGAGGTGTTGGCAATAGTCAGACCCGCTACCTTGCCTTGCAACGCCGTCAGCGGGTTGATGGCGGCCACCGTCAGCAGCTCCTTGCTATCGATGTGGGTGATGGTGCTGGTTACTTCTTTTTTATCGAGGGTGCCGTAGCCCACTACTACCACGTTGTCAAGCGACTGGCTATTTTCCTGCAAGGAAACGCGCAAGGTTGTAGTGGCCTCCTGCACCGTCACTTCCTGCGGGTTATAGCCGATAAAGCTGAAAGATAGCACGCTACCCTGCGGCACCGTCAACGAGAAGTTGCCGTCGGCATCAGTAGTGGTGCCAGTGGTGGTTCCTTTCACTACCACCGTTACGCCGGGCAGGCCCTGGCCGTTAGGCTGCGTTACGCGGCCCGATACGGGTACGTCGGCGACGCTGGCGCTAGTCTCAAGTGGTGCGTGGCTTAGAATCACGCGGCCTTTGCGCACCTCAAACTGCGCCTTGCGCGGAGCAAGCAACTCATTCAGGACCTTCTCTAATGGCTCGTCTGTCACCCGCAGGGTTACCCGCCGGCTAGAGCCGATAAGCTGTGGGCTATAGACGAAGTGTACGTCTAGTTGCTTTTCAAGCTGTTTCAGCACCGATTCAATCGTTTGCGATTCCGCTTGAAACGAAACGTGACGTTCCAGAACTACTTGCTGCGCCACAGCTGGGCGAGCAGTGGCCATAGTAGTCAGCGGAAAAGCTAAGGCAGATTGAATCGCTAGTATCCGGAGAGGATATCCAAAACGCTTCGAAAGAGGTAAGCGGTTTTTCATAGATAGAAAACGATTGCGGTGGAGAGGTAAAAAAATTATTGTAGTGGTTGTGGGAGTGAGCGCGCTATTGTGCTGCTTAGCAGATAAGCATAGCAGTAATCAGAGGCAACAGAGAAGTGAAAGGCCATTGCGAGTTGTGTCGAAAGCTTAAAGCGTGCAGCCATCACTGTGGAATAGAATTCGAGCATTGTCAGTAGGAGAATAGCTAGCGCCGAGCGCCTTGCTGAGCACATCCAATCTATCGTAGAGCGATTCTGACTCCTGATAGAAAGTAATGGTGATGGTGCAGTTAACTAGCTTGGCTTCATCATATATAATCTCAACTCCGTACGCCTTCTCCAACGCCTGCAATACTTTGCTCACAGGCTGTTTATCAAAGGTGAAGGTCTGTGGAGTAAGGATTGCAGGGTTTTGTACAAGCTGCTTACGCAGCGGGCGCGGCGTTAAAGCCGAATATGCTACCCGCTGGTTGGGCAGCAGTATGATGCCCTCAGCAGCGGGTTGCGCAGGCGTGGCACTCAGGTCGGCGCCGCGGCGTAGTTGCACGGATACGCGGCCCTCGTGCACTGCTACCTCATTCTTATGCCCTGCATAGGCTTTCACCCGGAAGCTGGTACCTAGCACAGTTGTCACTAGCTGATCGGTATAGACCAGGAAGGGCGCATCAGGATTTTTGGCAACCTGAAAAAAAGCTTCGCCCTGCAACCGAACCTCGCGGCGCGGACCCGCAAAACCAGCCCTGTATTGCAGGCTACTGCCTGGGGATAGTGTAACGCGGCTGCCGTCCGCCAGCGCAAGTAACTCAATGTTTTTTCCCTTGTTATGGTGCTGCTTCCACTCAATGGCCGTTGTAGAAGGTACAGGCGCCGATTCCCATTTCTGAGGCAATACGATTGCCAGCGCTACCCCAACTACTAGTAAGGCTGCCGCTACCCAACGCATTACTGGCAGGCGCCAAAGGGAGGTTGAAGGGTGGAGTTCTTTAACCGGAGGCGTATTACTGAGGCTGTCCTGCGTGAGGTGCTCAATCTGTTGCCACATAGCGGCACGCACTTGTTCATGTTGCGTGGGTGGCAAGACCAGATTCTCCGGCTCCCCAAGCTGGTTGCTCCACTGCTCTATCAACGCTCGTTCGCCGGGCCGGCTGGTGCCGTCGAGGTAGCGTTGGAGCAACTCTTCAAATTCAGCTTCAGTCATAAGAATAAGCCCGAGGTAAGCGTCTAAAAAGGAAGACGCCTATCTCGGGCTTACCCCTAAAGAGGAGGCAAACTTTTTTCAAGCAACTACGCCAGGTAGTATGGGCTTGTATACACAATTGCTTTTCAGCGAATAAAAAACAGGAGGGGCGCCAGCATAACCATGAACTCCCGCAAGTATAGGCGTAACAGCTTCAACGACTTAGTCAAATGATACTCTACTGTTTTAGACGTAACCCCCAAATGCGTTGCTATTTCCTCTACGGATTGGTGCTCCAATCGGCTCAGTTGGAACACTTGCTTTGATTTTTCGGGCAGGAGTTCTACACCTCGCAGGAAAGCGGCCGTTAAATCACTGGCAGCCAGCGCTTCTTCAGTTTCGTGCGTCGTCTCAATTTGTACGGTATGGCAGTAGGCTGCGTAGTGCGTTCGGACTCGATAAGCTCGAATGTAGCTTAGTACCCGATGGTTGATGGCTGCCAGCAAATAATGGTCTAGCTGTGCAATGGTCTGTTCGGCCCGCTTGTGCCAGAGAGCGGCAAACAACTCCTGTACTAATTCCTCTGCCGTTTCTCGCGATTTTAACTTTCGGTAAGCCAATGAGAATACCCGGTACCAGTACCGTTCATACACTTCAGCAAAAGCTCCCCGGTTGTCTAAGGCTACTGCTTGCAATAAAGCAGCATCGGTCCAAGAAGCATAAAACCGGATAGGTGGAGAACTCACAAATAGAGAGGAGGAAGAGAAAAGTACGGAGAGAGATAAGGTGGTATTATAAATATACTGATTTATAATAAAATAGTAATACTGTTAAATGCAGCTTAGACACTGTAAATACTGGCTATTCGGAAAGCATAGAATACATGAACTCAATACATATCTATAACGATATGTATTGGCGACGCGTGGATACGCAGATAGTAGGAGAGAATTTTCAAGCACTTCTTTACATTTTTGGAAAATTTTTCTGCTTGAAAATCAGCTGAAAACAGCTTTTTTGAAGTGAAATAGAAGGTTTTTTTACAGCAGGCGCTTGACTTCAGAAATTCTTCTTCTACCTTTGTCACATCAAAACGCCGGTAACGGTGTTGAGACTAAAAGCGAGAGTAGCTCAGTTGGTAGAGCGCGACCTTGCCAAGGTCGAGGTCGCGAGTTCGAACCTCGTCTCCCGCTCCAAACAAAAAGACGTTGCTTTACCAGCAGCGTCTTTTTTGTTTGCACGTAGTAAGTATTGTTGCTGTTAGGTATAACTGCTTGAGCCAGAGTGGTGTAATGGTAGCCACGAGGGACTTAAAATCCCTTGTCTTCACGGACGTACGGGTTCGAGTCCCGTCTCTGGTACTAGTAAAAAAAGCCCTTTCATTTTTCAATGAAAGGGCTTTTTTGTATCGCTTCTTCTACTGTTCCTAACCTGCTACTGCGTCAAGCGGCTGGCGAGTCACTATCTGAAGCGCATCGGCAAGCAACTGGTAGGAGTATACGCGCGCTTCGTGGTCGAAGATATTGGAGACGGCCATCAGCTCGTTGACTTGCGTGCGGTCAACGAATTCTTGAAGCTCTGCTTGTAGCGTAGCTTTGCCGCCAATGAAGGAGTAGGCCAACATCTGCTCGACCATGTGCTGCTGGGCCGGTGACCAGAAGGGCTGCATGTTTTTCACGGGCAGTTGTAGCGGGGCGGGATGGCCGGCTACCACGCTCAGCATAAAGCGCTGCAAGGAAGTAGATAGCCACTGGGCCTGGTCATCGGTGTCGGCGGCTATTACGTTCACGCAGGCAATAACGTAGGGTGCGGCCAGCGTAGCAGAAGGTCGGAACTGCTGTCGGTAGATCTCTAGGGCGGGCAGTAGCTGTGCCGGTGCAAAGTGGCTGGCAAAGGCGTAGGGTAGGCCCAATTCTGCTGCTAGGTAGGCGCTATCGGTGCTGGAGCCTAAGATGTAGATCGGGATGTCGAGGCCCTCGCCGGGCATGGCGCGCACGGGGCTGGAGCTATTGGAAGCAGAGAAATAGGTTTGTAGCTGCTGAATATCGCGCGGAAAATCCTGCACGGCCCCAAAGCGGCTGCCCCGAATGGCTTGAGCCGTGCGTTGGTCGGTGCCGGGGGCGCGGCCCAGGCCCAGATCGATGCGGCCCGGATACAGCGAGGCCAGCGTACCCATTTGCTCGGCCACTACCAGCGGCGCATGGTTGGGTAGCATAATGCCGCCCGAGCCTACCCGTAGGGAGGTAGTACCCCCAGCAATGTGACCAATCAGAATAGGTGGCGCTGAGCTGGCTACGCTCACCATATTGTGGTGCTCGGAAAGCCAGTAACGGGTATACCCCATGGCCTCTACCTGCTGGGCCAGGTGCAGGCTATTGCGGAATGTGTCGGTAGGCGTGCTTCCGGCAAGGATGGGCGCCAGATCCAGCACGGAAAAAGCAACGGAAGAAGTATCGGCTGTCATAATTCGGAAGGAAAAGGAGGCTGGCGGACGGCATCCGAATAGGACCGCAGGCAAAGCCTCATGAAGGTTGTACCTGCTCAACAAAAAAGAGGCGCTACCGGTTGCCTGAAACGCTACGAGGCTGGATGTAGCCAAAGAGCTGTACCACGCCAGCACGATTCCATACCTGCACAACCGGAACGACTTGCCTATCTTTGCGGTTGAGTACCGGGCGCTACCCCGCACACCCTATGTTCCAACTCTCTGCCCTTACGCGACGCCTGACGGCGGCTACTTTTCTGGTAGCCTTCCTCAGCATGTTCGCGGGGCGGTGCTTCTGCGGCCCGGTAAGCAGTGAGGTGAAAGCACCCAAGATGACGTGCTGCACCAAGATGGCCGGCAAGCAGTGCGAGGGGATGAGCAAGACAGGTCATCCGTCTGGCAGCCCCGACAAGTCGGATTGCGAGACACCGGTAAAAGCCTTTTTTGCCGCGCTAGCCGGCCCGCCCAGCCACGGTGTGAGCGTCGATGCGCCGCTGTGGATGGTGCTGCCGCCTACCTTCAACTTTGAGTTTGCGCGCTACGTGCGCTGGGAGCAAGCCCGGCCGGTAGCCTTGGTGCCCCGGCGGCACCTGAAGCCGAAGATTCCGGATATCCGGGTCTTTACCCATTCCTTGACTATTTAAGGTCGATTTCGCACGCGCTGCCGCCGTGGGTTTAGCTCTGCTATGCCCGCGGCGGCAGCGCGTTTTTGTGCGCTAAGACGCTGTAGCAAGTAGGCGCTGTACGGCCTCCCTTTTCACGTTTCTCATTCACTTTCAACCTTTTTCACTTATGCTGATAAAATCTGCCTTCCTTTCTTTCGTGGCCGCTGGCCTATTCCTCGTGAGCAGCTGCGGCGCTGATAACAAGCCTGTAACGGTAGGCGCCGAAGGCCCTGGCGACAACATGGAAACCACCACAACCGATACCACGACTACCCCCGCTACCGCCGGAGCTTACGTGTGTCCCATGCACCCCGAAGTGACCAGCGACAAGCCCGGTGACTGCCCCAAGTGCGGCATGGCCTTGGTGAAGCAATAAGGTAGCCACTGGCTGATAGCTGCTAGCTATTGGCTTCTGTTCAACAAAAAGCTGATAGCCATCAGCTGGTAGTCAACAGCTCAAAAACATGGTAGAAAAGCTGATTTCGCTTTCGTTGCGCAACCGGGTGCTGGTGCTGCTGCTGGCAGCAGGGCTGTTTGGGTGGGGCGTATACGCCCTGCGCCGCAACCCCATCGACGCCATTCCGGACCTCTCCGAAAACCAGGTGATTGTGTTTACGGAGTGGAGCGGGCGTAGTCCGCAGGTGCTGGAGGACCAGGTGACCTACCCGTTGGTATCGAACCTACAGGGGATTCCGAAGGTGCGCAATATCCGGGGCGCATCGATGTTTGGGATGAGCTTTGTGTACCTGATTTTTGAGGATGAGGTAGACCTATACTGGGCCCGCTCGCGGGTGTTGGAGCGCCTCAATTACGCCCAGCGCTTACTGCCCCAGGGCGTGACGCCTACCCTCGGTCCTGATGGGACGGGGGTAGGCCATGTGCTCTGGTACACCCTGAAAGCGAAGGGCATGGACCTGGGCGAACAGCGCGCCTTGCAGGATTGGTACGTGAAGTTTGCCCTGCAAACGGTGCCCGGCGTGAGCGAAGTGGCCTCGTTTGGCGGCTTTCAGAAGCAGTACCAAATCACCCTCGACCCCACCAAGCTCAACTACTACCGCATCCCGCTGCCCGACGTGCTGCGGGCCGTGCGCGCCAACAACAACGACGTGGGTGGGCGCAAGTTTGAGATGAGCGACATGGGCTACATCGTGCGCGGGCTGGGCTACATCGAGAATATCCAGGATGTGGAGAACATACCCGTGGGCACCTACCAGTCTACCCCCATCCGCATCAAGGACGTGGCCACCGTGCAAATGGGCGGCGACCTGCGCCTGGGCATCTTCGACGTGAATGGCGAGGGCGAAGCCGTGGGCGGCATCGTGGTGATGCGCTACGGCGAAAACGCCGACAACGTCATCAACGCCGTGAAAGCCAAGATGCAGGAGGTGGAAAAAGGCCTGCCGCCGGGCGTGACGTTCGACATTGCCTACGACCGGAGCACGCTCATCGAACGGGCCATTGCCTCGGTGCGCGGCACGCTGGTAGAGGAAATGGTGACGGTGTCGCTCATCGTGCTATTGTTCCTGTTCCACGCCCGCAGCGCGCTTATCATCCTCATTCAGGTGCCGCTGTCCATTGCCATAGCCTTTATTCTGCTGGAAGCCTTCGGCGTGTCGTCCAATATCATGTCGCTCACTGGCATTGCGCTGGCCATTGGGGTGATTGTGGACGACGGTATTGTGGTGGTGGAAAACGCCTACCGGCAGTTGTCGGAAGCGCAACAGGCGGAAGAGGCTACAAGCTAGAAAACTAGAGCTAGCTCCCCTCCTTTTTCAAGGAGGGGGTAGGGGGGGGTAAAAGTCGTCAGAACAACAAACTACAAACTAGCTCTAGCACCGTGCAAACCAGTTTTACCACCCCCTACCCCCTCCTTGAAAAAGGAGGGGAGCTAGCCTTAGCTCTAGCTAAAATTTTATAGATCAGTATTTTAAAATGACCACCGAAGAACGCAACCGAATCATTGAGCGGGCCTGCCAGCAGGTGGGGCCGGGCGTGTTCTACTCGTCCATTATCATCGTGGTGTCGTTTCTGCCGGTGTTTTTGCTCACGGGGCAGGAGGGCAAGCTGTTCGCGCCCCTGGCCTGGACCAAGACGTTTATCCTGCTGGTCGATGCCTTTGTGGCCATTACGGTGGGGCCGGTGCTGGTGAGCTTCCTACTGAAAGGCAAGCTGAAGCCGGAGGGTAGCAACCCAGTAGGGCGGGCGTTGGAGCGCGTGTACGCGCCGGTGCTGGCCTGGTGCCTACGCTGGCGCAAAACCACGTTGGGCCTCAACATCGTGGCCCTGCTCATCAGCATTCCGATGCTCCTGAGCCTGGGCACCGAGTTTATGCCACCGCTCGATGAGGGTAGCATCCTGTTCATGCCCGTGACCCTGCCCGACGTGTCGAACCAGGAGGTGAAGCGCATTTTGCAGGTACAGGACCGCATTATCAAGCAAACGCCGGAGGTGGCGCACGTGCTGGGCAAGGCGGGTAGGGCCAACACGGCCACCGACAACTCGCCGCTGTCGATGATTGAAACCATCATCCTGCTAAAACCCCGCGACGAGTGGCGTGCCGGCATGACCAAGGCCAAAATCGTGGACGAGCTGAACCAGAAACTCCAGATTCCGGGCGTGGTGAACGGCTGGACCCAGCCCATCATCAACCGCATCAACATGCTTTCCACCGGTATCCGGACGGATGTGGGCGTGAAGGTGTACGGCCAAAATCTGGATTCTATCTACCGGCTTTCCACCCGCATCCGGCAGCAGTTGGCGGGTATTGAGGGGGTGAAGGACCTGTACGTGGAGCCCATTACGGGCGGCAAGTACCTCGATATCAAGGTGAAAAAAGAAGAAATTGGGCGCTACGGGTTGAGCGTAGACGACGTGAACCTGCTGGTGGAATCTGCCCTGGGGGGCATGGAGCTGACTACTACCATCGAGGGTAGGCAGCGCTTCAGCGTGAATGCGCGCTTTGCCCAGGACTTCCGTAACAGCCTACCTGCCTTGCAGCGCCTGCAAGTGCAAACGGCCAGCGGCCCCATCCCGCTGTCATCGGTGGCCGATATCCGGATTGCGGAAGGGCCGCCCATGATCAACTCCGAAAACGCCCTGCTACGCGGTACCGTGTTATTCAACGTGCGCGACCGGGACCTGGGGGGCACCGTGGCCGAAGCCCGCCAGCGCCTCGAAACCATGATGGGCAAGCTGCCGAAAGGCTACTTCTTGGATTGGAGTGGGCAGTACGAAAACCAGCTCCGCGCCACCCAAACCCTCAAGCTGATTCTGCCGCTGGTGCTGGCCATCATTTTCGGGGTGCTCTATTTCACGTTCGGCTCGCTGAAGGAAGCCTTTTTTAACCTCGTGACAGTGCCGTTTGCGCTGATTGGCGGCGTGTTCATCGTGTATTTCTACGACGTGAATCTGTCGGTAGCGGTAGCGGTGGGCTTTATCGCGCTGTTTGGGTTGGCCGTGGAAACCAGCATCCTGATGGTGATTTACCTCAACGAAGCCATGCAGAAGCTGGTGGCCGAAAAAGGCAACTCCCGCGACACCATCACGCCCGCCGACATCCGCGGGGCCGTGATGGCCGGCGCCGCCCAGCGCCTACGCCCCAAAATCATGACGGTTTCGGTGTCCTTATTCGGGCTGGTGCCGGTGCTGTGGTCCACGGGGGTAGGGTCTGATGTAATGCTGCCCATTGTGCTCCCGCTGATTGGCGGCGTGTTCACGTCCTCTATTCACATTCTACTGGTCACGCCAGTGGTGTTCGAGATGACCAAGGAATACGAATTGCGCAAACATGGCCGCATGGAAATCCCAGTGGCCCGGCATTGATGGAAAGAAGTAAGAACGTCATGCTGAGCGCAGCGGAGCGAAGCCGAAGCATCTCGCTCGCATGCTGATGGCAGATAGTAATTACCAGGAGCACGCGAGATGCTTCGGCTTTGCTCTGTTGCGCTCAGCATGACCGCCTTTTTTTCTGCATTTCAGACGATTGTATATATGAAACGCTTCCTGCTTTTCTTGCTTTTCCTACCCCTCACCACCCAGGCCCAACTGCCGGAGGTGTTGCCGCTGGACACCATCCTGGCCAGGGTAGAGCGCGTGCACCCGCGCCTGCGCCAGTACGACGCCCAAGCTAAAGCCGCCGACGCCTACGCCGCCGGCGCGCGGGTGTGGATGGCGCCCAGGGTAGGCGCTGGGCCGTTTATGGTGCCGTATAGTGCCAACCGGCGCGGCGAGGACATGGGAATGCAGTCGGGCGGCTCGGTGATGGTGATGGCCGAGCAGGGCCTCCCGAACCGCGCCCGCCAGCGGGCCAACGAAAGCTACCTGCGCAGCCAAGCCAACGTGGACCGCGAAACCCGCGCCTACACGCGCAACCAGCTCCGCGCCGATGTGAAGCAGAACTATTACGACTGGCTGATGCTACAAAAGAAGCTGCACGTGCTGGAAAAAACCGAGCGCCTGATGGAGTTTGCGCTTCGTAGCATCGAGCTGCGGTACAAATACGGCGGCGAAAAACTCAGCGACGCCTACCGCGCCCAGGCCGCGCTTCAGTTGCACCACGTGGAGGAAATGGAGCTGGAAGGCCAGCTGAAAGAGCGCCGCGCCAACCTGAACACCCTGCTGGTGCGCGACCCGCAAACCCTATTCTACATCGACACCACCTACCACCTGCGCGCCCTCGACCGCAGCCTCGACACCACCGAGCTGGCCCAGGCCCGCAGCGACGTGCGCGCCCTGGATCAGTCGCTGGTACGCAACCAGTTGCAGCAGCAACTGGAGCGCACCGCCGCCCGGCCTGAGTTTGCCGTACAGGCCCAGCACATGCAGGGGCTGGGCAGCATGCCCAACCAGTACACGGTGCTGGGTACCATGTCGGTGCCGTTTGTGCCGTGGGCCTCGCGCCAGTACAAGGCCAATGTGGCGGGCATGCAGCTAGAGGCCCAGGCCCTGCGCGAGCAACGCGCTGATTTGCTGATCCAAGCGGCCGGCAAAGTAGAAGCGCTGAACGCCCGCCGGCGCGCCCAGTACGAGCAGGTACTCTTATATAAGGAGAATGTGCTGCCGGCCGTGCTCAAAAGCTACCGCGCTACCCTGCTGGCCTATGAGCAAAACACCGAAACCTTCTCGGCGGTGCTGCAAGCCTGGGAAACCCTGCGCAACACCCGCCTCGCCGCCGTGGACCAGGAGCAGCAATTGTTGCAGCTACAGGTGGAGTTTGAGCGCGAACAGGAACAGTAGGGGCGCGTCGTACGCGCCCATCGTTGCACGATTTTGATTGAAAAAAATGGTCTATCTAGTTGATTTTATGATGCGAACGGGTAGGCGCGCGCAACGCGTTTCTACCGCCTTGCTCCTGTTGCTACTGGTTGCCGGCTGCTCCACCAAACAGCCCCATGAGCACACCCACGCCACAGCCGAAGAATACTACACCTGCCCCATGCACCCCGAGGTGGTGCAAGACAGCCCCGGCAAGTGCCCGGTATGCGGCATGTTCCTGGTGAAGAAAACCACCGGCCCGGCCGTTGACGCCGATACCAGCGCCCTCCCCACGCCCGCCAGCAGTGCCGCCACCCCCACCGACGTGCAACTGGTGCACCCTACCACCGGCGCAGAAACGACCACCATCACTGCCCCCGGCGTCATCAGCTACGACCCGCGCCAGTTCGAGCGGGTGTCGGCGAGGGTAGGGGGGCGCATCGAGCGGCTGTACGTGCGCTACCGCTTTCAACCGATAAAAAAGGGGCAAAGGCTCTACGATATTTACAGCCCGGAGCTGCTAACGGAGCAGCAGAATTTGCTTTTTATCTTGAAAAATAAGCCCGTTAACGAGGCGTTGCTGACGGCCTCACGACGCAAGCTGGAGCTACTAGGCCTGACAACCGGACAGGTGCAGGCCATTGAGAAAAGCGGCCGGCCGCAGCTGCGCATCAGCGTCTATAGCCCGGCCAATGGCTACGTGACGGAGGTAGAGGCTGCAGCTGAGGCTGACGGTGCATTGGAGCAAGCCGGTCCGCTGGGCATCCAAGAGGGCGACTACGTGCAAACCGGCCAGCCCGTGTTGCAACTCATCAATACCACTACGGTGTGGGCGTTGCTGCAAGTGTATGCCGCCGATTTGGCGCACGTGCAGCCTGGCCAAGCCGTAGAAATTACGCTGAATGATGCGCCCCAAGCCGCGCCGCGCCAGGGCAAGGTAGCGCTGGTAGAACCGCTCATTACCAGCAGCGCACCTACAGCTACGGCCCGCGTCTACCTATCAAACAGCGAGCAACAGCTCAAAATCGGGCAGCTTGTAACGGGCCAAATTCAACCCGCCACGCAAGCCACAGGGCTATGGGTGCCCGCAGCGGCCGTCCTCGACCTGGGCACCCGGCAAGTTGTGTTCCGGCAACAAGACAATCAGCTACAGCCCGTAGCGGTGGTAACGGGTGCCCGCACCGGCAACCAGGTACAAATCACGCGCGGCCTGACTGCTAAGGACCAGATAGCCGCTAACGCGCAGTACCTAACAGATAGTGAGAGTTTTATCGAACCGGTTCTATAACTGAAGTTCTGCAAGACCTTTTCGTCAGAACACTGCGAACCTCTGCGCCTATCTCCGCGAACCTCTGCGAGAAAAACATGAAATACACGCTGCTTCTACTGCTATTCTTCGTGGCCTGCCGTCAAGCCACGCCAGAGGCCGATTCTGCTACAGTGCCCGAAGCTGACCCCACGCCCAACCCAGCGCTGGCTGCCACGGCGGAATCCTACTACACCTGCTCCATGCACCCGCAAATCCACGAGGACGAGCCCGGCGACTGCCCCATCTGTGGCATGGACCTCATCAAAGTGCAGCACCAGTCGGGCACTACCACGGCGCGCACTATCCGGCTCAGCGCCGAGCAGGTGCGCCTGGGCGGTATCAAGGTGAGAAAGGTAGGCGAGCAGCCAATGGCTACTGCGGCGGCCGGTACCGGCCTGGCGCTCACGGGCCGCGTGGTGCCCAACCCCGAAAACCTAACCCAAGTGAGCGCCCGCGTGCCCGGCCGCATCGAGCGGCTCTACGTGCGCAACCCTGGCGAAACCGTGCGCGCCGGCGCGCCGCTGTTTGCGCTCTACAGCGAAGAATTGCAGAAGGCGCAGCTGGATTTTCTGCTCGCCACCGCCCAACAGCGCGAGCTGTCCGGCGCCGATAACATCGACTACGCTCCGCTGGTGGCCGCTGCGCGCAACCGGTTGCAGCTCTGGGGTTTCACGTCGAATCAGCTGCGGCAATTACTTCGGGCTGGCAAGCCGCTAAACCCGGTGCCATACTTCAGTTCAAAAAGCGGCGTAGTGCAGGAAGTAGCCTTGCGTGAGGGCGACTACGTGCAGGAAGGCACGCCCATCTTCTCTCTCGTCGACCTGAGTACAGTGTGGGTGGAAGCGCAGCTTTACGCCACCGATGCCGCCGTGCGCGCCGGGCAGCCGGTTACAGTCACGTTTCCGTCGTTGCCGGGTAGGGAGGTGACGGGGCGCGTGAGCTTTGTGAATCCTGAGCTGGCCGATAGCAAAGTAACCTTGGTGCGCGTGGTCCTACCCAACCCGCAACGCGCCTACACGCCAGGCTTGCAAGCCGTGGTGCGCATGGCCCCTACCTCACCCCAAGCCCCAGCGGCAGTAGGCGCACTACGCGTGCCTATGGCTGCCGTGTTGCAGGAGCAAGCCGGCAGCAGCCTGTGGGTGCGCCTACCCAATGGCAGCTATGAGAACCGCGAAGTAGAACTTGGTAAGCAGACAGGTAGGCAAGTCGAAATTCTCTCGCACCTGACAGCCGGGGAAGAGGTAGTGGTAGATGGGGCCTACCTACTGCACAGCGAGTATATCTTGCAGAAGGGTGCCTCCCCACTGACAAGGCAGTAAAGACACAAAAAGCGTGTCTAGTCGTTAGCTCCATTGTTGCGCATCTTCCGCTGAATCCTGACAGGGTTGGCTACCGCTGCCGTTCAACAACGAGACAGAAAATGTTGTGTCTCTACCAGTAATAGCGCAACTTTCTGCGTTACACGTTCTGCTGCCGTATCTTTCGCGCCTTCTTATTCCTGCCCTTCACCGCCTATGTCTACCCCAGATCCCGAATACTACCGTCAGAAAATTCAACAGGTTTTTGCCGAAGTGGGCAATGTGGTGGTAGGCCAGCAATACATGGTCAACCGGCTACTGATTGGCTTGTTTACCGGCGGCCATATTCTGCTGGAAGGTGTGCCGGGTCTGGCCAAGACGCTTACCATCAGTACACTATCTAAAGTGCTGCACCTGCACTTTCAGCGCGTGCAGTTCACGCCCGACTTGCTGCCTTCCGACCTCATCGGCACCATGATTTACAATCAGAATCAGTCGGAGTTTGAGGTAAAGAAGGGGCCGATTTTCGCCAACCTGGTACTGGCCGACGAGGTGAACCGCTCGCCCGCCAAGGTGCAGAGCGCCCTGCTAGAAGCCATGCAGGAAAAGCAGGTGACCATCGGCGAAACCACCTACCCCATCGATCTGCCGTTTCTGGTGCTCGCTACGCAAAACCCTGTGGAGCAGGAAGGTACCTATCCATTGCCCGAGGCCCAGCTCGACCGTTTCATGTTGAAAGTGTACGTCGACTACCTTAAAAAAGCCGATGAGCTGGAGGTGATGCGCCGCATGGCCAACATGAGCTACGTGGAAGCCGTGCAGCCGGTGCTCACTAAAGAGGACATTTTCGCCATTCGGACGCTCATCAATCAGGTGCAGATTTCCGAGACATTGGAGAAGTACATCATCGAACTAGTGTTTGCCACCCGCAAGCCCGCCGAGTACGACCTGGCCGAGTATGCCCAATACGTGCATTTTGGGGTGAGTCCGCGGGCCAGCATTGCCCTGCACCGCGCCGCCAAGGCCGTAGCTTTCCTCAACGAGCGCGACTACGTGCTGCCCGAAGACATTAAAGACGTGGCCACCGACGTGCTCAACCACCGCATCCTACTCAACTACGAAGCCGAAGCCGACGGCATCCGCACCCAGGATTTCATCGAAGCCATCCTGCGCAAAGTGCCGATCAGCTAACAGCAGTTCACTTTTTCTAAACCTTCGTACCGCGCTGCGCCAGAAGCCACTTGCGCCAGAGCGCCACGCCATACGCGGCGTCGGCGGGCCCGGGCAGTAGGTGGCGCAGGCCGGTGCCAGTATCGCGCAGAAACTGCCAGAGTAGGTAGAGAGCCGATACCGAATAAGAAAGCGACATCGCCAGTGCCGCTCCCCGAATCCCGTAGCGCGGAATCAGCAAGAAGCAGGCTGCTAGGGTCACCAGTACGCCTAGCCCCGCCGCCACGTTGTTGACGCGGTAGCGCTCCAGGCCGCTGAAGTAGGTGCTGCACATAATATTACTAGCCACCGCCAGTATGCCCGGTGTGAGGCACCAGAGCACGAGCCGCGCGGCCCCAAACTCGGGGCCAAACAGGCGCGTGAGTACCACCGTGGGTAGTGCGCATAGCGCCAGCAAGCCTGCGCCGGTTGCCAGCAGCGTGAGCCGTGTCGTGCGAAGGGTAGGGGCCAATTGCGCCTGCTTATCGGTAGCGTGCACCAGGTCAACATATTGAATAAGAGCAGTGCTGCGTGGAATCAACCACAACGCTTCGGCCAGCGACACGCCTACGCTTAGAACCCCTAAGGATCGTACGTTGGCATAATGCGCCACAAAGTAGTAAGCTAGGCGGTAGTTGATAAAAGTGAGAATGTTGGAAAAATGCGCACCGCGGCTATGATACGCCAACTCCCGCACCACCTGCCGCAGCGACTGTCCCGTGCGCCAGCGGTCAGGAAGTTGCCACAAAGCCCCAAAGCTGAGCAGTAAAGGCAGACCGTATGCCAGGTAGGCGGCATAGTAATAAGCATCTACTGTGCGTTGCAAATTGCCTATAAAAGCTATCAGCAGGCCACCAGCCAGGAGCAGCACTTGCCCGATAGTCAAGAGATTATATGCGGTTTCGCGCTTGCGCCCGAGCAGTAGAGAGGTGTTTGTTGATAATAGCGCCTGGCATATCGTCACTACTAATAAATGCGTTAAGTAGGCAGATGCTACCGGTCGAAACAACCCTACGGCCAGGGTGCCCACGCCGCAAACTGCCACTGCCCAGCCATAAGCCGGTACCAACAGCTTCCAGCTACTATAGCGCGGCGAAAGGTAGATAAGCGAAGAGCCGCCCAACAGCCCAATAAACAACAACACCGCAGCACAGTCCGTCACAAACAAACTCACGGCCCCGCGTCCGGCTGCGCCCAGGTAGCGAGCCGTGAGCCATACCACCCCAAAGCTGAGCAATGCCGTCAGCAGGCGCGTCAGGAAATGGTAGGCGATGCGGCGGATCATGCGGGTAGTATGGCACGGTAAAGTAGTGCAAATTGCTCTCCTACGGCTTCGTAGCTGAACTTTTCTTCTACACGAGCCCGCATCAGGTCAGGGGAGAACTGTGTTGGATTTTCTAGGGCCGAGAGAAGGGCGTCGGCCAAAGCACCTTCGTCGCCGGGCGGTACTAGCAGGCCGAAGCGGCCGTCGGCGGGTAGTAGCTCGGGCACCCCGCCTACCCTTGTGGCCACGGCAGGCAACCCACTGGCCTGCGCTTCAATCAGCACACAAGGCAAATTCTCATAGTTGCTGAATAAAACCAGACAGTCGGCCTGCTGCATTTCGTGGGCGACGGCAGCAGAAGGAAGTTTCCCTAAAAACCGTACTGTGCCGTCCAGCAAGCCAAGCTGTTGAGCCGTCTGCAACACGTGCGCTTCATCGGGTCCGTAGCCCGCCACGCGTAAGCTGATATCCGGCTGCTCCTTCAGGCGCGCCAGTACCCGCAGCAAGCCAGTCAGGTTTTTGGCTGCTTCGTTGAAGGCTGCTACATGCAAGAGGCGTCGCCCGGCACGTCTGGGGTAGGGTAGGGACGGACGAAACAGCTGCGTGTCCACCACATTCGGAATCACAACGGTATGCGGATTCGAAATTCCCAACGCCTGCATCGCCTGACGTAGGTTGTCGGATACCGTGTGCAGCGCCGCCGCTTGCGCTACTACGTGGCGGGTGAGCCACTTGCGGAGCATACCTATGTTTGTCGCCTTAGCCGGCAGGTACAGCGTCCAGTGCTCAGTGATGAGGTAGGGAATACCATGTCGCGCCCGTAGCCACCACGCAAACAGGCCCGTACGCAACAATACGTGCACGTGCACCAGTTGCGGGCGCTGCCCGTTCCAGTGTTGCACGGCTTTTCGGTAGCCACACCCTACGCACCAGTAATATAGAATCAGCTTCAACAGCTTATCTATCAAACCCAAGCCTGTTGGCCGGGCGCGGTAGTAGTAGCGCCAGGTAGGGGTAGGGCCTGCCATATCGACTTCGCCGACAACGAGGTGGGGTAGGGGACCACGGGCTACGGCGGCAAACACCACGGCGGTCTGCGCGTGGGGGGCAATGGCCGCCACGTGCCGCGCTACAAAATCACCGTCCTGGTCGTCGTAGCGGTGCGGGTACCACTTGGGTAGCATCAGCACGCGAAGTTTGGTCATATGCTGCAAGCTACAGGGTTTTAAACAGCCAAGGCAAGCCCACAGGACCCAGAAAAGACCAGCCCGGCGTAGTTAGAAGCGCCGCAGTACTTTTGCACCGTTTCACTCTAACTGTCTTCCTACCATGCTCCTGTCCATGACCGGCTACGGCATTGCCCACCGCGAAACCGACCGTTACACCGCCACCGTTGAAATTAAGTCGCTCAATTCCAAAACTTTGGACCTGAGCCTGCGCCTACCCCGCTTCCTGCAAGACCGCGAGTTGGAGGTGCGTAACTTGTTAGCTAAGAGTTTAATTCGTGGGAAAGTCAACCTGAATTTCGAAGTGAGCCGTACCGCCGGCGCCCGCGCTGCTACCATCTTCAACCGCGAAGCGCTACTGGCGGCCTATCAGGAGGTGAAAACCATAGCGGAAGAACTAGGCCTGCCTGCCAGCGAGGAAACCTTGTTGGCGGCCCTGCGTCTACCAGGCGTGCTGGCCGGCCCCGATCAACTGGCTGAGCCGGAAGTGGAAATCACTTGGGACGAGCTATTGCCGCTAGTGCACGAGGCGCTGGAGCGCATCAACCAGTTTCGCCGCGACGAAGGCCAGGCCCTGACCACCGAAATTCTGGGCTATATCGACCACATTCGCGTAGCCCTGGCCGACGTAGAGCGCCACGACCCGACGCGCATTACCCAGGTGCGGCAACGCCTGCAAAACCATCTGAGTGAGCTAGCTGCGACGGAAAATTTTAATGCCAGCCGCTTCGAGCAGGAGGTGCTGTACTACATTGAGAAGCTCGACATTGCTGAAGAAAAGGTGCGCCTCATCAACCACCTGCACTACTTCACCGAAACGGTGTACTTGCCCGAACCTACAGGCAAAAAACTCGCCTTCATTTCTCAGGAAATCGGCCGCGAAATCAACACCATTGGCTCGAAAGCCAATGATTCCACCATTCAGCATCTAGTGGTGAGTATGAAGGAGGAGCTAGAGAAAATCAAAGAGCAAATAAATAATATCCTATAAACTATAGGTTCTCTTGCACGGTTTAGATTGATTTTTATAGTACTTTTAAATGATAACAAATTTATATTTTGATGCGTATTTACAGTACTTTATTAATGTTGTCTACTATCTGTGTATAATTAACGTAAAGATTTATGTGCTTATGATTGACGTTTTTAGATGAAATTGGCAGGATTTTAGGAGATGAGATGCAATAGCATAAAAATATTTCTTTTGGACAAAACTTGTCTTTAAGATTATTCGTAGTAAATTGTGCTAATCAAGCAGGGGTCGTTTTTATAACAGACCCATTATTCTTTTGAAATTCATCTTTTTTCAAGTAAACGTTATGAAAAAAGCTTTACTACTTCCGTTTCTCTGCCTGTCTATGCTTTTGATGGCAGCTCGCCCGTTCGCCGAGGTAGAGCTTATTAAGAAGCGCGTGCTAAGCGAGCGGGTTGAAATTCTCATTCCCAAAGGCTTCGAGGTGATGAGCGAGCAGCAAATGGATTTCAACTACGGAAGTGCCCAAAGCCGCCCGAGTGTTATCTACACCAACAGCAAGGAAGCCAGCGTTGCCTTCACCTACACCGACAACGCAGCTGATCAGGACATGATCGACATGTACGCTGAAACGTTTTACAAGACGTATACCAAGCAGTTCAAGAACGCTAAGTGGTTTTCAAACGGCGTGCGCGAAATCAATGGCCGTAAGATGGGCTATATGGAGCTGATGAAGCCGGAGCTGGGCCACGAGGTATATACGCTGGTGTTCTTCACCGATGTGGAGGGCAAGCTGCTCATGTGCACCTTCACCTGCGCCGACCGCCAAAAGCCCGAGTGGGAAACGGTAGCCAAGCAGATTATGGGTTCCCTGCGTACCAACGGCTAAGAATAAGCACGTCAGCCGAAGAGTGTAAAAACCACTAGCACGTCACCAATCGGTGATATGCTAGTGGTTTTTGTGCGTATCAGCATGACCGTAGCGCGTTTCGGCAGTTGCTTCGAATGATAGATCAATACGCTCTTGGGTTCGCCTGCTTACTTAAAATGAAGCCAGAAACCGAGTAATCAACCTGAACACGCCGGAAAAAGCCGTTAGGGGTAGGGCAGCAGCCTGGTCGTGCACATCGTGGTAGGCAGTAGGGCCGCCACGGGTGTAGAGGAAAAAGGCAGGCACACCGCTTTCGGTGAAATAATAATGGTCGGAATTGGCTGCCTTGCCGCGGGCTGCTACGGAAGGCACAAAATGCTCGGCCTCGTTGAGCTGTTGCAAGCGCTGAAAAGCATCGGGCAAAACACGGCCATTCACCACGGTAATGCCTTCTTCACCAGTACCCAACAAGTCTAGGTTGAGCAAGAACCGGATGCGGGTTAGGGGCACCAACGGGTGCTGCACGAAGTAGCGTGAACCAACTAAACCAGCTTCTTCACCACCAAAGGCAATGAATAATACGGAGTAAGCCGGCCGGTTTTCGGGTCGAGCATAGTAGGTGGCCAACTCCAGCAGCATGGCTGTGCCGCTCGCATTGTCGTTGGCGCCGGGAAAGTAGGCGCGGCGGCCCATTGTGCCCAGGTGGTCGTAGTGCGCCGTAACAACCAAGAACGAATCGGGCTGGGTGGTGCCGGGCAGCATCCCAATCAGGTTTTGGGTTTGGTAGTCGTGTTTCAGTTCTGCATCTACCCGTACAGCTACCTGCGCTGCTAGGTCATCTTGTTTAGCAGCATACTTCTGCCAAACTGATTCCAAAATATCTAGGCGTACTTGGCCAGCCTGCGTGGGAGCCAGTGAGGCCGTGAGCTTAGGTACTAGCGTGAAGCGTAACGCCGCCGAGTCGAGGTGCTGCTGTAGGGGTAGGGGAAGGGTAGCCAAGCGAGGTACGTCGGCGCTACGGATTGCCACGCCGCCCCCGTACCAGGGGCGTTTCAATAGGCGCTGCTGGGCCGCGGCATCTGTGAAAACCAGCGTATCGAGGCGAATAACGGGTGCCGCTGAAAACGGTCCGCCTATTTTGCCTGACCCTGATTCGGGAGCGGCAATAAACTCCTTGCCCGGCTGCAACTGGAGGGAGCGGCCCAGCATCGGAAACCGCAGCATGCCGAAACGAAGCTCCAATTGCAGCTTCCCCGGAAAGGTATTTACATCCAGCGGAAACGACTGGGTATAGTCAGGTGCTAAGGGCTGCAAACCCAGCTGCTGGAACCGCTGCCGCAGATAGGCAGCGGCTTGCTGGTCGCCGTGGCGTACGTAGCCGCGGCCGTGCATCTGGGGTGCGGCGAGGGTAGCTATGGTTTGGCGCACGCGGGCCATGTCCTGCGCCAGTGCCGCGAAGGGTAGGAGCCCTACCCCCAGCAGCAGCCAACGGCGCCCGGTGGCCATCAGGCCTGCCACCAGCGCCGCAGGAGCCAAGCCGCGCCCAGGCCCGCCACAGTGCCCAGTGTGTCGCTGATGAGGTCGGACCATTCGCCTTGGCGGCCCAAACCCATAGTTGCCTGTAGTACCTCAATCAGCCCCCCAAACAAAGTGCAGCCAACGCCTACCCATAGCAGTGCCTGACGGCGCAGGGTAGGGAAGCGGCGCTGCCGCCGAGCCGAGATATAGCTGGTGAAAGACAATACCGCGAAGACGCCTGCGTGGGCAGCCGTGTCAAACGACAGTAAATCCCAGTGCGGTGTGTCGGGCATTTCCTGGGCTGGCGTGAGGGTCAGCACCAACACCAACGCCGCCCACGTGGCCGGCACACCAGCAAAGGCGCGCGGCGACGCGGGCGGCGTTATGCTCGTTGAAGCCGTCAACTTAAGCGCCTACGATTTCACCATAGGACTCAGCCGTCAGCAGCTCGTCCAACTCAGCGGCGTTGCCTATCGACATCTTGATCATCCAGCCGTCACCATAAGGGTCAGAGTTCACCAGCTCGGGGCTGCCGTCGAGGGCGGGGTTGATTTCTAATACGGTACCGGTGAGGGGGCTAAACAGGTCCGAAACCGTCTTCACGGCCTCTACCGTCCCAAATACGTCGTTTTGGGCTACATCCTTGTCCAGCGTGTCAATGTCTACATACACGATGTCGCCCAGTTCTTTCTGCGCGTGGTCGGTGATGCCTACGTATGCTACGTCGCCTTCAACGCGCACCCATTCGTGCTCTTTGGTATACTTCAGTTCAGCGGGGAGATTCATGCAAAGCCAGGTTAAAATGAACAGCCCCCAAAAGTACGGGAAAAGGCGAAGAGTGGAATGGTGAAGGGGTGAGTTTGTGAAGGGGTGAAATAGGGAGTGATGAGTTTGTGAAGTGGTGAATGAAAAAGCGTCTGTCATCCTGAGCGCAGCGAAGGACCTTCTCACATAAGAACGACAGACGTACCAACGACTCGTTTTACGGGCATAAGGTCTTTCGCTGCGCTCAGGATGACAGACGCTTTTTCATTCACCACTTCACAAACTCCCCACTCCCCACTCCCCATTTACTGCGACAGGCTATAGCGAAGCTGGATACCACCTTCGGTGGCGGCGTTGCGGAAGGAGTTTTGCACGCGCGGAGCCGTAACGGTGCGCGTGAAGTAGAATTGCAGGTTCAGACGCTGGTTGAGGGTGTAGTCAATGGTAGGGCGCAGCAGCACCTGGCGGGTACCGCTAGTGACCAGGCTAAAGGGCGTGCCCACATCCGACCCGTCTACCACATCCTCGATAGTACGCTGGATGATGGTATTGTCCCGAATCGACATATCCAGGCGGGCGTTGAGCTGGTTGCGCAGCACCTTCTGCTCGCCCCCGATACGGAAAGGCAGCTTCAGGCGGTCCGTCACGTAGCCAAAGCCTATCACCATCTCGGTGGTATGCAGCTCCGTTACCTGGGCGTTGATGGTGTTCAGGCCTACGTTGCGCGTCACGCGATACTCCAGGTTGCCGGATACCTTTTGCAGAGTCTGGAAGTTGATACCGATCAGCGGGGCCAGCTGCTCCGAAATCGTCACCTGCCCTAAGATATAGTAGGGAACAAACAGGCTGTTATCGTTGGTAACGGTTGAAAATGCGTCGTCCTTGGGCGCAGCAGTGTACAGCGTAGAGGTAGTGTAGCTGTTGATGCTGTAGACCGAGGTATAGGCGTGCTTGAGCGTGACAGAGCGGAAATAGCGCTGCACAAACGGCAGCTGTGCCAGGCCGTTGTACTGAATAGTCCAGTTGGGCAGCGGAACTTTGAACTGTTTGGTCGGATTGAATCCCTTCGCCTCGTAGCCGTCCGACGACTTACCGCGGTAGGCATCTAGGAAAGCGGGTAGCAGCACGTCTTGCGAGTTGTAGCTGTACACGCCGGGGGCAGCATTGGCAGCAGTCAGACGGTCGTACACAAAGGCCCGGTTCTGCACAAAGCGGTTGAAGGCTTTGGAAATCGTACCCTCCGCCGACCGGTCGCCGAACAGCGTTTGGATGGAGATGAACGAAGTGCTGAACGATCCCGACCCCAGTGGGTTACTTGCTGCAGCTACGCCACCCGGTACGGGTAGCAGTGTTTCTTCATCAATGGTCCGACGGTAAAACACCTCCCGGTTACGAATTCGCTGTTGGCGCGCGTCCAGCTGAATGTTGAAGTCGCGGAAGGGTTGCAGGGAGGTGCGCAGTGTCAGATTATCGGTGAGCAAGGAGCTGAGCGGCGTATTCAGCAGGTCGCTGCGCTCCGTGTACCACCCGTTGCTGGCGGCGCGCTGGTACAGCATATCAAGATCTGTAAAGTTACTGTACTGCTTGCCCAGGATGAATGGAATACCCGGCGCATTAAACGAGTTATTCATCCCAAAAAACTGCGTGCTGGGCAGGTAGCCCGGCAGCAGCGTACCGTTGCTGCGGGTGTAGGTGAAGTCCAGGGAGCGGGCCGTCATCAAGGAACGCAGTACTGCTTTCAGCGCCCGGAACTCCGGGGCTTTGCGGGTGGTATCGGCGGGGGCGCCAGCCACACCAGGGGCGCCGGGCGCGGTAGGCTTGGGCTTAATGATGCGGCCTTTCTCGTCGCGTTGCACGGGTGGGGGCGGCGGGGCGTTGTTGATGATGTTGAGGAAGCGCACTTTGTTGTAGAGCTTCACCAAATCAATCTTACCCGTACCGCTCAGCTCGCCGTTGTTCTGAATGGTATTGCCGAGGGTAGTGCTATCGGAGGCCAGCGGGCTGTTGGGGTCGCGCAGCACGCGCAGCGCCGTAGAAGCCGCCTGCCAGGTGTAGTTGGCCGAGTAGCGCGCATTGATAGATACCCAGTCGGTGAGCGGGAATTTATCCAGCGGCACGCGCCACGTTACGGCTACTAGTTGGGTGAAGTTGGTAGTGCGGCCCCCGCGCAAGAGGTTGTCGCGAATCAGGTCGCGGTTCTGCTGGGCCTGATCGGAGCTACCCACGGCCCGGCCTACCCCTTCATCCACAATCGCGCGGTTGTTGGCCGTATAATCCAGAATCAAGGATTTGGTCAGGTCCCACTTCAGATCGTAGATGCGGTTGAAGTAGAAGCTCTTCTGGAAAATACCTGCGCCGGTTGAAACAGGAAGGGTACCAGGTTCCAGCACACGCTGTAAAAACCGCTCGTTGTAGCGCCGGTCCAGGTCAGCCCGGAACGAGAAGCGCGAGGGTAGGGGAGTGAAGTTCACTTCCTGCAAAAACTTCAGGTAGGGCGAGTCCAGCGCCTTTAATCCTGCTAGCGGCGTGTAGTTCTTGGGCGTGGTTTGGTACACGTAGGCCAGCGCCCCCGTGAAGGTACGAGTGTAGTCTTTGTCGGTATTGATGTCGGTGTGCGTGCGCTCGGTAATGGCATAGCTCACCGCAAAGTTCTCAATATCATAGGGGCGCACCGGCTTCTGCGGGTCGGTGCGCTCCTTATGCGCGTTTAGAACACTGATGCTGCGCTGGCTGGTTTGCGAAACGACTTCCTTCTCGTACTCGCGGCGCAGTTCTCTATCAGAGCCAAATTTTTGCAGCGACTGGCTGAGCTTGGTATCAGGATCCAGCGGGTCGTACTCGGGCTTGCTGACCTCGGAGCCCGCCTGCACCAACACAGGCAGCCGTAGGCCCAGCTTCTCGGGCAGGAACCTGTCGGCCGCGATGGTGGCATTCACGTCACCGCGCATAATGTCGCTGGTCGTGCGCTGCTGGAGCTTATCCTGCAAGCCACCGAAGCCCGAGGTAACATAGCTGCCCGTAGCCGTCACGTTGGCCACGTCGGCTAGCTGAGTGTTAAAGCGGGCTGTGGCGGCCCAGGCACTCTTACGGTCGAACTCAAACACCCGGAACTCATCGGCCCACACCGTCACCGACTTGCTCACGCCGTTGTCCAGGGGGTTGAAAACGCCAATCATGGCACCCTGCACCTGTGAGAAGTCGGGGTTGCCTACTACCGTGATGGTAGCCCCAGTGGGCAAGTTTTCAGTATAAGTAAAGGGAGTAAAATAAAACTCTGACCCCAGATTATTCTGAACGGCAACGGCATTACGGGCCGCTTTGGCATTGATAAAATCCTGGAACGCCACCTGAATCTGGTTGGCATCAGGCCAGATTTCGGAGGTAGTCGATGCGCCCGTGCGGGTGATTTGCAGGGGCAGCGAGTACTCGTAGTAGTTCTGGGTGTAGTCGGTGCCGATGCGGATAAAGGCGCGTACGTCGCCATCGTTCACGTTGGCTTCCTGCGTTTCGGCGTGCAGGAACATCCGCAGTTGCTTGTACCGCAACAGGCTGATCTGGATGTTTTTGTAGGCAGCCTTGCCGTAGCCGTCGCGTAGGCCGTCCACTGTCAGGCGTAGGCTTTGCTCGTTTTGCCGGCGGTTCACGGTGCTGGAACCATACTCTTGGTCGCGCTGAATGCCGGGCGGCAGTACGTACGGAATGGCACCCGACGTATTGGCCGAGGCGCCGTTTTCCTCCAAGCTCACCGTCGAAATAGCAAAGCCCTCAGCATCGGTATCGTTGTTGAGTACGGGCTGGCCGGGGGTAGCAATGGTGCTCAGGAAGCGGCGCCACTGGTTGGCCACAAACTGCGGCTGCACCAGGCGTAGCACCACCGGCTGCTGCCACTGCGTGAGGTAGAGGCGCACAAACCGGATGGATTTGAAACCAAACGGCTGCCCATTAGGCGTGCCGCGCACAGCCGAATACTGCCGCACCGGCACCCGGAACTGGTACCACGACACCGACTCGCCGTTGGAGCCGGCAATGGTGCGCGTCACCTTGTCCACGATGTAGTTCTGACCCACTACCATATTGTTGGGCCGGATTTGCAGACGGTACTCGTAGTAGCGCTCCAGGTCCGTCACCACGTTGTCGCGGTTCAGGTCTTCCTTGTCGGGGTAGGCGGTGGAGCTTTGGTTGGTGTCGGAGGTGGAGTTGCCCTCCATCCCGTTGTACTGCTTGTAGCGACCCAGAATATGGTTGCCGGCCTCGGTACCGTTGTATGCACCCGAGAGGTGGTGCAGGAAGTCGTCGCCGGCTGGGTCGTCCAGGGCCGAAAACGGACCGGGTACACCCAGCGCTTTTTCGGCGGTATTGTCTACCCCATCTAGGCCTACATCCTGCTGCGCCCGCGCCCCATTGGCTGCCGAGAACGCATCGGTTAAAAACTGCTGGGTGGTAGCCCTACCCCAAACGGTGTTCTGCGTCAGGTTGGCCGCGTTATTGGTGCCGTCGGGTAGGCCGTTCTCAAACTCATTGATGTTGTTGTTGCGCAACACATCTTCCGATACCGAGCCCAGGTTGATGTAGAAATCACCGCCGGGGTTGGTAGAAGCCACCGTCTCGTTCACCCCATCGCGAATGACGTTGTTGCCGTTGTTGCTCTGAATGAAGGGGTCCATCATCCAGAACTCAATGTACTCGACGTTGGCGTTGTCGAAGTCCGTATCGAAGGTGATTTCGCGGCTGATGGCGCCGTAGTTGCCCTGCGCCAGGCCGAGGGGTAGGGAACGGCCATCGGGGCCTACCTGCGGATTATAGTTATACTGCCCACGCTCCGTTGGGAAGTAAGCCAGGTCTAGAGGCAATTCAAAACCGTTGCCAGTAGCGCCCACGTCGCGGGCTGGGAAAATCTCAGTGCGCGGAATGCCCCGCACGTAGTGGTTGCGCAGCTCCTGCGTCCCAATGCTAGAAGGTTTGCTGGGGCCGTTGGAGTAGTAAGTCTGATCTACGGTGTACCAGGCCATCTTAGCGCGGCGGTAGGCAAATGGCAGCCCCTGCTCCTGCGACCCTTGGATGGGTAGGGGCGTCGTGCCCAGGCGCCACACCGTAGCCGAGTTCAAACCGGCCAGCGTGTAGGGCGTGCGCGCATTCTCGAAGTCATCGAGGTAGGACACGCCGTTTTCGCCGCGGCCCAGCTCCGTTTTGCCCGGCAGTAGTTGGGCAAACTCCCCACTAAAGGCCACCGACGACGGCGCCTTGGTGCTGAGGCCCGGTAGCATATCCAGGTACTTGGTGAGGGCCCGCGACTCGCGGCGCATGTTCACGTCGAAGCCGTAGATAGTGTTGTTGTTGGGCTCGTCGCCGATGGCTACGCGGTTGATGCCGGGGGCCTGGTTTTCAATCAGCTTCAGCATGGTAGCGCCAAAGTTGATGTCGGGGCTGAGGCGGTAGTCGAGACGAGTGCCAATAAGGCGGCGCGGCTGCACCTGCACCACCGCGTTTTTCTCGAAGGTGATGCGCAGCTCGTTGGCCGAATTGAGATAGCTCGGGTTCAGGATTTTCACCTGCGCCTGATCGTAGAACACCTGATAGTCAACCGTTTCCTGCAACAGCGTGCTCCCCGCATACACCCGCACCGAACCCTGCGCAATGCCAAAACCAGGTAGGCTAATCACGTCGGTAGACGTAGCCTGGTAGCGCCCGCGTAGGAAAAACTTGTCCTTGTCCTGCACCTGTTGGGCATCGCTCTGCACTTGATTATATAGGGCCGAGTACACGTACTTGTCGATCAGTCCCTGCTCGGTGCCGGCCACAAACTGGTTCTGCAAGTAATTGCCAAACGGCTCTACCTCTGGGAAGTAAATGCGCCCCAGGGTAGGGTCGATGGTGATGCCCGAGATAAAGTCGAAGTTGCCGTCGGCGTTTCGGTCGTTGTTGGGGTTCAGGTTATCGAGGTTGAGCACCTGAATCAGCGGCACGTTCTGCACGCTCTGCCCTTCCTTCAGCGAAATCAAGTCCACACCCGTCACATCGTCCTTGTACACCACTTGCAGCTGGAAGTTCTCGCGGTTGAGCTGCGTAGCATTCAGCGAGTACACGTTCTTCATCAGCAAATCCCAGGTAGGGAGGTTGCGCGTGAGCAGGTTGGGATTCTGCGGATTCACGTTGGGGTCGGCCAGGCCCACGCCGGGGTTGGTGGCCTTCAGCATCTTCAGGAAAATCACCTGATCGGCATTCACGCTGGCGTAGTCGTCCACCAGCTCGCCTACCTTGTATACCTGGCCGTTGTAGAGGTATTCGTAGCTCACGCCCAGCACCTGCTCGGGTAGCAGCTGCGTGTTCAGCGAAAGGTAGCCCAGCTGGGCATTGAAGGTATATTCGGTAGGGGCCAGCTTACGGGCACGCACCCGCTCGAAGTCAGTGGCTTTCACCAGCCCCAACGCGTTCAAAGAGTTGTCTACGGTGAGGTTGCCACGATCCCGGCGTACCTGCTCATATTCGGTATTCTGCCCGTTGCCGGGGGGCGTATTCGTCGTGCGGTTGCCGGCCAGGAACTGCGGGCGGTATACCCGGAACGGTTCGGCCAGGTCCATCAGCGTCACCACGTTGCGCAGGTCGGTGGCGGTGCGGTTGTCGTTGGTCACGTACACCTCCAAGCGGCGGATTTCAATGCCGCTCTGCACGGTGGGTAGGTTGCGCAGGGCCGCGTTGTACCGGTCGCGGAAAAACTGCGACAGGAAGAAGTGCCGGTTGTTTTCGTACTGACTGGCCTTGATTTCAAAGTTGCGGCTCTGCCCGCCGTTCTGCACCGTCACGGCGTCTTGCTGGCCGCGCAGGGTACTGGCTACGGCCGTTACGCCCAGGCGCCCGAATTGCAGCTGGGCTTTCACCCCAAACAGGTTCTGACCGCCCGTAATCAAGGAGTTGTTCAGGGGTAGGCTCACGTTGCCCAGCTCCACCTTCCGGATAATCTCCGTTTCGTAGCCCGTATAGTCGAGCTTCATGTTGTTCTCGAACTCGAAAGCCGCTTTCGTGTCGTAGTTGAACGTCACCCGCATCTTCTCCCCGATCTGGCCGGTGAGGTTCAGGTTCATGTTCTGCTCGTAGTTGAAGTCGCCGGTGCGCTGCTGGCGGAGCGTGAGGGTAGGATTTTCGTTGCGGTTGAAGCGCGCGCCCATGCGCAGCGTCACAGCGCCCTGGGGCCGGATGTCTACATAGCTACCCCCGAAGATGCGGTCGGCCATTGGGCCGAGGTAGATTTTCGGAATCAGGCGCTGGGCCGTAGCGGGCGTGTTGGCGCCGCCAGTTACACCGCCAGCGGCCTTTTCGCGGTAATAATCGCGCACAGCCTGCTGTTGCCGAAACCGCGAATACTCCTCAAACGTCATCCGACTCGGATTCCGATAGTCGATATCCGAACCTATTTTCTCGTTTAAGTCGTAGTAGTCTAAACTGTCGCTCGCCACTACCTCGGGTTTCACGTTGGCGGGCTGGTCGAGCAGCAGGGGCGAACGGCGCCGGGTAGGCGACGTAATACCCTGCCGGTCTGCGGGCGCCACTTTGGGGCGCGAGCTGGGCCGGTATCGGCTGGTATCGGGCAGCACCACGCGCGGGGTATCGGGCAGCAGCTGCGCCACCACGGGTAGGTGTGTCAGGAGCTGGTGCAACCGAGCAGCGTTGGTACTCAACGGCTTCGCCTGCGACCACCAGGTCACCAGCAACGCACACAGAACCAGCGAGGAGGAGAGGTGTTTCTTATCGAAGCTCAAGGAAGTGAAACGGCCGCACGGCCGGGAGGAACGCTAATGGGTCTTAAGAGCAAACTTAATCAATTCCTCTATGCTCAGCTCGTTGCCGTGCTTGTGCTGGATAGTATCCAACGCCTTTTCTGCCGCTGTCCGCGCGAAGCCCAGAGTCACCAAAGCCGCTAACGCTTCGGAGCGGTTGGTATTGTGTGCCTTGGCCAGTGGCACGGTATCCACGCCAGCTTTGGCCAACAGCTCATCCTTCCGCAACCGGTCTTTCAGCTCCAGCACCACCCGCTGGGCAGTTTTCGGGCCAACTCCCTTGATACTCTGAATGGAACGCACATCCTCGCTCACAATGGCGTGCCGAATTTCACCCACGCTCATGCTGCTCACCATCACAATGCCCGTGCCTGGCCCAATGCCCGACACCGAAATCAAGTGCATAAACAGCGCCTTTTCGTTGGGGTCCAGAAAGCCGTAGAGCGTGTTGGCGTCTTCCTTGATGTGCTGATAAGTGAAAAGTTTTGCCTTTTCGTTCTCGGTGGGCAGCTTGGAGTAAGTAGCCAGCGAAATCTTCACTTCGTAGCCAATGCCGTGCACGTCGAGAATGGCGAGGGTAGGGTCTTTATAGGCAAGCGTGCCGTCGATATAGGCAATCATAGCAGAGGGTGGGATGAGCTAGAAACAGAAAGTGCTTCTCTGTGAGTGGAAAGCTACGGATAAACACGTTTGGACACGTAATCTATCCCCAGCGAAAGAAAATAAGGGCCCCGGGTTGTGCCGAGTGCATTCTTTAATTCTCGCTTACTTCCGCGTACCAGATGGCCCAGGTTTCTTGTTTGGTGAGGTAAAAAGTAGCTACCACGCCCTGCACTGGCATTCGGAGTAAAATAGCCGCCTGCTTGTCGTCAATGGAAAAAGCTTCTATGGATAACAACGGCTCAGTAGGGGTCACCTTCACCCACCGCACCGGGTAGCGCCCTGGCAGCTCGAAATTGTCGATTGGGATAAACCGGCGGTTGTACACCACGGGATTCAAAAATCGAACGGAAATGAAGCCTTGCTGCTCAGCATGAGGCCGCGCGAAATTCCAGAGCTGCGGATTGGTCACTACCGCGCCGATAATGGCCCGTACATCGGCCTGCGGATCGGCGGGAGCTTGCCGGCAGCTGTTCAGGCATAGCAGCAATAAGCAGCAAACAACGAAACCTCTTATAAAAGGCACCGGCTTATCAATTTTTATCAAGCTATCGAAAAATTAATAAGCCGGTGCCTGTGCTGCTACCTATAGCTGCTGCCTACCCTTCGCCAGCTGCTGCGCATCGGCCACGGCTATGGCCGTGATGTTCACAATCTCGCGCACCGAGGCGCCCAATTGCAGAATGTGCACCGGTTTGCGCATACCCATCAGCACCGGCCCAATTACCTCGGCGCCGCCCAGCTCTTGCATCACTTTGTAGGCAATGTTGCCGGCTAGCACCGTCGGGAAGATGAGCGTGTTGGCACCGCCGTACTTGGCCAATTCCGAGAACGGGTACTGCTCCTGCAACAGCTGCGGATTTAGGGCGGTGTTGGCCTGCATCTCGCCGTCTAGAATCAGGTCGGGGTAGCGCTGCTTGGCTAGCTCCGTGGCGCGGCGCGACTTGTCGGGAACAGGGCCGGGGTTGGAGCCGAAGTTAGAATAGCTAAGCACGGCAATGTGTGGCTCGTTGTCGAAGAAACGCACGGTACGCGCCGCCAAGCCAATAATGTCTACCATTTCCTCGGCCGTGGGGTCGATGTTCACGGTGGTATCGGCGAAGAAGAATGGCCCGCGCTTGTGCTGGATGATGTACATACCAGCCACGCGCTTCACGCTCTCATCCACCCCAATCACGCGCAACGCAGGCTGAATCGACTTGCTGTAGTCCTTGGTCAAACCCGTAATAAACGCGTCGGCCTGACCGGTTTCCAGCATCATCGAGCCGTAGTAGTTTCGCTCGCGCATCAGGCGCTGCGACTCGTAGAGCGTGATGCCCTTGCGCTGGCGCTTCTGAAACAATAGCTGCGCAAACTCCTCGCGGGTCGCCTTTTCCTGGATGTTGTCGATGATTTCGCAGCCGGCAAGGTCCAGGTTGTTGGCGCGGGCAATTTCTTCCAGCTTCTGGCGGTTGCCCAGCAAAACGGGCTTGGCAATGCCCTCATCCACCAGCGTTTGGGCGGCTTTGAGGATTTTGTAGTTGTCGCCCTCGGCAAACACCACCCGCTTGGGGTTGGATTTGGCCGCCGACGTCACGCGGTTCAGTAGCTTCTGGCTCACGCCTAAGCGGCCGCGCAGCTCGTCTTCGTAGACAAACCAATCCGTAATCTGGCGGCGGGCCACGCCGCTTTCCATGGCGGCTTTTGCTACGGCCGGCGATACAGTGGTAATCAGGCGTGGGTCTAGTGGCTTGGGAATCAGGTAGGTGCGTCCGAAGGCCAACGTGTTGTCGCCGTAGGCTTTGTTCACGAGGTCGGGCACTACGTCCTTCGCCAGGTCGGCCAGGGCGCGTACGGCAGCCAGCTTCATGGCTTCGTTGATTTCCGTGGCCCGCACGTCCAGCGCCCCCCGGAAAATGTAGGGGAAGCCCAATACGTTGTTCACCTGGTTGGGATGGTCGGAGCGGCCCGTGGCCATAATGATGTCCGGCCGAGTAGCCATGGCCAAGTCGTAGTCGATTTCCGGGTTCGGATTAGCCAGGGCAAACACAATGGGATTGTCGGCCATTGTCAGCAGCAGCTCAGCCGGCAGCACGTTGGCCGCCGATAGGCCCAGGAACACATCGGCGCCGCGCATGGCCTCGGCCAGCGTCGTGACGGGCCGCTGGGTAGCAAAGCGCATCTGCATATCAGCCAGATCGGTGCGCTGGGGATTGATAACGCCGTCTTTGTCGAACACTACCACGTTCTCCAGCTTCACACCCAACTCCAAGTACAGCCGTAGGCATGACACAGCGGCCGCGCCGGCCCCGCTCACCACCAACTGCACCTCGTCAATCTTCTTGCCTACCAGTTCCAACGCATTCAGCAGGGCGGCCGAGGTGATGATGGCCGTACCGTGCTGGTCGTCGTGCATCAGCGGGATGTTCATCTGCTCACGCAGGGCCGTTTCGATGCGGAAGCATTCGGGCGCCTTAATATCCTCTAGGTTGATGCCGCCGAAGGTAGGCTCCAGGGCCTTCACAATGCGAATGAACTCATCGGGGTCCGTGGCGTCAATCTCAATATCGAAGCAATCAATACCCGCAAACTTTTTGAACAACACGCCCTTACCCTCCATCACTGGCTTGCTGGCCTCGGGGCCAATGTTGCCCAGGCCCAGCACCGCCGTGCCGTTGCTGATAACGGCTACCAGATTGCCCTTCGCGGTGTATTTATACACATCATCGGGGTTGGCAGCAATGGCCAAACACGGTTCGGCTACCCCCGGCGAGTAGGCCAGCGCCAAGTCAGACTGCGTACTAACGGGCTTGGTGGGCACTACCTCAATCTTACCGGCAGGCTCCTGGGAGTGGTAGTTGAGGGCGTCTTGTTTGTTGATTTTCAGCATGAGGTAAGAAAGGTGGGTGGCAAAAGTCGTGGGTGCGACTAAGGGGCAAAGGTAAGCTAGTGGCCGGCAAAGGTAGGCGCCACCGGAAAGAAAAGCGCCCCAGGCGGTAGGCCCGGGGCGTAGGGTAGGGTAATGCCTGGCATTTCCAACATTCTGCGCATCAAGCAGAATGTTGGAAATGACGTGCTTTAACTGGTTTCCACAATCAGCTTCTGGCCCGGCTTCACGGCATCCGATTTCAGATGGTTCAACCGGCGCAGTTGCTCCACCGTCACGCCTTGGTAGCGGCGCGAAATGTTATAGAGCGTGTCGCCGGGCTGTACTAGGTAGGTACGGGGCGGCAAAAGGGTGGGAGCAGCGGGCTTTGAGCGGGGCACTGGCTTATGAGCCGCAGCGGTTAGCACCGGAGCTGCCGGAGTTTCTTCATCGGCCTGCGCCACGTAGAGCGTCAGCTTTTGCCCCGGCATCAATTGGCTGGAAGCCGATGGGTTCCAATCCATCAACTGTGCCACCGTCACATCGTGGCGTTGGGCAATCTTGCTGAGGTTGTCGCCGCGCCGTACGGTGTAGAGGGTAGCAGCCGTATCCGCAGGCGCTGCCGATGCTACTGCTACTGGGGACGTTTCGGGTACTGCGGTAGGGTGTTCCTGATGGGTAGGGGCCTCCGTGCGTCGGGCAACGGACCGGGTAGGGGCTGCCGCTGCGGTAGCAATAGCTGCCGCTGGCGCAACCGGTTTCATTACCGCTACCGGCGTCACAACTGTGCCGTCTGCCCGCCGTGCCGATGCTACGGTGGGTAGGGCCTCCGGTACCTGGGCCGCTACCTTCGCATAAGTTGGGGTAGGAGTAGGTTGTTTTTCGGCGGGGGTTGGCACAAATAGCACTAATTTCTGCTGCGCCCGCAACGTCTGCTGGCGGCTGCTCAGCTTGTTCCAGCGTCGCAATTGGCTTTGCGAGACACCGTAGTTGCGGGCCACAGTAGCAATAGTCTGGCCCCGGCGCACCGTGTGCACCTTACGTTGCAGGCGCGGGGCTTCAGGTGGTGGCGCGGCGTCAGCCAGCATAGCCGGGGTAGCAGGCGCGCCGGCCATGTGCGGTGGTAGGGGCACTAAGGGCTGCGGCAACTCTCGCAGCGGCTGGCAGTAGGCAAACAGCGTAGACCGATCAACGTTAACTAGCTGCGCCCGGAGCGCCGAGGGTACCTGAATAACGTAGGAACGATACCCCGACGGCAAATACGCCCGCTTGATTTCCGGGTTATACCGCAGCAACGCCAACGAATCGGACAAGCCCACTGCTTGGCTGAGGCGGCGCAGGTCGAAGGCTTTACCGCGCAAGTGCAGCGTGTCGAGCGGCTCGGCGTACTGGTAACGAAGCTCGGACGAGTGCAGCTGGTGCTCCCGCGCGTACTTCATGGTATACATGATGGCCGTGAAGGTAGGCACGTAGTTGCGCGTTTCCTTCGGCATGTAGGGGTATAGGTCCCAGAAGTTCTTCTTGCCCGTGCGGCGAATTACGCGCTGCACGTTGCCTACCCCCCAGTTATACGACGCCAACACCAGCTCCCAGTCGTGAAAGACGCCGTAGAGGGCGCGCAGATATTTGCAGGCTGCTTCGGTGGCCTTTTCGGGGCTCATACGCTCGTCCACCCACTCATCGCGCACGAGGCGCCAGTCGCTGGCAGTAGGACCCATAAACTGCCACAAGCCAGTAGCGCCTACCCTAGATTTGGCCGTCGGAATCAAGGCAGATTCGACGACAGCCAGGTATTTCAGGTCGTTGGGTAAGTCGTATTTCGCCAGGTACTTCTCAAAAATCGGGAAGTACATATTCTCCCGCTCCAGCACGCGCTGCGTGTAGGCGCGGTTGCGTTGGGTGAAAAAGTTGACGTAGGCCAGCACCGAGTTGTTGAACACATGCGGCATGTCGGTTTCAATGCAGCCTACCCGGTCGCCCACCAGGTCGCGCAGCTCAGGGGGCGTTTGGGCCCACAGCAGCTTCACAGAGTCGACGGGCGCCGCTACCAGCGAATCGGGGGGTAGGGCCAGCAGGTTCACCTGCACGGTATCATCGGGAAGCGGGAGCGAGCCAATGGGCGGGGCGGGCAGCGTTTGTGCCGTTCCCATCCTTCCAAAAGCCAGAAATAACAACCCCGGTGCGGCTACCCGCTTCCACAACGACAACTTCTTCATCAGGGCAATGCGGGTGTTAAAGACTCAGCAATTGAATTGGCAAAGGCCAACAGGTGCTCTTCGCGGAATGCTCCGGCCAGTAGCTGCAAGCCAATGGGTAGACCTTCTGCATCGGTACCAGCCGGCACCGAAATAGCCGGCACCCCAGCCAACGACGCCTGCACCGTGAAAATATCGGCCAAGTACATTGCCAACGTATCCTTATTCACGTCGCCGATGTGGAAGGCGGTGGTAGGAGTGGTAGGCAGCACCAGGAAATCGTACTGGCGCAGTAGCTCGTCGGTCTTTTCCTTGATCAGGCGGCGCACCTGCTGCGCTTTGGTGTAGTAGGCGTCGTAGTAGTCAGCCGACAGCACGAAAGTGCCCAGCAGAATCCGGCGCTGTACTTCCGGTCCAAAGCCTTGGGCGCGGGTTTTCTTATAGAGCGATTCCAGATCGGTAGCATCCGGGGCGCGGTAGCCAAACTTCACACCATCGTAGCGGCTTAAGTTGGAGCTGGCCTCAGCGGTGGTCAGTATGTAATAGGTCGGAACGATGTAGTCCAGGTAGGGGAAGTCTACAGCTTCCACCACGTGGCCCTGGCTGCGGAGCAAGTCCAGCGCTTCTTCCGTGGCCGCCTTAATTTCCTCGTTCAAGCCCGGCCGCTCCAGACAGTCCTTGATGTAGCCGATGCGGTATTGCGCCGCCGGCTCCAGTTGCTGGCTGTACGCAGGCACTGGGTGGTGGCTCACGGTGCTGTCAAAATTGTCGGCTCCGGCCATCACTTCCAACAGCAGCGCCGCATCTTCCACGGAGCGCGTGAGCGTACCAATCTGGTCGAACGACGAAGCGTAGGCAATCAGTCCATAGCGCGAGATGCGCGAGTAGGTAGGCTTGAAACCCACCACACCGCAAAAAGCGGCTGGCTGTCGTACCGAGCCGCCTGTATCGGAGCCAATAGAGGCCAGACACAAATCGGCCTGTACTGCCACCGCCGACCCGCCCGACGACCCACCGGACACCCGGTCAGTGTCTAGTTCATTGCGCACGGGGCCAAAGTAGGATGTCTCGTTGGAGGCGCCCATAGCAAACTCGTCGCAGTTCTGGCGACCAATCAGAATAGCGTCTTCATCCAGCAAACGCTGTACGGCCGTGCCGGTGAACAAGGAGAGGAACCCATCCAAGATGTGGCTGCTGCTCTGCAACGCGTGGTCTTTGTAGGCCAGCACGTCTTTCAGGCCAATCACCATACCGGCCAGCTTGCCGGCCGTGCCAGCTTGCAGCTTGGCGTCCACGGCATCGGCCTGAGCGCGAGCCTCTTCGGACCACACTTCCAAGAAGGCGTTCAGGTGTTGCTTCTGCTGGATGTTATCCAGATAATACTCGACGAGCTGACGACAGGTGGTGGTGCCTGCCGTCAGCTCGCGACGAACTTCCGTGAGGGAGTTAAAACGTTTCAAATCGCTGGGTCAGTGAAGTGAAAAAAGAAATTGTCAGGAAATAACGGTCTGTTGCTGGCAAGCTTTGTAGGCTTGCATAAAGAACAGACCGCTACTTCCTGACAACTAAAGTACGGTTTTACTTTGAAACGACGACTTAGGAAGTCTGATCGAGGCGGTTAGATGTATGCTCTGGCTGCGGAGTCGGCATAGCCACACCACCATCCATGGGCGGTGCTACCGTGGTAGGAGGCACTGGCACCGAGTCGGTATGAGCTGGAGCGCCAGGAGCTGAAGCATAAGGCTGTTGGTACGGCTGCTGTGGCTGCTGGTACGATTGATTATGGTTGGGACGGCCGGAATTCTCGATTTCGTTGCGAATCTCCGACGAAGCGTCTTTGAACTCCCGAATGCCTTTGCCTAAGCCCCGCGCCAACTCAGGAATCTTATTGGCGCCGAAGAAAATGAGGATAACCACCATGATGAGCATTATCTCACCACCTCCCAGGTCTCCCAGGAATAAGAAAAGAGGCGTATTCATTGCAGTAGGTTAGTAACGGGGTTGAGTTGGATTCTGATGCTGATTGGTAGGCGGCGCTGGCTGGTCGCGGTAGGGCGGCTGGGTAGGCTGCTGGTTACCGTAGTGAGGCTGCTGAGGCTGCTGGTCGCGGTACTCGGGACGCTCCTCCTTCGAAGCATCCTTAAATTCCTTCACTCCCTGACCCAGGCCACGGAACAATTCAGGAATGCGTTTGGCACCAAAGAAGATGACAAGCACGAAGATAATGAATATGATCGTGCGGGGGGCAATAGCCAGAAACAGCGCGGTTAAGAGCATGGGCGAGGCCGCAAGGCCAGTTTGGGGTGGTAAAACTATAGCTACGCAACTGGCTATGGTTTAGGATTGGTAAAGGTACCCGATAATTCGCAAATCAGTTCCGATAACCAGTAGTTTTCCTGTTGGAGTCAATGCAGGCTAATCCTGTTCGGTAGAAAGTAAAGTAAAAAGTTGAGCGCTAAAAATCCAGCTTCTGCCGTGCTAATATCATAGTTCAACGATTACCGCCCGGCAATCCATTGATCAACTGATATCTTCGTTGCCCCCTCTATCTTACTAATCTTTTACCAGCGCATGCAATTCAGTAGTTTATCTGCACGCTAATGACAAAAAAATCATATAAGAGTCAATCCTCACTGATTTCAAATGACTCTGGCAGCCGGGAGGCTACGCGGTTAGAAATACTGCGCAACTATCAAATTCTGGATACGCCCAAAGAACAGGCTTTCGACGACTTGGCAAAGCTCACGGCCTATATCTGTGATACGCCAATTGCTCTCATATCGTTCATTGGCGCCGATCGGCAGAGTGTGAAGGCGGAGGTAGGAGGGGAGGGCCTGCACAATCTGCCGCGCGACATTGCCTTCTGCAACTATGTGATGCTGTCAGAAGATTTGCTGGAGGTAGAAGATGCCGCGAATGATGTTGATTTTCAATACAACCCGCTAGTAGTTGGCAAGCAGAAAGTGCGTTTTTATGTAGGTGCTCCTTTGCTTTCGCCCGAGGGCTACCCCTTGGGTAGTCTATGCGCCATCGATATGGTACCGCGCCGGCTGAACGAGCAGCAGCGCGAAGCGCTACGCATATTAGCCCGCGAGGTAGTAGCGCACCTAGAGCTGCGCCGGGCCCGGCTGCAATTAGAAAAGGAAAAAACGCAGCTGTTTGAACTGCTACGCCCAAGTACCAATAAGCCCGATGCAGCGGCGGCGGAAGAGCAGTACACAGAAATATTCGTGCGGCAGGAGCAAAAGCTGGTGCGCGTGGTTACAGCCGACATCACCTACGTAGAGGCCCTGGGCGATTACGTGAATATTTATACTGATCGAGAGCGACTTACGGTATACAGCACGATGAAAGAACTGGAAAGCCGGCTGCCTAATCGGGACTTTGCCCGTATTCACCGCAAGTACATTGTGTGTCTGGGCCGCATTATTGCTATTGAAACCGACACCGCTTTGTTTGAGACCAGCAAGACCACTACGTTGTCGTTGCCCATCGGCAACTCTTACAAGGCGGCACTTCTCAACCGGCTGAACTTGATATAGTACCGTTTCTGAATAGCATGGCTTTTATTCAGCGGCCGTAATTCGTGACTTTACCGAGCGAAAGTGTTGCTTCAGCGAAAAAGAAAGATATACTTATTGAGAATTATATAACTTTCCGGTAGTTATCTAAGACTTAACAAAGGAGCAGGCTATGTTCTGGAGTTGGAATATTGATAGCTAAGTTTGTTTTCATAGCTCGGAAAGACACCGTATTGTATACGGTGTTTTTTTTGTTCTGTAGGTTTTGCTGCGCTACTTCACCTAGCACTATTTGCGGCCCAGCCAATTTTCTGGGTTGAGATTAGCACTGTTGCGCCACAGCTGAAATTGCACTTCCGAGGTGCCTTCCGAGTTGGTTTGTACGGTACCAATAGTTGCACGGGCCTTCACTACCTGGCCTTCTTGCACGCTCACGGAGCGTAGCTTGGCATACACCGTGAAATACTCGCCATGCTGGATCATGACAATGTTGTTCATGCCTGGCACGCTGGATACCGTGAGTACTTTACCGTCGAAAATAGCTCGCACCGGTTCACCGGCATTCGTCTGGATATCTACGCCGCGGTTTTCTACTACTACGTTTTTGAGCACCGGGTGCGCGTGGCGGCCAAAGTGCTGGGAGATGAAGCCGCGTGCCACAGGCCACAGTAGGCGGCCCTGGTTGTCGGCAAAGGAAGAGGAGAGGGCGGCCGTTTCGGGGGTAAGCGTTACGCGATTTACCCGGCTGGCGGCGGCATCTTCCTCGGCGGCACTGGTGCGCGAGGTGCCACCCGCACCACCTCGTACCCCGCTACGAGCCGCATTGGCTCGGGCGGCACGAGCAGCGGCAGCAGCGCGGGCCGCCCGGGCAATTTCTTCGCGTACCCGTTGGGCAATCAGGTTGTCGAGGCGCTGCACGGCTTGCTGGCGGCGGGCCAGCTCTTGGCCCAGCTTTTCTTCTTGCTGGCTGAGCTTGGTTACTACCTGATCCTGCTGCGTTTTAAGGCTAATAAGGTTCTTTTTCTCCGTGAGCTGATTGGAAAGTAGTGTACTTTTCTGCTGACGCTGCTCATTAAGGTTCGTCAACTGGCGGCTGAGCTTCTGCTGAGTGGCACTGATTTGGGCGGCCTGGGCCTGCCGCACTTCGGAGTATTGTCGCACGTAGCGCAGGCGGCGCAAAAAGCTATTGAACGAATCGGCCGCAAACAGGAGCATGATGCGGTTGTAGCTATTCGCCGTTTTGGAGGCCGCGTAAATCATGCGGGCGTACTCGGCGCGCAACTGCTCCAGGCTTTGCTGGGTTTGCTGTACCTGGCCTTCAGTCTGGCGCACATCTGTTTCCACGGTTTTCAGCTCCGTGGAAATGTTGCGAATCACGCCCTGCTGCACGGTGAGCTTTTCTTTCAGCGCATTCAGTTGCCCAATAGAAGCCTGCTTTTTCTCTTGGGTTTGAGCCAAGATGCGGCTGGTTTCTTTGATGCGCCGCAGCGTAGTGCGTCGTTCCCGTTCCAACTGCGCTTTGCTTTTGGTACGGGTAGTAGAGCGCTTACGCTGTTGTGCCTGAGCAGGAGGTCCGCTCAGGTGTAACAGGAAGGCAGTAAGGAGTAAAATGTAAAAACGCAACGTTCCCTTCACGCTGTTACTTTTTTCGCGTGTAGCCCGAAGGTACGGAGAAGGGGAAAGACAGGCGCTCCTTGTCAAGGTCCACGTTGCGGTAGTTGATGGATAGCGTAGAAGCGCCACTACCCTGCTTCACCTGCACCAGCGTGGAGTAGGCGAACTGTTGCTGCGTACCGGCCAGGGCCTGAAAATCGGTGTAGTTCACCATGTAGCTGTTCTGCGAGTTGGGGTCGGTCACTGTTAGCTCCTTCACGCGTTGCCGGCTCAGCTCAATCAGTTGCTTAAGCAGCAGGCCCGATTGGGCATACTCTACCCGCTGCTGCGGGCCTTCGGTAACGACGGTAGGCGTCACGCCGGCCGGTGCGGGCAGGTAGTTGCCCAGCAACAGCGCCTGTAGCTGCTCGAAGGTTACCTCCACGTTGAACTGCTGCTTCAGGTAGGCAAAGTTGCCAGCGTAATACTCCCGCTGCAACTTGTTCATAATTTGAATAGAATCGCGGGTGATGCGGGCGCGTACGCCTTCAAATCCAGCCAGGCCCAACGACATCCAGATAATGCTGTCCTTGCGCATGCGCACGTTAATATTCACCGTCTGCTTCAGCGAAGGCATATCTACCTGGGCCTTGCCTTTGGCAGCGAGGTAGCGGAAATCGATATTCTCTACCTTGATTTCTGGGTTGATTGGCGTGGCCGTGGTAGCCGGATTGTTGGTAGCAGTAGGCGTTAGCTTGCGCTGACAGCTGCCCAACACGAGCAGAACAAGGAGCAGCAAAACGCCGGGGTACTTACTCATAAAGCTTCTTTTCTTTGATCTTACGGTCAATCAGGGCCGAGGCGTCGCCGGCTTGTTTGGCGCGCTCCCAGGCCGCTACGGCCTGCGTGGGCTGCTGTAGCTGAAACAGCACGTCGCCGTAATGTTCTAGCAGCGTGCCATCGGAACTGTGTTTCAGGGCGGTTTCCAGCGCCTGGCGGGCGCCGGTGTAGTCTTTCAGCTTATACAGCACCCAAGCGTACGTGTCGAGGTAGGTAGGGTTATTGGGAGACTGCTTTACCAGCCGCCCAGCCATTTGCTTAGCCTTGTCCAACTTCTCGCCTCGCAGGGAGAGATAGTAGCTGTAATTGTTCAGGGCCTGGGCATTATTGGCGTCAACGCTGAGCGCTGCCTCATACGCGGCATCCGACTTGGGGTAGTCTTTCAGCTCGTGGTATACATCGCCCAACTGTGTATTGAACTGCGCCTGTAGCTCGGGGTTGTCGGTCGTAAGCTTGCGGCCATACTCCAGCGACTTGATAGCCTGGGCGGGCTGCTTTTTCAGCACGTGCCCTACCCCATTGTAGAACCAGAGCGGTGCTTGGTTAGGAAACAGTTCCAGCGCCTGCTCGGTGTGCACCAGCAACGAATCGGACTGGTTTAGCTCAGCATCCAGCAACACCACTTGCTGCCAAATCTGAAACTTGGAGTTGTCAAGCTGAATAGCGCGCAGGTAGGAAGCGCGGGCGTCCTGCCTGTGCTCAATAATGGTCTGTACATCGCCAGCCATGGCAAAGGCCTTGGCCTCCTGAGGGTGCGCTTTTGTAGTTAGCTCCGCTAGGTCCAGCACTATTTGGGTGAGGTCTGGATTAGGCAACTGTCGAACGTATTCAATCAGGATGCGGACTTTTGAGTCTATGTCCATCGCCGGATTACCGAACGCTAGCTTCAGCTGCTCCACCGACTCGGCCTTTTTGCCCTGCAAGCGGTACACATCTGCCAAGATCATGCGGGCCTGTGGGTTGTCGGGGGCTTGGCGCAACGCCTGTTGGGTAACGCGCAATGCGTCGGGTAGGCGGTTGTTGGTCACATACATCTGGGCCTGCGCCAACACGTACCGAATGTCGTCGGGGTTGGAGGCAATCAGCGTCTCGCCTTCTTGCAAAGCCTTATCCAGGTTGTTCTGCTTCAGATAAATCTGCTGCTTCTTGAACGCTACCTCATCCGTGGAGCCAAATTCCTTCTCGGCTTGGTCGTAGGTGGTCAGCGCCTCTTGCAGCTTACCCTGCGCCAAGTACAAGTCGGCTAGGTTGAACAGGTAATAGTTTGAATCGGGTACATCCCGAATCAGGCTGGTATACACCTTTGCGGCCTGGTCATACTGCTTTTGGGTGGTGTACGTCTGAGCCAGCAATAGGTAATAATAGGTGTTTTTGGGGTCGAGGCGCACGGCGGCCTGCGCAAAGTTGGTGGCCTCCTTGAGGTTGCCCGTAAGCATATTCACCTCAGCAATTTTATAGCTAATGGCCGCATTGTTGGGGCTGAGCGCATACGCTTTCAGCAGCCGCTCCATGGCCTTGGAGTAGTCTTCGAGCAAGGCGTAGCGCACCCCGTCCACAAAGTATGCCTCGCTTTGTTCCCGTTCCCGCGACGAAGGCTCGCGCGAGTTCTGCTGGGCATTTTCCAAGGCCACCCGGTGGGCCAGCTCCTTCCGCTCGCGGCGGCTGAGCTTGCGCTCCTTGGCCGGCGTCAGGCCAGTGTCTGTCTCCGTGGATTGTTGTGCCATGGTGCTGCCGGCCACTAGTAGCCCCAGCATCAGCAGCAAGAAAGCGGATAGTTGAGGCATACAGAGAGGAAATAAACCGGCCGGACGGCCCGGCGCATCAACAAAATAACAAAAGAAATAGCACGGCCCGTCAGGACCGCGCTATTGCTAACGTCAAAACGCAGAAAAATATCACACCCGCAGGGTGTTAAAGTCACCCAGGCTCAAATCGGCGGGGGCGCTTACGACGGTGGCGTTGTTGCCTACCATCGAGTTGGTGATATTGGCGTGCAGTACCGAGGCTGATTTCTGCACGATAGAGTTGGTCAGCACCGAGTTGCGCACGTTGCTACCCTCACCCAGCGATACGTGCGGACCCACCACCGAGTCGGTCACCACAGCGTTTTCGCCAATGTACACGGGCTCAATTATCACCGAGTTCGTGATTTTGGCCGAGTCGGCTACCAGTTTCTCGCCGCGCTCCTGCAAGTATTCGAGGTAGCGCTGGTTGGTGAAGACGGTTGCATCCTTGTTGCCGCAGTCAAGCCACTCAGTTACGCGGCCGGGCACAAACTTGGTGCCCTTGTTTTTCATGTTTTCGAGGGCATTGGTGAGTTGGTACTCGCCTTTGTCCTTGATGTCGTTGTCGAGCAGGTATTGCAGCTCCTCGCGCAGGTAGGCGCCGTCCTGGAAGTAGTAGATGCCGATGATGGCCAGGTCAGAAACGAATTCCTCAGGCTTCTCTACGAAGTCGGTAATCTCACCACTGTCGTCCAGCTTCACCACGCCGAAGGGCTTGGGGTCGTCTACCTTTTGCACCCAGATGGTACCAGCAGCCGACGAGTCCAACTTGAAATCAGCCTTAAACAGCGTATCAGCAAAGGCCACTACCAGCGGGCCGGTCAGCGACTCTTTAGCGCACAGAATGGCGTGGGCAGTACCTAAGGCCTCATCTTGATACACGATGCTAGCCTTGGCCCCTACCGACTCAGCAATTTTTTGCAGGTTGCTCTCCACCTCTTTGCCGAAAGCCCGGCCAATAATGAAGGCTACTTCGTCCACCGGCTCGTTGCACACCTGGGCAATGTCCTCCACGAGGCGCTGCACAATGGGCTTGCCCGCAATCGGAATTAGGGGTTTGGGAACAGTGAGGGTGTGGGGGCGCATGCGTTTGCCCATGCCAGCCATCGGGACGATGATTTTCATATCCTTCCTGAGTAGGAGTGTTAAAAGTGGGTAATAAGTGCTCTATATTATATAGAAACGGGGAAAAGCTTGTTGCGGTTGGTTAATGACTGCCAGTACTGCCGTAGCCGCCCGTGCCGCGGGCTGTTTCGCTTAGCTCTTCGGTAGGTTCCCAGTCAATTACCTCATGGCGGGCTACTACTAGCTGTGCAATTCGCTCGCCGTCCTGCACTACGAAATCCGCGTCGGAGAGATTCACCAGTAGCACCTGAATTTCGCCCCGGTAGTCGGCATCAATGGTGCCGGGGCTGTTCACGATGCCAATGCCGTGCTTGTAGGCCAGGCCACTGCGGGGCCGCACCTGCATTTCGTAGCCCACGGGTAGGGCCACAAACAAGCCAGTCGGGATAAGGGCGCGTTGCAAAGGTCGTAGCGTCACGGGTTCCGTAAGATTAGCCCGCACGTCGAGGCCAGCGGCGTGTGCTGTTTGGTAGGCAGGTAGAGGATGGTGAGAGCGGTTGATAACGGGAATCTGCATCGGGCAAAGGTAGGAGGGTAGGGGCAAGAAGCCAGAACCTCATCCCGAAAGAACATTTAACAGTTACCTACCTAGTACGCGTTGCGGTTTCTCAATCAGCACAATCAGCCCAATGAAGGCTAGCGTGAGTAGCGCGTGAAAAGCATGTCCACTCCAGGTACCCGATAAGGGTAGCCACCAACTAACAGCGACTACCCCGCAAGCCACCAGCAACCACGTAAGCAGCCGCACCACAGGGTAGGGCACCGGAAAGTGACGTTCGCCGAGCCACCAGCATAGCGCCGCCATCATAAAATAGCAGGCCAGCGTGGCAATGGCCGAGCCCATATACCCCAGCACCGGAATGAGTAGGAAGTTGAGGACGATGGTAAGTACAGCGCCAGCAAATCCTATATAGGTGCCGTAGTAGGTTTTGTCGGTGAGTTTGAACCACACCGAGAGGTTCCAGTATACGCCCAAAAACAGGTTGGCCAGCAGCAGCACCGGCACCACGCTCAAGCCTTGCAGGTATTCGGGACTGCGCAGAAACACCCGCGCTACTAAGTCCACGTTCACGCTTACGGCAACGAACAGCACGGCGCAGCACAGCGTGAACCACTTGAGCACCAAGGCAAACGTGCGGGGTGAGTTTTTTTCGGTGCTCTGCGCGAAGAAAAAGGGCTCGGCCGCGTATTTAAACGCCTGAATAACCAAGCTCATCAGAATGGCAATTTTATAGCAGGCGCCGTAGATGCCTACCGCTGCCAAGCTGTCCTGACCGGGGTAGAAGCCCTCAGGAAGCCACTTAGGCAGCAGAATGCGGTCCAGCGTCTCGTTCACCATCCCAGCTAGGCCCATCAGCATAATAGGGTAGGCGTAGCGGAGCAACGGCCGCAACGGCTCCAGGTTCAGGCGTGGGCGAATATCGAGCAACTCCCGGTACAGCAGCACCAGCGTGAAAGCGCTGGCTGCCAGGTTGGAAATGAACACGTATCCTACCCCCACCGTGGGGTCGTAGAGGCGGGCCACCAACGGCTGCAAGGCCGTTAGGTATTTCCCGGCCAGCACATCGGGGCAGAACACGATGAAAAACAGGTTCAACCCGATGTTCAACAGGATGTTAGCCAATCGGATAGCCGCAAATTTCTTCGCCTTGTTCTCCAACCGTAGCCTGGCAAATGGAATGGCCGCTACGGCATCCAGGCCCAGAATACAGGCTATCCAGACGGCGTACCGCTCGTGGCCGGGGGGTAGGGAGAGCAGGCTCATCAGCGGCCGGGCCAGCAAAGCCAACCCTACCGTAAATACGGCGCTGGTGAGCAGTAACAGCGTCATCACACGGTCGTACAGCTCTTGGCGGTCGGTGCCGGGGCGGTTGGCAAACCGGAAAAATGTGGTTTCCATGCCGTAGGTGAATACCACATTCAGGAACGATACGTAGGCAAACAACCCCGTAACAATGCCATACTGCGCTGCCACAAACCGGGCTGTATACACGGGTACCAGCAGCGTATTCAGTACCCGCCCTACAATACTACTCACGCCGTACACGGCCGTCTGGCCCGCCAGCTTTTTAGCTATACTCACGGAGTGAAATGGTAAATGATGAAATAGAGAGCAAATAGTGAGATGGTGAATTTGACGTACTATCTGCGCAACTGGCGCGCACTGCGCCAGTAGTACTCGCAGAACGTCGAGCTCACCATCTCACTACTTACTCACCCGTGAATGCCGCCGGGCGCTTTTCCAGAAAGGCCTGGGTACCCTCGCGGAAGTCAGCAGAGCCGCAGCAACGGCCAAAGAGGTTGGCCTCCGTCTGGTAGCCGTGGCGCTCTTGGTCGTAGGCCGCATTCACGCAGTCGATGATCATGCCGATGGCCAGCGGCGCTTTGCTCAGAATCTTGCCCAGCAACTGCTCGCAGAAGGGTAGCAGCTCCGCCAACGGGACTACATGGTTCACGAGGCCTATGCGTAGCGCTTCATCGGCTTTCACTTGGTCGGTGGTCATCAGCAGTTCCAGCGCTTTGCCTTTGCCGATGAGCTGGGCCAGCCGTTGCGTACCACCGTATCCCGGAATCAGGCCCAGGTTGGCTTCGGGCTGCCCGAAGCGGGCGTTTTCGGAGGCCACACGCAGATGGCAGGCCATGGCCAGCTCGCAGCCGCCACCCAGCGCAAAGCCATTCACAGCGGCAATAACCGGCTTGGAGCTTTCCTCAATCAGGCAAAATACCTCCTGGCCCTTCTCGGCCATACGGCGCCCTACTATCTCGTTCAGCTCGGCCAACTCGGCAATATCGGCGCCGGCCACAAAGGCTTTGTCGCCGCTACCCGTCAGGATGATGCCGCGCACCGCTTGCGCATCCAGGGCATACTGCATGGCTTGGCGGATTTCCTCAATAGTAGCCGCGTTCAGCGCGTTCAGCTTGGTAGGGCGGTTCAAAGTAATGCGCAGGATGCCGGAAACGGAATCCTGTTGCAACAACAGATTATGAAAAAGAGGAACCATAGAGCCGTAACAAAATAGAAGATCAAAAGTCGAGCAGGCAAAGATAAAGTAAAAGCGCGGGGCCTGTTTTGTCCGGCCTGCGGGTCCGCAATAACCCGAAATCGGTTAGGCAACCAATTGATACTGAATTATAAATGAAAAGATATATTGAAAAGTATATTTACTTTGTGCTATTCCTGTCCATTTATTCACCAAAACAATAGGCTACATGGGTTTCTTCTCTGAGTTTAAAACGTTCGTAGCGAAAGGCAACGTGCTGGATCTGGCAGTCGGTGTCATCATTGGCGCCGCCTTCGGTAAGATCGTCACTTCACTGACCGAGGACATCATCATGCCGATTATCAGTCTGGCTACGGGCGATATAGATTTCAAGGAGTGGTACATTCCGTTGGATGGGAAAAGCTACGCCAATCTGGAAGCAGCCAAGGCAGCCAAGGCGGCTACCGTAAATGTGGGCCTGTTTTTGAATGCCGTTATCTACTTTTTTATCATTGCGTTCTGCGTGTTTCTGATTGTCCGCTTTGCCAATCGATTTAAAGCACCCACTGTGGTAGAAGTGAAGCCGGACCCAACGCCGAGCAAAGAAGAAATATTACTTACCGAAATTCGCGACGCCTTGCGTAGCCGCGCATAGCGGCGAGAGTGGTCTACTGAGCAGCCGGTTACCAAGCTCGTAAGGCTTGTACACCGGCTGCTTTGTGTATATGATAGTTTGTTTCCGTCCTGTTTTGTCCTTTGTCCTCCGAGTTGTCCTCTTACTGCTGCTTTTGCTACCGACTATCGGTCAGGCGCAGACCATGCCGCGCCGCATTGCCCTTGAACCCTACAAGCTGTCCACTGAAATCGACACGGCCCGCGGCTGGCGGCGCGGTGGCGCCGGTTCCATTAATCTCAGCCAGGTAAGCCTCAACAACTGGGCGGCTGGTGGACAAAGCTCCCTGTCGCTGCTGGGTATTGGCAACGTGTACGCGCATTTCCGGGGCGAGAAACACACGTTTGCGGCGGCTGTCGATCTGGTGTATGGATTGTTGAAGGCTGGCCCGGCCAAGATGCGCAAAAGCGACGACCGGCTGGAAATGAACATTCGCTACGCCCGGCAGTATTCCAACAAGTGGTCGTACGCTACGCAAGTCAATATCAAAACCCAGCTCACTCCTACCAAGTCCAATGAAATTCGTGATTCGCTGACTTCCCGATTTTTCGCGCCCGCGTACATTCTGGCGTCGGCAGGCTGGGAGTACAAGCCGGTTGAGTACATCTCCGTCCTATTATCGCCCGCTACCGGCAAGTTTACGGTGGTCAATAGCCAGCGCCTGGCTGATTACGGCGCCTTTGGGGTGCAAGGTGCGCGCCGCGACGCCGACGGACGCCTGGTGCGCGGAACCGGCAAGCTGTTTCGGGCCGAGGTGGGGGGTTATATGAATGCCCGAATGGTGAAAACCATTCTACCCAACGTTTCCTACCAAACCCGGCTGGAACTATTCAGCAACTACTTCCACAACCCGCAAAACGTTGATGTATACTGGACCAATCTGCTTGATTGCAAAGTCAACAAGTTTATCAGCGCCAACGTAGCCACTATTCTGATGTACGACGACGATATTCCCGTACCCATTGGTGATGGCACCACGGGCGAAAAAGGGCGTCGTATTCAGTTCAAAGAAACCCTAGGTATTGGCCTGACTTACAAGTTCTAGGGCTGAACTAAAGTGAGAAGGTAGGGGTTGTCGTACCAATCAAAAAGCGGTATCTTAGTTGCTTGCCGCCCATAGTCCCTTAATACGCTGCTGCATGAAGCACTTTTTTGTCTGCCTAAGCTTGTTGCTCCTCACGTCCTTGGCTCAGCAAGCCATGGCTCAGGCCACACTGGCTACCCGCAAATCGTTGGTTAGCGATGAGCCCGCTACCCGGCGTAGTGGCAAAAAGAAGGCTTCCGATGCAGAGATTGCCCGTATGCAGCAACGTATGAGCATGAACTCTGACGAGGCCAAGCGCGATAAGCAGATGGAAATTCTGGAAGCTCGTTCGGGTATGGGTTCCAATACCAGCTTCAGCCGTGGCAGTAGCTCTGCCCGCCAATACGATTCGCGCAACGGAGGTTTTACCGTCAAAAAATTCAAAACCAAAAACGTAGGCTCGCTACGCCAGAAACGCGGCCAGACCCACGCCGCCCCCGGCATCGACCCCAAAGGCAAGCCGCTGAAGCACAAGCATAAGAAAAGATTTTTGTTCTTTTAATTAGGAGCAGAAACACCCTAATTGAAAGCCCCTACCACGCAGAAGTGGTAGGGGCTTTTTTGGCAAAAAATAGGGATATGGAGTATGAAATATCGACGGGTATTAACGTAAAGCCAATGAAGCTGTCTAGGAAGTAGGTTAGGTCGTCTTGCTGAGCAAAGTCGAAGCATCTCGCTGCGTCCCCTACCATCCAATGAAGCAATAATGTCTAGACGCCGCTCAGCAGGATAGTCAAAGGAGTTTCTACACAGAGGAAGAGCAATCATGTAGAATATGATTGTTGGGAGAATCTAAACGCAAAACGCCCCCGGCTCCATAAGAGCCGGGGGCGTTTTGTACTTGCTGAAAATCCAAGCAGTTGCTTACAGCGTCCGCTTGATTTCCTTTTCCTCGAAGCCTTCAATGATGTCGCCTTCTTGCAAATCATTGTAGCCTTTGATGCTGATACCGCACTCGTAGCCTTGGCGCACTTCCGATACGTCGTCTTTGAAGCGTTTCAGGGCCTGTACGTCGCCAGTATACTGCACGATGCCGTCGCGTACCACGCGCACTCGGGTATTCCGGTTGACAGAGCCCTCCGTCACCATACAGCCGGCAATGGTGCCTACCTTGGTGATGTTGAACACCTGACGTACTTCCAGCGTAGCTACCGTCACCTCCTGCACCGTTGGGGCCAGCATGCCTTCCATGGCATCCTTCACCTCGTTGATGGCATTGTAGATGATAGAGTACAGACGGATATCGATCTGCTCCTGCTCGGCCAAGCGGCGGGCACTCTGCGAGGGCCGCACCTGGAAGCCGATGATGATAGCGTCGGAAGCCGATGCCAGCAACACGTCCGATTCGGAAATCGCGCCTACCCCTTTGTTCAGGATATTCACGGCTACCTCCGGCGTGCTGAGTTTCAGCAGGGAGTCGGCCAGTGCTTCCACCGAGCCGTCCACGTCGCCTTTCACAATCACGTTCAGTTCTTTAAACGAACCGATAGCCAAACGACGACCAATCTCATCCAGCGTGATGTGCTTCTTGGTACGCATGCTCTGCTCGCGAGCCAGTTGCTGACGCTGCGTAGCTAGTTCACGAGCGTCGCGCTCTGTGTCCATCACTACAATTTTGTCACCAGCTTGCGGGGCACCAGTCAGACCAAGCACCTGCACCGGAGTAGCTGGGCCAGCTTTTTTCATCTTCTTGCCGCGGTGGTCTGTCATGGCCTTCACACGGCCGTAGTGCGGACCGGCCAGCACGATGTCGCCTACCTGCAACGTACCGGTTTGCACCAGCACGGTGGTTACGTAGCCACGGCCTTTGTCCAGAGAGGCTTCGATAACCGTACCTACGGCATTGCGGTCGGGGTTGGCTTTCAATTCCAGCAGTTCCGCTTCGAGCAGCACTTTCTCCAGCAGATCGTCGATACCAATACCGGTTTTGGCCGATACTTCCTGCGACTGATACTTACCACCCCATTCTTCTACCAGAATATTGATAGCCGACAACTCCTCCCGTACTTTCTCGGGGTTGGCGCCGGGCTTGTCAATCTTGTTGAGCGCGATGATGATGGGTACACCAGCTGCCTGCGCGTGGTTGATGGCTTCTTTCGTCTGTGGCATTACCGAGTCGTCGGCAGCTACCACGATGATGGCGATGTCCGTTACCTTGGCACCGCGGGCACGCATGGCCGTAAATGCTTCGTGACCCGGCGTATCAAGGAACGTAACTGGCTTGCCCGACTGCGTTTTCACCTCATAGGCACCAATGTGCTGGGTGATACCACCGGCCTCACCCTTAGCTACGCTCGCATCGCGAATGTAGTCTAGGAGCGACGTTTTACCGTGGTCGACGTGACCCATGATGGTAACAATCGGAGCACGGTCGCGGAGGTCTTCCGGATCGTCCACAATCTCCATCTCGGTCTCCTCTTCCTCCGCCGACAGGAATTCCACGTCATAACCGAACTCATCGGCAATAACGGTAATGGCTTCCGCGTCGAGGCGCTGGTTGATGGATACGAACATGCCCATGCTCAGGCACACCTTAATTACGTCGTTAACCGACGCGTCCATCAGCGAGGCTAGGTCGTTGGCCGAGATGAACTCGGTAACTTTCAGTGTCTTCGAGTCCAGCTCGTTTTGCTGACGCTGCAACTCGGTAGCTTCGGCCACACCAGCCCGCTTGTCGCGGCGGTATTTGGCGCGGTTACCGCGGCTGTTATTGTTGCTGTTGCCGCTAAGCTTCGCCAGGGTTGCTTTAATCTGCTCCTGGATCTGCTTATCGTTCTGCTCGGGCGTATTGGCTACGGCCGGACGAGCTGGCTGATTGCGGTTACCTTGGCCAGGACGGTTATTGCCGCGCTGTTGATCGGGACGACCTCCACCGGTGCGGTTGCCTCCTTGTTGGCCTTGCTGGCCGGGCTGGTTCTGCCCGACAGTTCCACCACCAGGGGTAGGAATGCGCTGCCGCTTCTTTTTGTCCGCACCGATGCCGCTTTTCCGCACATCAGATGAAGCCACAGGCCGCCGGCCACCGCGTCGCGATGAGTCTACGGGTAGCTCAATTTTGCCCAGTACCGTGAGGCCTTTCAACTGATCGGCCTTCGCTACGATGGTTGAATCTTCTTCGGCTGGAGCCGTTGGAGCTGCGGAGGGCGTTTCCGGAGCTTTTGCTGAAGCAGCAGGAGTAACCGTAGCCGCTGGCGCAGCCGGGGCCGCGGGTGGAACCGGAGCAGGGGTAGCAGTAGGTGTCGCGGGTGTCGGAGTTGGAGCCGGAGCAACTGGGCGCGTTGGCGTAGTTACTACTGGTGCCGGTGCCGGTGCCGCCGGAGCGGGAGTAGGCGCAGCCGCTACAGGAACTGGTGCTGGCTGCGGAGCGGCCGGTGTTTTTTCCTGGGCGGATTGTGCTGGCGCTGGTGCAGGAGCAGCCGTCGGCTTGGGAGCTGGGGCTGGGACCGGCGTAGCGGCGGCGGGAGCAGGTGTCGGCGCAGCAGGTCGGGGTGGCACGGGGCGACCCTTGGCATCCAGCTCAATCTTACCCAACACCTTTAGCCCAGGCACGCGGGGTGCTTCGGGCTGGGCGGGAGCAGCAGGGACCGATGGCATAGCAGCCACCGGTACAGCCGCTGCGGGAGCAGGCTGCTCAGCGGGTTTGGGCGCAGCGGGTTGTTCGCTGGCCTTAGGAGCCGGAGCTGGCTCGGGTTTGGGCTGGACGGTTTCTTGCTCCGTCTGGCGCTTGGCCTGGCTGAGCTTGGCCGCCTCGATTTTATCCTGCACCGACGATTCGAAGGCCTTATTGAGCATGCGTACTTGCTCGGCCGTCAATTTCGTGGTCGGTTTATTATCGATATCAATGCCTTTTTCCGACAGAAAGTCCACAATCGTGGAAATTCCGACGTTCAGGTCTTTGGCCGCCTGATTCAGCCGTTTGGTTGCTGCTTCCGCCATTCTATGCTCGCGAACGATACTCTTATCCAGTTGCAAAGTTACTATATTAAATCTTGTCAGCCGACGCTAAGTCGCGCCACTGGCGTGATTTAGCGTCTTTGCCGTACCGGCCGCCGCGCCCTCATTGCGCGTCGTCGGAAATGGTTGGTTCTGTTTGCTCTTCGTCGGCTTCAAATTCCTGGCGGATGATGCGGAAAACATCTTGTACCGTTTCCTCCTCCAGCTCCGTGCGCCGCACGATATCCTCTTTGCTGACCGCTAATACGGCGCGGCCAGTATCGAGACCGATTTTCTTGAATTCATTAAGGATCCACTCCTCAATTTCGTCGCGGAACTCGTCGAGGGCAATGTCCTCTTCGTAATCGCCCGCGTCGCGGAACACATCGATTTCCATGCCCACCAGCCGCGAAGCCAGTTTGATGTTGGCACCGCCCCGGCCAATGGCCAGACTCACTTGGTCCGGCTTCAAGAACACCGAAACCCGACCAGTTTGTTCGTTTATCTTCATCGAAGTCAACTTCGCGGGTGACAAAGCCCGGGCGATGTATAGCTCCAAGTTGTCGGTGTAGTTGATGACGTCGATATTCTCGTTTTCCAGCTCCCGCACCACGGCGTGAATACGCGAGCCTTTCATGCCCACGCAAGCACCTACCGGGTCGATACGGTCATCGTAGCTTTCAACGGCTACCTTGGCCCGCTCGCCAGGCTCGCGCACGATGTTCTTGATGGTGATAAGGCCATCATAAATCTCGGGCACTTCCAACTCAAACAAACGTTCCAGGAACGCCGGTGCTGCCCGCGACAGGATGATCTTGGGCGTACCGTTTAATACATCCACGCGGTGCACTACGGCCCGGATGGTGTCACCTTTGCGGTAGCGGTCCTTGGGGATCTGCTCTACTTTGGGCAATACCAACTCGTTTTCTTCTTTATCCAGAATCAGCGCCTCGCGGCTCCAAACCTGGTAGACCTCGCCGGTGATAATTTCACCCACCATGTCTTTGTATTGCTGGTAGAGATTGTCACGCTCCAGGTCTTTCACGCGCTGAATCAGCGTCTGACGGGCCATCAGCACAGCACGACGACCGAAATCTTCGAGCTTCACGTCTTCGGCTACTTCCTCGCCTACCTCAAAGTCAGCCTCAATCTTGCGGGCTTCGGCCAACGGAATCTTGTCGAAATCCCAGATATCCTCGGAGTTATCATCTACAATTTCCCGGTTGCGCCAGATTTCCAAGTCGCCCTGGTCCACGTTGATAATGACGTCGAAGTTCTCGTCGGTCGTATACTTCTTGCGGATCATGGTACGGAACACGTCCTCCAGGATGCTCATCATCGTGGGGCGGTCAATGTTCTTGGATCGGGCAAACTCGGCAAACGATTCGATCAGGACGTTGCTGTTCATCGAATTTGAAGATTAAATTGTTGAATTGTTAAATGGCTGCTTATTGAATGATAAACGGTCGGTGAGTTCAGCTAGAGCAAACAACCATTCAGCAATTCAACCTGTCAGTACTTAACTATTAACCAGTTATTTAAATGAAATAACCACTTTGGCCTCCGCAATATCCGCAAACGGAATGTGCGCGGCGGGTAGGGTTTTCTTTTTGTTCTTTTCTTTCACTACCTCCGCCAGCTGAATGCCTTCAGGGGTGGTTTCTTCCAATACACCAGTTTTCTCGGTGCCATCGGTGAGCTTCAGATCCAAGGAGCGGCCCACGTGCCGGGTGTATTGGCGTGGGTCGGTGAGGGATTGGTCGGCGCCAGGCGAGGTGACTTCCAGCGTGTAGCTGGCTTCCTCACTGTATTCCTCTTCGATGCGGCGGGCTAGCCGGCGGCTCACCTGCGCGCATTCGTCAATCCCTACTCCTTGTTCGCCATCCAGCGTGACGGTGACTTTGGGCCGAATGGCATCCGAAACCGTCAGGCCTACCACAAACAGGTTGGCGTCATCGGGCAGGCAGGCTTGCAACAGCTCGGCAATGCGGTCACGATCAAACTTCATAGGCAGAAAAGCAGGGGGCAAAAGAAAGAGGGGACTGCGCGTCCCCTCTTCACGATAGCTAATAAGTGGGGCAAAGGTACGAAATAAGAATGCAATTCGCAACCTGTGGCCCACTTACTGTTGCATAGTAGAGAGGGGCAGCAGTACTATAATAGCATAACACTATGTTAGGGCCACTTAGTTCATGTAATGCGGCCTGTATTAATGTGAAGTTACCGGCGTACCTCTACCCAACCTTTGGCTGTTCGACCGTCTGCCAAGTACAGCAGATAGTAGTACACGCCATCGGGATGGGTACCGCCGTCCCAGTCGTTTTGGTAGGACGCCGACTCGTACACTTTGGCTCCCCAACGCGAGAAGATTTGCAACTGCGGCGGGCAACTGGTGGTAACTTGAAAAAAGTCGTTTATATGGTCGTGGTTGGGGGTGATGATGTAAGGCGGCGTGAAGGCTGGCAGCACGTCCACAGCCGCGAGCGTGAGCGGCAGCCGACACAGGCTATCATTATAATAAGGCAGAATGATGGTAGGGTGACAGCGCTTAACTATGGTATAGGTGTGCTACACAGTACTGCCAGCTCCTTGCGTGTTATCGTCAAAATACTAGGTGGTAGTGGCACCTAGGGATAAAATGCGGAGGGGCGTTTTCCGGTTTTCTGAATAGAGTTGGGGAGTAGGCAGGGTAGCCACCCGCACGGTGCGGGTAGTGGTGCTTGAGTATGCGCAGCGTTAGCAGGTAAGCTTGGCCGAACCGGTGAAGCCTGCAGGTGGCGTAAACAGACCGTCGACCATAACGTAGGAGTTGCTCTAAGTGCCGCCGGCCGCGGTGGCGCGCAGGAGGAAGGGTTGGGTAGTGCCTAAATAAATAGTAGTTTACTCTTCGTCTATCTAAAAAGGAATACGCACCGTGACAGTGTCTAATGGAATGAGTGGTAAGATGTGCTGGCCTGTAACCTCGGGGGAGAGGTCAGGGGTAATGCGCCAGTAGATAAATCCCTCCGTGGTATTGTAGTAAGGAAAGACCACGGAAGTGTCGCGTGGGAAGTTCAAAGTATAGCCTCCACCTCCAAAACCGGAAAAAAATATCCGAACCCGGCTTTTAGGCGGTTCATCAACGAGTTGCACCTTGATCCAGGCGGGGGCGAGCACGGGCACTTGCAGGCCCTGGTTCTGGCGCCCGCCCTTCAGGCTGGGAGCCTTGAGCCAGTCGGTGAAGTGGCCCAGCGGGGTGCTGGCGCGCACGATGTAGTCGCTGGCGTCTTCGGTCTCGAAGCGGAAGCGAAAGCGCCCCTGCGCGTCGGTGGGGTAGCTGGTCCCGACGGGGGCATAGCCGCCGCTGCCGAAGCCGCCGCCGCGGCTGGCCTGCTCAACCTGCACCGTGGCGTGAGCCACGGGCTGCTGAGTCTGGCTGTCCACGACCTGGCCCTCGACTAGCGTGGGACCCGACTCTTCAGCGCAGCCACTCAGTAACGCAGCCAGCAGCAGGTAGCGGCCGGTAGCATATAAGAACACACGTGACATGGAAATAAGAGAAAATAAAACAACTAGAAACAGGGTTCGGGTATATGTATATATAGAAGCAGGCGTACCATCGGTAACAAAGTGCCTGTTGCGTTAGGCGATGTGGCATCACGCCACAAACAGAACGTATTCAGCAGCTATGCACTATCTCTTGTATATCGTTTGCTTACAGAAGGCGAAGGCAGAACTAAAAGATAGGCTACAATCAGTGCTTTAATATTAAATAAAAAAAGTGAAGAAAATAAGCTACTGCGGTTTAAGGCAAGTGATATTCTCTCTGTAGGAAAAGCTATAAGTAAATACGATGTAAATGCCTGTTTGTTAAAATGATAAAATATAATTTAAATGTACTTAACTTATATAGAAGGATAATATTTGAAATTCGATATTATTGAAAATTTACAACTTGTTCATATAATCATACTCAACGTCTGACTTCTACCCAACCTTTAATCGTGCGGCCGGCCGTGTCGCGGAGGTGATAATAGTACACCCCATCCGGCAGATTGTCGGCGTGCCAGTCGTTGCGGTACGTCTCGGTTTCATACACTTTCGTGCCCCAGCGGTTGAACATTTTCAGGGCGGCTGGCTGGCAGCTGAAGCGCGGCACAAAGGTTTCGTTTTTGGTGTCGTGGTTGGGCGTAAAAATATTAGGCACGAACACGTCGCCTACCTCCACGGGGGCAAACTGCGTCACGACCACGCAATTGGCGTAGCGGGCCGTTAGCTGCACGCGGTAGCTGCCGCCTTTGGTGTACTCGTGGCTGGGGTTGGCGTCGGTGGATTTCGTGTTGTCGCCGAAGTCCCACTCATAGCTGCCGCCGGGTAGTATCGGCTCAAACTGCACGGTGAACGGGGCCAACCCCGCGTACTGTGGGGCGGCGGTGCATTCGGGTACGTTCAGGACCACGTTGGAGGCAGAAACGGGGGCTAGTACTACCTGTTGGGTGCCGGTGTTTTCGCAGCCATCAAGGGTAGCATAGCGGTAGGTGAGCGTGATGTTAGCGCCTTTGCCCTTGGTATCGGGTGGCGTGAACATGCCGGACGACGATACGCCCGTGCCGGTCCAGGTGCCCCCGGCCGGAGAAGCCGCCGGCAGTTGAAACGCTTGTAGCTGGTCGGCGCAGAGCGTAATAACTGGGTTGGTGGTAATGATAGGGAGCGGCTGCACCGTGACGGCCATCGTAGACACAGTGCAGCTCACCGTGTCGGCGAGCGAATACGTGAGCGTGTGCGTGCCCGCGCCGGCCCGGCTGGGGGTAAAGCTGTTGTTTGCAACGCCAGGACCACTCCAGGTGCCACCGGCTACGGCGGCCGCAAGGGGTAGGGCCGCCGTGCTGCTGACGCATAGGGTAGGCATGGCTGTAAGAGCGACGGGCAACGTGCCCGTTATCACGTAGCGCACGGTGGTGCTGCTCACGCAGGTGCCCGTAACGGGGGCGGAGTAGGTAAGGAAGTAGGAGCCTGCACTCAGGTTGGCCGGCGAGAATTGGTAGGAGCCCGAAGCGGTTCGGGTCACGCCAGGGCCGCTCCAAGTGCCACCGGCGGGCGTGCCGCCCAACGTCATAGGAGACGCGCTGGCGCACACGTAGCGCACCGGGCCGGGGTTGGAGCGCACCGGCAGGAAGTCAATCTTGAACGCGGCATTGTTGCAGTTGCTGCTGCGGTTGGTGCTGGAATACGTGCTGGCGCCAGGTGGTATAGGGAAACTGGAATTGCCCCCGCAACCACCGCACACAGCCTGGTACACCACGCCCCGCTTATCGAAGCGCGAGGTACCACCATCTACGTGTTCCCCAGAGCGGCCGGTGCCCCCAAAGAAGGTAGCGTACTCCAGCCGCACCATGCCCGGCGTAAACTGGGCCAGGTAGAAGTCGGAGCCGTCGGTTTCTTTTTGAATGGCGTTGGCCGTTGTAGGCAGGCTGTAGGTGTTGCCGCTGTAGTTGGTGTTGCCGCCCCAACCGCTGATATAAATCCGCTCACACTCGTCTACCAGAAAAGCCGTGGGCGAAATGTTGGGGTCGGCGGCGCCCGAGCCGAAGGTGCTGATGTATTCGCTGCGCGTGAGGTTGTGGTCGAGCTTCTGCACAAACTGATGGCCGTTCGGGACGCCATACACGCCCGCGGTAGCCGTCATCCGGCCACGTGTCTGACCCAGAATATAGACGTTCTCATCCCCATCAAGCTGCAAAAAATACGCTTGGTCGGTGGCGCTGGTACCCAGGTAGGTGAGGTGCTCCAAAGTAGCGCCATCGGCGCTGATGCGGGCCGCAAACCCATCGATGCCACCTTGGCGGGTAGGGCGGTAGCTGCCGGTGGTGCCGGGCAGGTTGCTGCTGACAGTACCACCGCAGATAAAGACTTCGTGCGCCTTATCTACTTGAATGGAGTAGGCCGCGTCGTTGCCGGCACCGCCCAAATACGTACTCCACGCCAGCGTGTGCAGATCAGCCGAGAACTTGCAGATAACCGCATCGGAAATACCGCCCCCCATACGGCGCTGGAAGCCTGTGGCCGGAAAGTTGTTGCCAGTAGTGGAAGAAGCCAGGTATACATTGCCCTCGGCATCGGTGGTGACATCGCCCCGAAACTGGTCGCCGTAGTTCTGCACCAGGTCATCACCAATGCGCTCCAGGATGCCGTCGTTGGCGGAGCTGCCCAGGTAGGTAGAGGCCAGCAAGGCGCTGCCGTTTGCGCTGAGCTTGCTGATGATGATGTCGGAGCCACCGGGGTAGTCCAGGCCCGGATCGGGGGTGAAGGTGGTACCGCCGTTGTAGGTGCGGTCGTAGGCGCCGGCGCTGGTTGGGTAATTGCCGGAACTGGTAGAACCCAGTATCACCAGCTCACCCTGCGGATTCACTACTAGGCTCTGCGGCACCTCGGCGCCGCTACCTCCTATGTAAGTGGCGTATAACCGGGTAGCGGTGCCGCTCGCCTTGGTGTTGTATTTAATGATGCCAATGTCGGTGTTGCCGCTCCAGCTGGTGCTGTACGCTCCGCGCGACACTGGGAAGCCGAGGGCGAATACCGTACCGCCCGAATACATGTTGCTCTGGGCATCGTAGGTGGCCGTGAAGCCCCAGTTGTCGGCCGTGGAGCCGGTGAACGACGAAAATTCCAGGGTAGGGTCGATGACAAGCGGCAGGCGGTGGTCGTACTTGCCCAGCTGAAACGTGAGCGTGTTGCCGGTGAGCACAAAGGCCACTGGTACGGCCACCCGCCGGCCGTTACGCTCCTGCCAGGCCTGCGGGGCCTGCTCCGTTACGTGGCCCACGCTGGTAGTAATTACCAGGTTGCCGTGGTCGAGGCGCAGCTGGGCACCGTCGTAGCGCAGGCTGATTTGCTCGGGCTGGGCGCCGGGCTGCACCGTGAAATCGTACTCCAGTAGCTGCCGGCTGTTTTCATACAGTCGCATCCCAATGCCAGGGTAGAGCTTGTCGTAGCGTACCGTGTGGTAGCCCTGCGCGGCGCTGGCCCAGCGCTCTTCCTGGTTGCCCAGGAAATAGTTGCGCTGCCCGGCAGTGGGCTCTTCTCCTTGCAGCACGGCATCGGGGTTGGCTCCCACAAACTCCACGCTGTAAGCATGCGCGCGTACTTGGTCGGTGATTTCCGCCGCTACGTGGTCGTGGTGGGCGCGCAGGGCCGCCGGGTCTACAAAGGCGTAGGTGAAGCGGGTAGGGCTCAGAAACAGGCGGCCAGCGGGTAGCTCGGCCGCAAAAGCAGCTTGGTCGTTCCACTGCCCGCGGTTCTCCACAAACTCCAGCGTGCGCGCATCCGGCGTAGCAGACGCAAACGCCGGTAGGGTGCTGGTAATCAAACTAGTAATCAAAGCGCACAAGCCAGTGCGTAGGGTAGAAATAAGCATAGGCGGATAAGGTAAAAACGCAGGTAATGTACGGACAAAAAACTGTTTCCTGCCCTTCCAAAGTTGCCAAAAGATCAGGCTTGTAGTGCTTCCGCTGTCGCCAATCCGCCCCGAAATCCTACCTTTGCCAGCGGACCCGCGTTGCCGGCGCAGGCCTGCTTTTCCGCCGATTTTCGTGGCCTGTGCCACGCCGTAGTGCCTGTGCGTCGTTCCTTTGCTTTTAAGTCTACCCTGCTCATCATCCTGTGGGTGCTGGTGACCATTGCCTGCATGCAAGTGCCGGCCCGCACGTTCTGGCCTGCGGCGTTTGGCGCTCTTACCCTGCCGGTGGCGTTGGGCTTCAACGTGGGCGCCCTGTTCTACTGGCTGCTGCGTAGCTGGCGGGTAGCAGCGTTGCCGCTGTTGGTGGCGGTGCTCACGTGGCCGCACTTCCAGCGTGGGCTAGCGCTGCACCCACTGCACGTGGTGCCGCCTACCAGCGCGCCTGGCCAGCTGGTGCGGGTGCTCAGCGCCAACGTGCGCATTTTCAATGTATACCCACAGCTACGCGATGCGGGCCTCACTTCCTCTCGCCGGCTAATTGAGTGGGTTGCCACTAACCCGGCCGATATCATCTGCCTGCAAGAGTTCTACAACGAGCCCAAAGCCACTCAGGATGGCGACGTGTTCAATGCTGTACGACGCATTGGGCCGGCGCAGGGTAGGGAAGTGTTCGTGTCGAAATCATTGACAAACAGTATAGGAGCGGAATTTGGGTTAGCCATTTTCTCGCGGTTCCCGATTGTCAACCGCGGCACCATTTCCTTTGGCAAGCTCACGCAGAACCACGCCATGTTTGCCGACCTACGTCTACCCTCCGGCGACACAGTGCGGGTGTTCAACTTTCACCTGCAAAGCATGAGCATGGAGGAGCGCGACATTGTGGACAGCTACTCCAGCAAGGCCGGGTTCAAGCAGAAAGGCCGTGGGCTGCTGGCGCGGTTCCGGCGCGGCATGGTGGCGCGCAGCGTGCAGATCGACTCGCTCACGCGCCGATTCGACCGTAGCCCCTACCCACTACTACTCTGCGCCGACCTTAACGACCTGCCCTATAGCTACAGCTACGACCAACTAGCCGACCGCTACCAAAACGCCTGGGCCAGCATCGGCAACGGGGTAGGGGCCACCTACAACGGCCGCATACCCTTCGTGCGCATCGACAATCAATTTGTGAGCGATGAGTGGACCATCGACGACGTGCAGGTGCACCGCGAAATTCCGTATTCCGACCATTTTCCACTCACGGCGCGCTACCGTTTGCACGTGTCAACACCGGCAAAGTAGTGTTATGTACTGGCAATTGAACTTTATATACTGTTGAGCTTCGACTTTATACTACGCAAACTGACTTTTGTACTTAGTTGCGTCATAAAACAAGAAAAAACAGGACGCCGGAAACGAAACGGCCTCGAACTAGTTAGCTGTTCTTACTCGCTAATTGTTTGTCTGACGGCCGCACACAAAATCAGTGCAAGCCGCTGAATCAGCAATATCTGCGATTTACCTTTGCCTTCATGGAGCACCCGCTTTCCCTCTACAATACCCTCACGCGCCGCAAGGCCCCGTTCGAACCTCTACACGCGCCGTTTGTGGGTGTGTATCTGTGCGGCCCTACCGTCTACAGCGAGGCGCACCTAGGCAATGCCCGTGGCCCGGTGGTGTTTGATGTGCTGACGCGCTACCTGCGCTACCTTGGCTACACCGTGCGCTACGTGCGCAACATCACCGACGTAGGCCACCTCGAAAGCGACGCCGACGAGGGTGAGGACAAACTGGCAAAGAAGGCCCGCGCCCAGCAGCTGGAGCCCATGCAAGTGGCCGAAACCTACGCCCACCGCTACCACCACCACATGGCGCAGTTGGGCAACTTGCCGCCCGACATCGAGCCTCGTGCCTCTGGCCACATCACCGAGCAAATCACGATGATCGAGGAAATCATCGCCAACGGCTTTGCCTACGAGGTGAACGGCTCAGTGTATTTCGATGTGCCTACCTACAACGAGAGCCACAACTACGGCAAGCTCTCCAACCGCAACATCGACGAGCTGTTGGCCGGCACCCGCGACAACTTGGCGGGCCAGAGCGAGAAACGCTCCCCGCTGGACTTTGCGTTGTGGAAAAACGCGTCGCCCGAGCACATTATGCGCTGGCCCTCACCCTGGGGCGAAGGCTTTCCGGGCTGGCACCTGGAGTGCTCGGCCATGAGCCGCAAGTACCTGGGCAAGGAGTTCGACATCCACGGCGGTGGACTGGACCTGATGTTTCCGCACCACGAGTGCGAAATTGCCCAGAGCCAAGCCAGTCACTCGCACACCGATGAGTCGCAGGTATGGATGCACAACAACATGATTACGGTGAACGGCACGAAGATGAGCAAGTCGACGGGCAACTTCATCACCCTCACCGACTTGTTTGCCGGCACCACCGAGGCGCTGTCGCAGGTGTTTTCGCCCATGGTGGTGCGCTTCTTCCTGCTGCAAGCCCACTACCGCTCGCCCGTAGATGTGACGGAGGACGGCTTGCAAGCCGCCCGCAAAGGCTACCGTAAGCTCATGAACGGCCTGCGCCTACTCGACAAGCTGGCCCTACCCGAAGGTACCGAGCGCGCCCCCGACACTGAAAAGGCCGATGCTGAGCTGCGCAAGCTGACGGCCGACTGCTTCGTGGGCCTCAACGACGACCTGAACACGGCCCGCTGCGTGGCCAGCCTGTTCAACCTGCTGCGCAAGCTGAACGGCTACGGAGCCAATCTGGCTACCCTCGCCAACGTGAGCGAGGCTGCGTTGCAGGAAACTACCGCTGCCTACCGTGCGTTGGTGACCGACATTCTGGGCCTGGCCGACGAGCCTCGCGCCGACGCCGAGCAACTGCTGCACCTCACGCTGCACTTCTACCAAGAAGCCAAAGCTGCCAAAGACTACGCAAAAGTGGACGAAATCCGGGCCGCGCTTAAAGAGCAGGGCATTGTGGTGAAAGACACCAAAGCAGGTGTTGATTGGGCGTACAGCGAAGAGTAGGTTTGTCGTTAACGCAATACGTTTTGACGTAGAAAATCACTTCGTCTGACCGTCATTCTGGGCTTGTCGAGGAATGACGTTCTTAGCGCGCTATTTATTTCAATAAAATGACCCAAAAATTCTCCTGGCTGGCTCCTGCGCTGGCGTTGCTGCTGCTCGTAACGGGTTGTAAGAAAGACAACCAGGCCGAAACCACCGCCACCGCACCCGAAACGCCTGCCCTACCCAAAGCCCCCGCTTTCAACGCCGACTCGGCCTATGCCTACACAGCTAAGCAGGTAGCGTTTGGGCCGCGTGTGCCCAACTCCAAGGCCCACGTAGCCACCGGCAACTGGATTGTAGACAAGTTTAAAAGCTTTGGGCTAAGTGTGCGCGAGCAGCCGTTTGAGGCGATGGCGTTTGATGGTAAGATGCTGCGCAGCCGCAACATCATTGCGCAGTTCAACCCGCAGGCGGGGCGGCGCGTGGCGGTGTTTGCCCACTGGGACACGCGCCCGTTTGCTGATAAAGACAAAGAGAACAAAAACGCCCCGCTCGATGGGGCCAGCGACGGCGCCAGCGGCGTGGGCATTGCCTTGGAAATGGCCCGCCAGCTCAGCATGCAGCCCGATAGCCTGGAGCCCAATGTGGGCGTCGACTTTATCCTGTTCGACTCGGAAGACTACGGTTATGACGAATCGACCCAGAGCGACCTGAAAAACCGCATTACCGACGGTACCGATAGCTGGTGCCTGGGCTCACAATATTGGGCCAAGAACAAGGTGCCAGCTAATTATAACCCTAGCTTCGGCATTCTGCTGGATATGGTAGGCGCTCAAAACGCCAAATTCAGCCGCGAGGAGCTGTCGGTGCAGAACGCTAAAGACGTAGTAGATAAGGTGTGGAATAACGCCTCCAACCTCGGCTACTCCGACTACTTCCTGTTCCAAAGCGCCCCCGGTATCGACGACGACCACGTATACACCAATCAGGCCGGTGTGCGCACTATCGACATCATCGACCACCTACCCGTAGGCGACGAGTACTTCCCCGCCTACCACCACACTACCCTCGATAATATGGACATCATCGACAAGCGCACGCTGAAAGCCGTGGGCCAAACGGTGCTGACGACGATTTACGGCGAGTAAACAAGTTATCTATAAAAGCAAAGGGCCACCGCGTTACAACGCGGTGGCCCTTTGCTTTTATAAGTACTGTAGTTGTGTACCGTCCCTATTCACCAGTAGCCGTGCCCTGCGCCCCACCACCAGCGCCATATTTTCGGGCTCGTGGCCTACCGGGAAGCCGTATGCTACCGGGAAATTATACTTGTTGGCGTAGGTAGCAATGATTTCCTCGGGCGTCTGCCCGAAAGGCACTGTATTGTCCTGCGGAGCCGAGAAGTGACCGACCACCAAGCCCGCCAGATTACGCAGCTTGCCGGTGCGGTCAAGGTGCACCAGCATCCGGTCGATGCTGTAGAGATACTCCTCTACATCCTCTAAAAACAAGATGCGTCCGGCCGTAGATACATCGGAAGCGGTGCCAGTAATGGTTTGAAGCAGACTAAGGTTGCCGCCTACCAGCTCACCTTCGGCCGTACCTAAACGGTTGAGCAGGTGCAACGGCACAGCATACGAAACTGGCTCCCCGAATAGCACCCGCCGCAGACTTTCCAACGATGCCTCACCGCCCGCCTGATGAAATAGCAGCGGCATCACGCCGTGAATGCTCGCGTGGCCCAGGGCCAGCAAATGGCAGTTCAGAGCCGTGATGTCGCTGAAGCCGGCTACCCATTTGGGGTTGGCAGCGAAGCCAGAAAAGTCTACCTGGTCGAGGATGCGGGTGGTGCCGTAGCCGCCGCGCGCCACCAAAATCGCGCGGATATCGGGGCGGTCCAGCATTTGCTGCAAATCCTGCCGGCGTACCTCATCGGAGCCGCCAAACTGATGCTGCGCGACGTTGGTGGACGCACCCAGTACTACCTCTAGGCCCCATGCAGTGAGGGTAGCAACGGCGGCGGCAAGCTCTTCGTGCGAGGCTTTGCGGGCGGTGCAAACAATGGCAACCCGGTCGCCGGGTCGGAGGGTAGGAGGGAGGGTAGGCATAACGTAGCAGCTTGTTCGGCGCAAACCTACTCAACAAACACACTACTTATATAGGTGAACAAGTGTAGCTACTGGGCTAGCGCAGTAGCATAGAACTGCGCCAAATGGTGCGCAATCTGCTCTACCTCAATCAAAAAGCCATCGTGCCCGTAGCGGGAGTCCATTTCGGCGTAGGTGGCGCCGGGAATGTGCTGCGCTAGGAATTGCTGCTCGCTGGGCGGAAACAGCACATCGGAAGAAATACCCAGAACCAGCGTATGCGCCCGGATGCGGGCCAGTGCTTCTGCTGCGCCTCCTCGTTCCCTACCCAAATTGTGCGAGTCCATAGCCCTCGATAGCGTTACGTAAGAATACGCATCGAAACGAGCCGCGAGCTTTTGGCCCTGGTAGCGCTGGTAGGCGCTGGCGCGGAAATCAGTGAGCTTCTCGTCGGTGTCTTCCTGCTGCGTTTGGCCGTAGGCATCGTAGGTGCGGTAGCTGAGGAGCGCTACGGCCCGAGCTGCTTGCAAGCCAGCCTGGCCGCCGTCGGGTGTGGCCGCGTGGTAGGTAGGGTCAGCCAGAATGGCCATGCGTTGGGCTTCGTTGAAGGCAATGCCCCAGGGCGAATGCCGGGCGCTGGTAGCCAGCACCACCAAATGCTCGAATAAAGCAGGCTGCTGCACGGCCCACTCCAAGGCTTGTTGCCCGCCTAGCGAGCCACCTATCAGCGTGTGAATTTGTGTGATGCCCAGGTGCTGGCACAACAACTCGTGGGCGGCCACCTGGTCGCGGATGGTGACCAGGGGAAACGCCTGGTAGGGCGCCGGCGCGCCGGGCGCGGCTGGCGTGAGCGGCCCCGTGGAGCCGTAGCAGGAGCCCAGCACATTGGCGCACACGATAAACCAGTCGGCCGGATCGTAGTAAAAGCCCGCACCAAACAAGCCGGGCCACCACGTCAGCACGTCGGCGTTGGCCGTGAGGGCGTGGCACACCCATATCACATTGGTGCCAGCGGCATTCAGCGTACCCCAGGTGCAGTAAGACACCTGCATCTGGGGTAGGGAGGTGCCACTCTCCAGCGGAAAGGGCTCAGGTGATACAAAAAGGTGAGTTGAATCCTCCATAAAACGCGAAAAGCAGGCAGTGGTACCAGCCGCCGTATTGCGCCCGGTACGCACTTCCTGCGCATAGAATATACCTCAAATTGGAGCCGGTGCCGAGGGAACGTTTAAAAGTCCCACCCCAAAAACAAAACCCAGTCGGCACCGGACCAATTAGATTGTCATTTCGAACGCAGTGAGAAATCTGAGTGAAGACCCCAGGTTTTACTCAGATTTCTCACTGCGTTCGAAATGACAGGCTTATACTTCCAGCGGCTGCACGTGCTCCTTGGCTGGCTTTTGCAGCGCCTCCTCCGACTCGTCGGGGGTAGCGAGGTTTTTCACCGCATCAAAAGCTTGTTGCAGGTCACCTTTGATGTCTTCAAAGTGCTCAATGCCTACTGAGAGGCGCAGGGAGGTAGGCGTCACGCCCGAGGCTAGCTGCTCTGCTTCCGACAACTGCTGGTGCGTGGTAGCCGAAGGCTGGATGATGAGCGTTTTGGCATCGCCTACGTTGGCCAAGTGGCTCACTAGCTTCAGGTTGTCGATGAACTGAGTAGCCGTTTCCTTCGAGCCTTTGATGCTGAACGTAAGCACGCCGCCTGCGCCTTTGGGCAGGTATTTCTGCGCCAGGGGGTAGTAGGGGCTGCTTTGTAGACCAGGGTAGTTCACCGATTCCACTTGCGGATGCTGCTCCAGCCAGTTCGCAATTTTCAGGGTGTTTTCTACCGTGCGCTCCACGCGCAATGAGAGCGTTTCCAGGCCAATCAGCAACTGCCAGGAGTTGAAGGGGCTGATGGCGGGACCAAAGTCGCGCAGGCCCTCTACCCGTGCCCGAATGGCAAAAGCGATGTTGCCAAATGGCCCGCCTACTCCAAATACGTCGTTGAACACCAGACCGTGGTAGCCATCGGAAGGCTCTGTGAACTGCGGGAACTTGCCGTTGCCGAAGTCATACTTGCCGCCGTCTACAATCACGCCGCCCACGCTGGTGCCGTGGCCGCCAATCCACTTCGTGGCCGATTCTACCACGATGTGCGCGCCGTGCTCCAGGGGGCGGAACAGGTAGCCGCCCGCCCCGAAGGTGTTGTCTACTACCACCGGCAGGTCGTGCTTCTCAGCAATAGCCGTAATCTTTTCGAAGTCTGGAATGCTGAAGCTGGGGTTGCCGATGGTTTCCAGGTAGATAGCCTTGGTTTTGTCGTCAATCAGCTTCTCAAATTCCTCGGGCTTGTCGCCATCGGCAAAGCGTACTTCAATACCCAGCCGCTTAAATGCTACCTTAAATTGGTTGTAGGTGCCACCATAGAGGTAGGTGGTGCTCACGAAGTTGTCGCCGGCCTGCAAGATGTTGTTGAGGGCGATGAACTGCGCCGCCTGACCCGAACCTACTGCCACAGCCGCTACCCCGCCTTCCAGAGCCGCCACGCGCTGCTCAAACACGTCGGTGGTAGGGTTCATCAGGCGGGTGTAGATGTTGCCAAACTCCTTCAGTGCAAACAGGTTAGCACCGTGCTCAGCGTTTTTGAAGACGTAGGAAGTAGTCTGGTACAAGGGTACAGCACGAGCGCCCGTGGTAGGGTCGGGTTGTTGGCCGGCGTGGAGTTGGAGGGTTTCGAAGTGGAGGTTCTGCGTAGACATATGGAAAACGAAAAAACGAGTCAGAGAAGAAGAAAAAAAGCAGGATTGGGAAACTCCAGGGGCTGTCGGAGCCGGGCCAGGGACGCAGCAGGGCGTGCGTCGGAGGAGAGGGGCCGCTCGTGCGCAGGGCATGAAGCGGCGTGCTGGCAAGGGAAAGGAGCGATGCGCGCTACGGCAGCATCAAAAAGCTACATCCGACAACCCCAACACATTCGCATTCGCACCGGCGCAGTAGCCCGTGAAACGCAAGAACTCGCAAAACTTTCGGAACACGACGAGGCGGCCGGAGTGTGCGAGTAGGTAGGGATGATGTCGGAAGAAAGCAACATGTGGTACTCAAGGTTATAGTTCCCGCCGGCAATACGCCAAGCGGGCAGGAATTGGCACCTGTCGCGCTTCCGCGGATGGTTGCCAGTGGGTCAGGGAGCCTGTTCTCTCGCCACTTCTGTATAAATCTCAAAAAAACTACCCCATCGTGTTGGGGGAGTACCGGGTTGGTGGTTGCAAATGTAAAGGCAGGATTTTAAAATCCAAACTTTAATAAAAATATTTTTTTGAAGGCGTAGCAGGAAAAGCAACTGGGCTGCCAGGGTCGTAGGAGCGAGGGATACACAATAAAAAAGCCGCTTTCTATAGTAGAAAGCGGCTTTTCGATATGTTGGATTAGCTTAGAGCTTAGGCAACTGAAGCACTTGGCCTACCTCGATTTTGTCGGGGTTGCTGCCGATGGTGCCTTTGTTGGCATCATAAATCTGGTGCCACTTGCTGGCGTCGCCGTAGTGATTTTTGGCAATTTTGGAGAGCGAGTCGCCGCTTACTACCGTGTAGGTTTCGCTCGTGGTAGCTGCTGCGGTAGTGGTATCGGCTTTGCTGTTGCCGAAGAAATCGGTGTCGGCATTGGCGTTGGGCGTCCCGGCGGCGGGGGCAACAGGTTTTTCTTCGCCTTTATTCAGAAAATCAAAGAGTCCCATGATATATCAAATGCTAGGAGGTGAGGGAACTAGGAAAAACCGCATGTGGCTGAGCCTCATACGGTCTTGCGTAACTTACGCTTGCCGGGCATTTTGGTTGTGCGGAGCACGGTAGCGCTTGCGTGTGGTAAACTCTTTCGAGCTAGGGGCGTAGAAGTCGCAATATCGGCGCAGTGCTATACCGTATTGTGCGATTTGCTTTTATTCACCCCATTTCACTCCTCCCTATGAAACGTTTTCCCCTTTCTTACCTAGCCAGTTTGTTGATGCTGGTGTCTCTGTTCATGGCTAGCTGTAGCTCAGAAAACAAAGTAGGCGAAACCAACCTGCTCTATGGCACCGACAGCAAAACCTGGACAACTGACAAAGAAACCAATGCCGCCGGCGAAAAAGTGGCCCAAACCAGCGCCGACAAGAAAACAGAGCTAAAATTCTACGCCAATGGTTCGTTCAATATGTCGTCGCCCGCGCAGAGCATGCAGGGCAACTACACCTTCGACCAAACGGCCAAGAAAATAACCCTCACGCCTACTGGCGCGCCCAATTCTATGACGTTCGACGTGGTGAACCTGACCAAGGATGAAATCACGCTGAAAGCTCCCGACGGCTCGCAGATGATGCTGGAAGCTCAATAGAAATATTGGGTTTTAAGTGTCGAATTAGCTTTGACACACAACACAAAAGGCCCGCTGACTATCTTAGTCAGCGGGCCTTTTGTGTTGTGTAGGAAGGGTAGGCTCATTACGACGCCATAACCTCGGCCGCTGCTCGCCGGCCAAACACCCGGCCTACCCACCGCGGCAGGAAAATGGCGCCGAATACCAGGTACAGGTAGTAGGTAGTGATGCGATAGAGTAGCACAATGAAATTGGTCATGGTGGGCGTGCCGATGAATTTGCCGAAGAAGGTAGGGAAAGCACCTTCGGCAATACCTGCGCCACCGGGCGTAATAGCCAGCAACAGAATTACTTTGTAGGTAAGGTTGCGGGCGAAAATCATGGCAAAATCGTGGCCCGTAACCTGAATGAAAGCGGCAATAATGCAGCCGATAACCGCGTAGCGGGCCGTCCAGACGAAAATGGTAGAGAAGATGGCCCGCAGCCAGTAGCCCGAGCCGTTGCCACGCAGCTGGGCCGAGGCCGCTACCATTTCGGCGCCGTGCTGGTAGGCGCTGCCACGCCACCGCCGCAGCAGCTGCCACGAAAAGAACCGCACCAGAAACCGTCGCACCGATATGGGGTTGATAAACAGCGCGTACAACATCAGCCCGGAGTAGAGCGACACCATCACGTAGCTCAGCACAAAGGCAATTTGCAAGGTAGTGATGAGGCCGCTGTGCAGGGTTTCGTCGGGGTAGAGGCCCTCGCCGGCCAGCAGCACCACTAGCGGAACCAGCACCACATAGTACATATTATCCAGCAGGGCCGTCACCATCACATAGGCCAGCGATTTGCCTAACGTAATGCCTTCTTTATTTAGCAGAAAGGGTGCTACCGAGGTGCCGCCTACCGCGGAGGGTAGAACACAGGAGGCAAATTCCCAGACCATAATTACCTCCATGCTAGCCCGCCAGCTTAATACTTTCTCCGAAATGTGCCGGATGCGGTACATATAGCCCGCATCGCGGGCAATAAGCACGAGTAGGGTGATAAATAACCAGTGCAATTTTGCATTGGCCAGTGGGGCAAGGTCGCCGGGCTTGTAGCTGCGCCAGAACATGAAGCCCACTACACTCAGCCCCAGCAGCACTGGCAGCACGATGCGCGAAGGGCGCAGTTTGTGAAGCAGTTGCTGTTCCTGAGAGTCTTCAATAGGTGGCATATGCAGGTAGGGTAGGGAAAACAAAAGTAGGTATTAATCAGGCTGGCCCGGAATTGGTTGCTAGGCAGTAAGTCAGGAGCAAGGTATCGTACAACCGCGCCTTCGGAAAAGTCGTACCTTTGTCTAGTGTACGGCATGTAACGTATGGTTGGGTTCGAGCAACGTCATCCGGCCGATTAACCGACACTATTTCTAGCTTATTCTGCTCTCTCTACGATGATTGTTGAACCTGGTCCCCTGCTGGCGGCAATAGACTCGCCCGACGACTTAAAAAAGCTCAGCCCCGAGCAGCTCGTACAGCTCAGCCAGGAACTCCGACAATTCATTATTGATTCTGTTTCCATCTACGGCGGACACTTCGGTGCTTCACTGGGCGTGGTGGAGCTTACAGTGGCTTTGCACTACGTTTTCAATACCCCTTACGACCAATTGGTGTGGGATGTGGGCCACCAGGCCTATGGTCACAAAATCTTAACAGGCCGTCGCAACCAGTTTCCTACCAACCGCCGCTACCACGGCATGTCGGGCTTCCCGAAACGCACCGAGAGTGAGTACGACGCCTTTGGGGTAGGGCACAGCAGTACCAGCATTGGCGCTGCGCTGGGCATGGCCGTGGCCAGCGAGTACAAAGGTGAGCACGACCGCCAGCACATTGCCGTGATTGGCGACGGCGCCATGACGGCCGGTATGGCTTTCGAAGCCCTTAACCACGCCGGGGTAGAAAACTCCAATCTACTGGTGGTGCTCAACGACAACTGCATGAGCATCGACCCCAACGTGGGCGCACTCAAGGAATACCTCACCGACATCACTACCTCCCGCACCTACAATAAAGTGCGCGACGAGCTGTGGAACGTGCTGGGTAAGCTGTCCAAATTTGGCCCAAACCCTCAGCAAATTGCCCGCCGAGTAGAGCAGGCCATGAAGGCTACCTTGCTGAAGCAAGGCAACCTGTTCGAGGCATTGAAGTTCCGTTACTTCGGCCCAGTGGATGGACATGATGTGCAGCACCTTGTCACCATCATGCGCGACCTCAAGAATATTCCCGGCCCCAAACTGCTGCACTGTGTGACGGTGAAGGGCAAAGGTTACGCACTGGCTGAGAAGGACCAGACGCTGTGGCACGCGCCGGGCTTGTTCGACAAGATTACGGGCGAGATCTACAAGAAAACTCCCGACAAGCCCCAGCCGCCTAAGTATCAGGATGTATTTGGGCATACGCTGGTAGAACTGGCCGAGCAAAACGACAAAGTGATGGGCGTGACGCCCGCCATGCCGTCGGGCTCGTCGATGAATATTATGATGAAGGCCATGCCCGACCGCGCCTTCGACGTGGGCATTGCCGAGCAGCATGCCGTTACGTTTTCGGCGGGCCTGGCTACCCAGGGGCTGGTGCCGTTCTGCAACATCTACTCGTCGTTTATGCAGCGCGCCTACGACCAAGTGGTGCACGACGTGGCCCTGCAAAACCTGCACGTCGTATTCTGCCTTGACCGCGCCGGGTTTGCCGGCGCCGATGGCCCTACCCACCACGGCGCCTACGACCTGTCGTACATGCGCTCGATTCCGAATATGGTGGTAGCCGCTCCCATGAACGAGGAAGAGCTGCGCAACCTGATGTACACGGCCCAACTACCCGAAAACGCAGGTCCATTCACCATTCGCTACCCCCGCGGCGAGGGCGTGATGCCGGAGTGGCGCACGCCGCTCAAGAAGTTGACGGTAGGCACGGGTCGCGTGGTGCGCAAGGGCCAAGGTGTGGCTATCCTGACCATCGGCCACATTGGCAACTACGCCGTGCGCGCCACCAAGGAACTAGCCGCCGAAGGCCTCAGCACTGGTCACTACGATATGCGCTTCTGCAAGCCGCTGGATGAGGAAATGCTACACGACGTATTCAGTCGCTACCGCGCCATCGTGACGGTAGAAGATGGCTGCCTACCCGGCGGCTTCGGCTCGGCGGTGCTGGAGTTCATGGCCGACCACGGCTACTCCCTACCCGTGCGCCGCCTCGGCATCCCCGACCGGGTGGTGGAACACGGCACCCAAGACGAGCTATACAAGGAGTGCGGCTTCGACGCAGCCGGTATCGCCGCCGCCGTGCGCGAGATGAGCGGGAAGATAGAAGCTCTAGCGCCGGTGGAAAAGGTGTTGCTGTAAGCTTGCTGATTCTGACATGAAAAGGCCCCGCCGGACGCAACGTCCGGCGGGGCCTTTTGGCTTATGTGGCATTAGTGAAGACTGATACGCTGCGTTGGCAACGCCTCATGGGCTAGTCGTAGAAAATAAATTCCTTTCGGTAGATGACTTAAATTAGCCTCAGTGGTACCCCTGGCTCCTACGACTAGTGGGAGCGTTTGCACCAAGCGGCCAGTGGCGTCCCATATTTCCGCGCTGTGGCTGCCCGCCATATGCGTTGGAAGTTGCATCTGCACGTAGCCCGTAGAGGGGTTGGGGTAGATACTCCAAGCAGCCGAAGACAGCTGGCTGGGACGAGTGGCTGTAACGGCACCCGCATCTACTATCACCGCAAAATCACGCACCATCTCGTACTCTTCATTGCGGGTACAGGGCCTGGGTTGACTAGCAAATTGCCGGTAATAATCAAACTGCTGCTGGTATGCCAGCCGTAAACGTAGCGGCCGGCCGGTGGGGGTATTGGGCGGTGGTGTAATGGTGCCAGTGCGGGTAAACATAACCGGCTCTTTGGTAGAGTTAAATAGTAACTCATCCGGCGTAAACTCCCCGTCGTCGTTGCTATCCAGCCACATGTACAAGGTATGATAGTAAATATTCTGGCCGATTAGGGTAAAAGGTTGCGCCTGTCCCTGAGCCAGTCGAATGGTGGTTGCAGTGCAGGTATTATCGAGGTAGCCGGGCGCACGAAGCGTGTCTCCGTAAACCAGATTGCCTAATTTCAATTGAGCTATCCGGTAGTCGTAGGTGAATGCTCCTGAACGCGGAACACACGCGGCCGGGCGCACGCCAGGCGCAGTGCCGGTTACGATTACGGCGTTGGTCTGCGTGGTCGTATGGCTACCATAGCGGTTCGTAGCCCGCAGCGATACAGTGTAGGTGCCGGGAGCGGCGTAGGTATGCTGCGGATGCTGCTCGCTGGCAGTAGTGCCGTCGCCAAAGCTCCACTGCCACGCCGTCGGTACGGACTCGCTCTGGTCTCGGAACTGCACTGTCCCTGTGCAGGAGTTTGGCCAGTCTACCGCAAAGCCCGCACGGGGAGGTGCGGCGTCCGGCAGCAGCAGTACAGTGTAGTCTTCCGTAGAAGTATTAAAAGAAAAGGGTGTACAGGAGTCGGAAGCCAATTGATCTTGTCCATAAATCAGTAAGCGCAGGCGTGTGGCCCCAAGCCGAGCGTTGCGGGGCACTGTAAACGTGAGCCGGTACGGGCTGTAGCTATTAGTAGCTTGAGGCGTCACTAACTCGGAGGGTCCCATCTGTCCATCCTGATTGTAGTCAATCCAGGCTACCACGTGCGCCCACACGTCGGCCGAGGCAAAGGTTCGCTCCAGTGACTCAGTCCGTAGTTCATAGGTTTTTCCCAGTTGCAAGGTGGCCGTTAGCTGGGTGAAGTCGCGGTAGCCCACGCCCCAGGCGCGAGGTGCGACGTTGTCTAGATCAGCCAACTGCACGCGGGTGAAATAGAACGGAATATCGGGGGTGCCGCCGTATCCTTCCGGGGTACAATAGCTGGGGCAGGCGCCGGCCACCACTACGGTCTGACGAGCAGTAGTGCTGCCAAATGTATTTTGGGCTGTAAGCTGCACATCGTATGTGCCGGGTTGAGTATAGGTGTGCGCGGGGGGCTGCGCTAGGGTAGAGGTGGTGCCATCGCCAAAGTTCCACTGATAAGCGGTGACAGTACCAATGGTAGTATTATCGAACTGTACGCGCACCGGGCCACAAAATTGTTGGTAGTGCATGGCTATACTGGCCGTAGGCGGCACTGTATTGGGTAGCACCGTTATGCCATAATCTTCTACCTGACCGCTGGTAACGTCGCGGCAGGGACTAGCCGCCGCGCCACTGGCAAAATCCGCTACTACGCGTAGCCGCAGCACTTTATTATATACCATACCTGTAGGAAGCGAAGGGACGGCCAATGCTATGGTAGGGCTTTGCACACCCAAGCCTTCGTAGAGCAACTCGGTGGATGAAAACTGCCCATCGTCGTTGCGGTCCAGATAAATGCGCACGTCGTGGCCGTTGGCACCTGTGGTGAGGCGAAGCGAGTAAGGCTGATCGACCGTAAGAGTAGCCTGGGAACGGCAGCTAAAATCCTGGTACCCCTCGGCCCCGTCGCCCGAGCGCTGATCGATGTCCAGGAGTTGTAGCCGGGTGATACCAAATCCGCAGCAGTAGGCTAGCGTGCGTGGTTGGCAAGTGGCCGGTCGGGGTGCCGAAGCCCGCACCACTACGTAATCTGTTTTGGTCAGCGCATCGCATCCGGTGGCATTGCACACCCGTAGCCGAACAGAATAACGGCCGGGGACCGCATACTGATGCTGTGGGTGTTGCGCGGTAGAGGTGGTGCCGTCGCCAAAATCCCACTCCCAACTGGTAGGCGTGTTGCGCGAGCGGTCCTGCCACTGTACCAAGCCGCTACAGGAGAGGCTGTCGGGCGTGCTGAAAGCTGCTTGTGGCAACAACGTGCCACTGGTTAGTACCACACCATAGTCTTCGGTCTGCGAGTACTCGGGGGAGGAGCAGGGGGTAGGGAAGGGAGCGTTGGCATTATCGGCCGCGATGCGTAGGCGCAGGTGCTGCTGAAGCACGGCATTGGCGGGCACCGTGAAGGTAGCACTATGCTTGCGGGCATCATTGGAAAGCAGCACCAACTCCTTGGCGGGGTCAAAAACACCGTTGTTATCGAAGTCAATCCATGCCCGCACATTCTCATCGACGTTGGGGTTGGTTTGCACGGTGAGCGTATAGCTGCCCTGACGAACTAGGGTAGTAGTTTTGGTGCAGCTATAGTTCTGGTAGCCATCAGTACCTCCTAGCGTGGTATGATCGAGTTGGCCCAATTGCACCCGGTAAATGCCCATGCCAAAAATGGCATTTGCGGCGGGTGCTGCGCCGGGCGTGCAACTGGCGGGTGCCGGACACTGCGCCGCTGCATGAGCCGCGTTCCACACCAACAAACAGCCAACTAAAAAACGTCGTAATGAGTATCTCGCTTTCACGGGTAATCGTAGCCTTAAATTTCAATCAATAGTTGAAGGGCTGATCGAAGTCGTGTACAGCCCTGTTTTCTTGCAAGCGTTTAACGCTGCTAATACATAATCTGGAACCAGCCCTTGTAGGAAGTCCCATCGGGGAGCTTAAACAAATAGTAGTGTATGCCGCTACTCGTGCCCTCGCCCCCGTAAGTGTTGCGGTAATTAGTTGTGCGGTACACCTCCTTGCCCCAGCGGTCAAATACCGTAAGCGTATTATTAGGATAAAGCGCTACGTTGTCGATGAAGAGCACGTCGTTTTTGCCGTCGTTGTTGGGCGTAATAATATTGTAGAAGCCCAGCTTATTCTCGAAGGCCACGCACGCGTCGTTGGAGTACGCCAATAGCGGCTGCGCGTCTCCACTCACAGCCTGCACCCGGAAGCACTGGCTGAAGCCTGCTGCACCAGTAGCCAATTCGGTGCGGAGCGTATTGCCGGGTACAGTCGCTACTAATTCGGGCGGTGCATTATCAGTGGCGCGGTACACGCGGTATTCCTGCACGGCGAAACCCTGGTAGGCCGTCCAACTAATCTGGGCAGTGCCGACCGCGCGGCCCCCGGTGCTTTCGGTGGCGGTTGCCGTAGCCAAGATGGTGGTATGCGGGGTGCTAAGCAGGACGGTGCCACAGCTGTTGAGAAGTTGTAGCTGGTATTCGTAGCTGTTGCGGTCTGCATCCACGTCTGGGTCGGTGTAGGTAGTGGCCGTAGTTGGCAGGCTGGCTATTGGCTGAAAAGCACCAGTGCTACCTGCTACCCGCCGTACTACACGCACCTGACCAGTAGAAGCTACAGGATTGGTTACTCGGAAAGTCAGCGTGGTATGATGGTCATCGGTGGGGCCCACTGAGGCTGTGTACAAGGCCACCTGAACATTGTCGGGCGCGACAGTGAGCGAGGCCGTACAGCTAGCACTGGTGGTTTCTGTTACCTGAAGCGTAGCCGTAGTCGTGCCGGCCGGGATGTCTACCTGCACCGTGGCCGTGCCTTGGCCCCGCACGATAGTACCTCCGACTACCACCCAGTTGTATACACCATTCGGTAACGTGGTGGCAGTATACGTGAGAGCCGTACGGGCTTCGGGGCAATAAAAGCGTGGCCCCGTAATAATTAGTGGAGGTGTTACCAACAGTTGCTTCGTGTAAAGCGGTCCTTGGCAGCCATTGCTGTTGGTTTCCTGCGCCGTAAGCGTATAGGGTGTCGTGCTGGCGGCGGGGGTAGGGAGCGTAATAGTCATTCCGGCAGCACCCGGCAGCACCATGCCGTTCAGCCTAAACTCATAGCGCGAGGTAGGCGCGCCAGGTAGAGAGAAGGAAACAGTAGTGACTGCTGCGCACACTCGTTCGGGTCCGCTGATGGCTAAATCGGTAGCGGGGGTAGGCAGCACGCGCACATAAAGTGTGTCGCTCTGCCCGCGGCAAATACCTCCCGTTGGATTGCTCATTTCTGTTACGATGAGCTTGCCTATGCCCGGCCGGGTCCACTGCACCCGCACTGTGCCCTGGTTGGTGCTCACCTGGGTGCCGCCCACAATTTGCCAGCCATACACTGAGCCATTGGTGTAGGGCGTTTGGTAGGTTAGCACACCATCGGAAAGGCATGCTTGGGTAGGACCGCTGGGCGTTACCGTTGCTAGTTGCGGATGAACACGCACGGGCAGTACCACGGCCTCAGAGGCACACCCCGTAGTGTTGAGTGTAACGGCCCGCACACTACCGGCCGTAGTGGCGGCGCCCCAATCGACGAGAATACTACTCGTGCCCTGCCCCGCGCTGATGGTGCCGCCGCGTACCTCCCATTGGTAGGCTCCCGCCCGTGGGTTGCGAATTGAGTAAACAATACCCCGAACCGTGGGGCAAACCGATTGACTACCCTGAATACTATCGGGTATCGGACGGGGATTGACGGTGATGCGAACCGTATCGTGGGCGACGCAGCCCGTGGGAGCCGTAGCCAGCACTGCGTAGGTGAGAACGACAGGTGCAGACGTAGCATTGGTAGGCGTCAGAGTCGGCTGGGCAGATGTGGTGCTGCTCAAGCCAATAGCTGGGCTCCACTGGTAGGAGTAGCCTGGTAAGGCCGCCGTACCCAACTGAGTTTGCGCAGCGGCGCATGTTATCCGGTCGGAGCCGGCGTTTACTGTGGCCGGCGGTTGTACCGTTACCTGCACGCTGCTGGTGGCCGTGCAGCCAGTAGCGGTTGTGACGGTGAGAGTAAAGGTGTAGGTTTGAGCTACACCAGTAGGCGGTCTAAAGGTCGGCTGGGCAGATGTGGTGTTGCTCAGGCCGATAGCCGGGCTCCATTGGTAGGAGTAGCCCGGCAAGGCCGTCGTACCCAGCGTGGTAGTACTACCCGGACAAAGTGCTACGTTGCCGCCAGCATTGGCTACGGGTGCGGGCGCTACGGTCACGGTTACCTGCCGGCTGATTGTGCAATTACCCGTTGTGGCAGTAAGCGTGTAGGTAGTTGTGCGCGTTGGCGACACTGTGACCGTAGCCCCACGAAAGGTCTGACCATCGCCGGTCCACGTATAGTCCTGCCCACCCGAGGCCGTGAGGGTAGTGCTTGCGCCAGGGCATATACTCGCGGCTGGGCTGACAGCCACTGCATTGCCCGGTCGCAGATCTACCACCTTTGAAACAGAGTCGGCCAAGCAGCCCTGAGCTTTATACACGGTGACGCGTCCCGTTGGGCCAGTACCCCAAAGCACTTGCACGGTATTACCAGTGGTAGCACCCTGCAAGGTGCCGCCACTTACAAGCCATTGGTAACCAGTGGTGCTAGAAGAAGCTGTAGCGTACGTAACAGGTTGCGACCGGTCGCAGATGCTGGCCTCGCCCGTAATAGGAGCTAGTGGTGCTGCTTTGGTTACCATGATGCGGTATATTTCCGCAATGCTTTTGCTGCCACACGCGTCGTCCGTCACTGTTATAATTACATCGTAGGGTGTAGCGCGCGCGTCGCCGCAACCAGCAGTATATACAAAGCTGCCGTTGATGGTGCCCACGGCCGTGCTGCTGGCTGAGCCCGTGGCACTTCCCGTAGCTATCGTCCCGGGATTATTATTGAAAGTAGCGTTAAAAGGCCCAGCACCATCCAGCAGCGCACTATTAAGCTTCATCGTGAGCTTTTGCTGCTCTGGGTCAGATGCCATTACCGTAAAACGCACCGTTTGGCCTTCCTCAATGGCATATTCTTTTACAGCAACAGAGGATGGCGTAAATACTGGTGGTAGGTTGGAGGGACAAGGGCGCACTACCAGTTGCACATCCCGGCGGGTGGTACCGACCAGTACTTCCCGCCCGTTTAGCTTGCGGTATTCTTTCACATCTACGGCCACCACAAAGTTGCCCAAGGCAGGAGAGGCGTACCGACTCAAGCCTGTAGTGGCGTTAAGCGCCGCGAAACCATTCTTGCCGAAAGGTTGATTGACCGTATACCCCGGTGCGTACAGCACCGATCCCGGCGGTGGGGCAAAAACGGTACTGCCCAATGGCGCGCCCTGGTAAGGGGTGCCAAACGAATAAATTAGCCGGTCGCCATCGGCATCGTAGGCATTATTGAGAATTAGGCTGGTATCTCCCTGACAAATAACAGCCACGGCCGTGTCCGAAAAGACCGGAGACGTATTGGGGAGCAGTGGTGGCGCCATCTCGGTGTATAACAGCATGTTGGTATCACCGGAATTGACCAGATTGATAATGCCCACATTGCGCGTGTTGTCAGCAAACACAGCGTAATAACCGTCAAACGAAAGAGGGAGATTGACGGTAGTCTTGTATGTGGCCAGCGTTACGCGGGGCGGCCTGTTAGGGAGGGCGCAAGTTCCGGAAACAGGTGGGGTTACCTCTGCAAAGCTATTGCGCGGTACCTCTAGACTCAGGATGCGAGCACCAGCTTGAGATTTATTGTAAATATTAAGTGTGATATAAGGTCTGCCATCCGGAATCTGGGAGGAGGGTTCCTTATTAAGATACGCTAATACGGTTACCTGGTACCGAAACGGAGCTGCCGTCGGCCCGTTCGCATCAAGGTACTTATAGTGCATTTCGCCGCCCAACAAGTGAGAGGCCGTGGCTGGCAGAACAGCGAGTAGTAATAACCATAAGATGCTAAAACTAGTGCGTAGTAGTGGAAACATAAGCAGAAAATATATAGCGCATTTCGTGGCTCGAAGGTAAGAGAATAGGCTATTTTTAAATTTGAAAAAAATTGCATTTTTTTAATTTATTTATCTGGAAGTAAAAGCGATAAGCATGTGAAATGTATCACAGTTTTACATTGTAAATAATTGATAATAAATAGTAAATCGAGGAATATAAAGAGGGTAATTTTTAGTTAAAAAACATAAAAAAAATACAGCCAGGTTGAGTAGGCTAGTCGTAAGTATAGACTACTACAATTTCGCGTTACTCAACCATGCACCAGCATCAACACCCTACCCTCGTCTTCCTCCACGGCTTCATAGAAAGCCGCGAAATATGGACGGATTTCACCCGTGACTTTCCCAACGACTACCCCATCTTCGCACCCGATCTATTAGGCCACGGCGATAATACGGCGCCCGTAGCCAACTACTCCATGCGTGCCCAGGCCGATTATGTGGCCAAGCAACTACAGCAGCAAAACATTGAAAAAGCCGTGCTGATAGGCCACAGTATGGGCGGCTACGTAGCGCTGGCCCTAGCCGAAAAGCACCCAGAGCTGGTAGCAGGGTTGTGCCTGCTCAACTCCTCGGCGCTGGCTGATACGGACGAGAAAAAGCAGAACCGCGAGAAGAACATTGATTTCATTGAGCGCCACGGGGTAGAGAAGTTCATGAACTCCTTCGTGCGCCCCCTGTTCGCGCCCGCCCACCGCGACTCGATGCCCGAGCAGCTACGGATGCTGGAGAATATCGGTAAGGCCACGCCCAAGGAAACCTTCATTGGTGGGCTGCGGGCCATGGCCGCCCGCGCCGACCGCACGCAAGTGCTACGCGAGGCGCAGTTTCCGGTGCTCGTTATTGCCGGTAAAGAGGATTTGGCGGTACCCTTCGAGCAGTCGATAGAAGTGACGCAACTGGCGCCGGTTACATACGCGCTGTTTTTGGCGGAGGTAGGGCACTTGGCCTACCTAGAGGCGCCGGAGCGCACGCGACAGGCAGTGCTTGATTTCGCGGCGGTGACGTTTGCATAAAAAATGGTCTGATGAAGCTCGCTTCATCAGACCATTTTCAGATTCTAACTTAAGGGGATTACTTCTCGATTGGCACCATTTTGTCGCGTAGATCGGCCGGTACATCTTCCGTTGAAATGATGCTAAGGCCATCATTTTTGAAGAGGATAGAACCCTGTGCACTTTCAGCCATTACACCTTGCACATCGCGCTGTGCAATGCGGTACATGGCGCCAGTAGCCGGGTCTACAATCAGCATTCCTATAAGGCCTCCAAAAACGATGTTGCCAAAATACCAGCCGTTTAAATTGGCTTCCAGGGTCATTTGGCGGTCGGCATAGCCTGCCTTTTTAAAGGTGAGAGTGTAGATTTCCTTTTTAAAGAAGCCGGCACCCGATTTTAGCATAACGGCGGTGGGCACCTTGCCCGCAAATACTTCCTTACCGGCACGATTGGTCACGGTAACATCGGCACCGACTGGCACACTATTGATGGCGACAGGGTAGCGACTTTTGCTAACAATGGAGGCGCAGCTGCCTAGTGCCAATGTAGCAGCCAAAGCGAAGGGTAAAGTTACTTTCATGTAATAATGAGTATGATTAAAAAAAGAAAAAAGATCAAATAATTTTCTATTCCGGAAAGGATTTTAGAAGAAGTATGCGAATATAGAAATGGCCAATATCATTGTATGCAAGGTGATTCATTATTTTTTTCCTTAACCTTATAATAGAATGACAAATACTTATTATATAATAATTCTTATAATTTGAGTTGCCTGTAATTTTCGTAAATACCACAGTGCCCCGATCGGATGAGTCCGACCGGGGCACTGTGGTATTTGCTGCTATAACTCTGCGGTAGCCTCACTGGCCTACCCAATCAACCCCATTTTCATCATGGCCTCGGCAATTTGCACAGCGTTGGTGGCGGCGCCTTTGCGCAGGTTGTCGGCCACTACCCACATATTGAGGGTGCGGGGCTGGGTTTCGTCGCGGCGGAGGCGGCCGACGAGCACGGCGTCTTTGCCGTGGGCGTCTTTGGGCATGGGGTAGACGTTATTTTTTACGTCGTCTACCACTTCCACGCCTTCGGTCTGGCGCAGCAGTTCGCGCACCTCGTCGAGGTCAAATTCCTCGGCAAACTCCACGTTCACCGACTCCGAGTGGCCGCCCATCACGGGAATGCGCACGGTGGTGGCTGTCACGCGGATGCTGTCGTCGCCGAAGATCTTATTGGTTTCCTTCACCATTTTCATCTCCTCCTTCGTGTAGCCGTTGTCCTCGAACACGTCGATGTGGGGTAGCACGTTCAGGTCGATGCGGTGGGGGTAGGCGGGGTTGCTGGCATCCTGGCCGGCGCGCTCCTCCAGGAGTTGATCTACAGCTTTTTTGCCGGTGCCTGTTACGCTTTGGTAGGTGCTTACTACAATGCGCTGCACCTTGTATTTTTCGTGTAGCTTGTTGAGAGCCACCACCATTTGAATGGTAGAGCAGTTGGGGTTGGCAATGATTTTATCATCGGCAGTCAACTCTTTGGCGTTGATTTCGGGCACTACCAGCTTTTTGGTGGGGTCCATGCGCCAAGCCGAGGAGTTGTCAATTACTACGGTGCCTACCTCGGCAAAGCGTGGGGCCTCCTCCTTGCTGGTGGTGCCGCCGGCCGAGAAAATGGCTACATCGGGGCAAGCCGCTACGGCGTCGTCCATGCTCACCACCTTGTATTTTTTGCCCTGAAACTCAATTTCCTGGCCCACCGATTTGGCAGAGGCCACGGGTAGAAGCTCGGTGACCGGGAAATTCCGCTCGGCCAACACTTTCAGCATTTCGCCCCCGACTAGGCCGGTGGCACCTACTACGGCTACTTTCATGGTTGTTTAAAAATGAGTAGAACAGTAAAGGTACACGCTGCTGCTCTTTTTTGTAGTAGAACTTGGATTTCCTGATACAATGCGCAAAGGTTGGCGCGTATTCTGCGTGAGAATACAACGTGCACCGCGCCGGAAATTACTAGTTCGATCCTCGTGAAACTCTATTTGCTATTGGCAGCCCTGCTGCTCACGCTGTCCGCACACGCCCAGCTCAGCGACTCGTTTACCGACGGTGACTTCACCCAAAACCCACCCTGGACCGGCGACGCGGCCGGCTTTACCATCAACGCGCAGAAGCAGCTGCAAACCAACGGCCCCGCCGTGACGGGCACCCAACTGCAACTCGTAACGCCCTGCCAGGCCGTAACGGGCACCACCTGGGAGTGTTGGGTCAACATCAAAAACACGGTGAGCAGCGGCAACTACGCCGACGTGTGGCTGCTGGCCGACCGTGCCGACCTAAAAACCAGTGGCACGCAGGGCTATTTCGTGCGCCTCGGCGGCACACCGAAGGAAGTAGCGCTATTTCGCAAAAATGCCACGGGTAGCCCAACGTACGTGGTTGATGGGCAGGATAACACGCTGAATTCGACCAGCAATAACCTGGTGCGCGTGCGCGTGACGCGCTCCGTGCAGAACGTCTGGACGCTGGAGCGCGACCTGACCGGCGGCTCCAACTTCACCACGGAAGGAACCGGTACCGATGCCACGCACCAGCATGGCGGCTACGTGGGGGTAGTCGTCACGTACTCATCGGCCAACAGCCAGAAGTATTCCTTCACTGATTTTCGGGTGACAGACACCGCACCGCCTACCCCAGTGAAAGCCACGGCTACGGCTGCCCGGCAGCTTGATGTGACGTTCAACGAGCCCGTAGCGCCCGGCGTTGGTGCCGCCAGTTTCCGATTGGTGGCGGCCGGGGCGCCGCCAATCCTGAGCGCCGAGCGCGACGCGGCGGACCCTGCCGTAGTGCATCTCACCTACGCGGCCAATTTGCCATTGGGCAGCGTTACGGTGGAGGTACGCAACGTGGTCGATCTGTACGGCAATGCAGCAGCCGGGCCGCTTACGGTGGGCTTTGTCAACAATGGCTTTGCCGTGGCGCCAGGCTTCAACCAAGTGCTTATCACTGAAATACTAGCCAACGAAATGCCTGTTGTAGGGCTACCCGCGTCGGAATACGTGGAGGTGCACAACCCTAGTGCCACGGCTGTGCTGGACCTAGTGGGCGTGCGCCTGCTGAAACCTAGCAGCACCGGTAATCCGGCGGTGTTTCCGACTGGGGCAGTGCTGTTACCGGGCGAGTACGCCGTGGTGTGCGGCAGCACGCGGGCTGCGCAGTTTGCCGGCTTCGGGAAAGTATTTGGCCTAACGAATTTCCCTAGCCTCACCAATGCCGGCGACCAACTGGTATTGCGCAGCCGCACGGGGCAGACGTTGTTTGAAATCAGCTATTCCGATACGTGGTACAAGGACAGTAAGAAAAAAAACGGCGGTTGGGCGCTGGAAATGGTGGATAGGGCCAACCCCTGTGCCGGCCTCGCCAATTGGACCGCCAGCCAGGATGACAGCGGTGGCACGCCCGGCCGCGCCAACTCTGTGCGCGCTACCAACCCCGACCAAACGCCACCTGCGCTACTGCGGGCACTGGCCACTAACCCTACCACTGTGCGGCTGTTTTTTGAAGAGAAGCTGGATAGTGCCGCCGTGGCGAACGTAGCGCTGTATGCGCTTACTACGGGTATCATCACGCGGGCCACTGCCATAGCTCCCGATTTCCGGGCGGTGGACCTCACGCTGGGCGCGGCTCTGCAAGCCAATCAGCCCCTCACGGTAACCGTACAACGCGCCGTAGACTGTGTGGGCAATACTATCGGCGCTGCGGCTACGGCTACGTTTGCCCTACCCGGCACCCCTGCCGCGGGCGACGTGGTTATCAATGAAATTCTGTTCAACCCGCGCACGTATGCAGTGGATTTTGTAGAGCTATTGAATCGCTCCGATAAGTACCTGGATGTGCAAGGCTGGACGCTCAGCAACCAAAAGCCTGACGGTACTCTGGACACAAAGTCCGTAACGGCCGCGCCCTATGTACTGGCTCCGCGCCAACTGGTGGTCCTGACGGAGCGCCCCGATATCGTGCAAGCGCAGTACCCGACGTCTCACGATGCGGCCGCGTTCCTACCTGTTTCCGCCCTACCCACCTACCCCGATGATGCCGGTATAGTAAGCGTCAGCTCGGCCGCTGGGGTGCTGCTCGACCGCTACGCCTACGATAAAGCGCAGCATCTGGCTCTGCTCAGCGACCTGGATGGGGTGTCGTTGGAGCGCATCCGGACCGATGGGCCGAGCGCGGCGGGCAACTTTCACTCGGCGGCCAGCGCGGTGGGTTATGCCACGCCGGGTAGGCCCAACTCGCAGTACCAGGAGGATCCTGGGGGCGATAAGCTGTTTCGGCTGGAGCCCGAGGTATTCACGCCCGACGAAGATGGGCAGCAGGATTTCACTACCCTGAATTACCAACTCGATCAACCAGGGTATGCTGCCACCGTTACTATCTACGATGCTCAGGGCCGGCTTATACGCCGCCTCGTGCGCAACGAAACCCTACCCCTCAGCGGCTTCGTGCAGTGGGATGGCCTCAACGACCAGGGCCACAAAGTGCCCGTAGGGGCCTACGTACTGCTGATTGAACTCCTGCACCCAGCCAGTGGCAACCAACGGCAGTACAAAAAGACAGTGGTAGTAGGCGCCCGGTTTTAGGTAGCGTTTCGGGCAGAATGGGTAGATAATCAAATAAAAACCGTCCTACCGAATACAGCTGAAGGCTGTATTCGGTAGGACGGTTTTTATTTGATTATGGACAGTTACTTAATTGCTGCCCGTGGTGCCTGTGCTGCCCGTAGTACTGCCGCCCGTGGTGGTACCCATGCTACCTGTAGTGCCCGTGGTGCTACCTGTGGTGCCGCCTGTGTTACCTGTGGTACCACCGCTTGTGCTACCCGTAGTACCTGCACCGCTGGCATTACCGGCGCTATCCGCCATGCCTGCGTTGTTGGGCGCATCTATGCGGGGTGAGAGTTGCTCTTGTTGGGCTGTGGTTTCGGGGTTGCCGTTGCCTGCCTGGTACGTTTCGTCGGTGGTGTGGCTACGGCAAGAGCCCAGCGTAGCGGTGAGTAGTGCAGCAGCGGCGGCTATGGAAAGGAGACGTTTCATGGGAAAAGAATAAGGAAGGTGTGGTTTTCTGATGTTACCGCGGAAAGTCAGACAAGGTTGTCCTCTAGCTGAAAATCAAATGCCAGCCCCGCCGTAGATGGTTGAACCTTCAGGATGGGTAGGCATCCAACGGCCGTCACGAATCGACGGTGTCATGACGCAGCAGCAACTCCAGTATTCGTACTGACCTTCTCGGACTTTGGCCGGTGATAAGTCAAAACGCCAGCAACGGCACCACCAGCAGGTTTCAAGAAGCAAGGCATCCTCAACGACGCACCCAACCTGCACGACCTCGACGCCGGCGACCTGAAGTATCACTTCGTTCTTCGCGCCACCTACGCCACCGTGCTCCGCAACTGGCTTCAGGCCGATGACACTACCATTTTGGGTAGCCAATTTGAAGGCCTGAGCGGGGTGACGTAAAGGTGAGCGCCAAAGCTGAAGCATAGGCAAAGAATGCGGCTGAAAAATAGCAGCTCGACAATATCTATTGAGTATCAGGTACGTAGAAGGCGGGGTACGCTGTTTCTCTCACCAAACACTTCTCCTCATGAAAATTCTGTCTCCGTCTGCACATGGCATCCTCGATTACCTGACCGTTGCCTTTTTCGCGTTGGCCCCCACCGTATTTGGGTTCACGGGCACTTACGCCACGGTATGCTACGTACTGGCCGCGGGCTACCTGCTCATTACCCTGCTCACAGCCTTCCCCATGGGCGTGCTCAAGGTTATTCCGTTTCTGGTGCACGGCCGGCTGGAGCTGGTAAGCGGACTGGTGTTTCTGGTTTCGCCCTGGCTGTTTGGCTTCGCCGACGACAACTTGACCGCCCGCAACCTCTTTATGGCCTCGGGGGTAGTGTTTCTGCTGGTGTGGTTCATCACCGACTGGCACGCCGAAACCCGCAGCGTCGCAACGGATACGCCTAGAGTGTAACACTCGGTATACCTAATACGGTTATAAGAAAGCCCTGTCAGACACTGCTGACAGGGCTTTTTGTGGTTTTTAACGGCTTGTACTCAGCGTCTACAGCCGGAAGCTGAACCCCACGAAATACTCGTGGTCTGTTTGGCGGTTGAGGGCAATGTGCGTACCGATGTCGAATTGTAGATTGTCGCTAACGTCGAACTGCGGCCCCAGATTCACGCCGGCTTGCCAGCGGTTTTTGCTTGTATCCCAGTGCCCTACCACTTCTGCAAAGCCTTCCAGCCAATGCGTAAAAACCTTATCGATGGTGAAGGTAGGCGTGAGTAACACAAAATGCGAAGTGCTTTCGCGGTCGTACATCCACTCGGCGGCGGTTTGGGCGCCTATGTTCCAGTCGTGGGGTAACATGTAAATTACTGGCACCAGAAGTCCATATTCCACGGCCCCGTCGCCTACCTCTTTGCCGGTGGGCAGGCGTACGTAGCCGATGGCCGCTAAGGCAAAGCCTTTGTTGTCGTCGCCAATGAGGTTGCGTTTGAGGCGCACCACCATATCGCCCATGCGGGCTTGCCGATCCGGATCCATCGTTCCTTTATCTTCCCAATGTTTGTTGATGGTATAGGAATTCAGCCCTACCTGCAAATCGGTCTGGTTGGTAAGGCCTATTTTCATTAGGACATGGTTGAGGTAAAGCGACCGGTCGCGGGCGTCTCCATCACGGGAGTTGAGCAGGCGCAGTCCATCGTTTTCCAGCTGAAAGTGGCCCGCATCCACTGTGTAAGGGCTTTCAGTAATGCCAGGGCGGTCGGGCACCATCGGGCGCATGTACTTGCGCGGGGTAGGGTGGAACAAGTCGTAATGACTTTTATTGACCGAAATGGTGTCGTTGGTCTGGGCACGGGCGCTCAAGCCAACTAGCAGTAAAATTGCCAGTAGCAACGAGGGGTAGGGGAGGGACATAGCGCGAAGGTAGGCGGAAGGAATATAGGTCGCATCGCCCTGGGCTGAGCAAGCCCCTGCGTAGGCTTTCGGTATAACTATTAAGATAAGGCCAAAATCCACCCTGTTGTGCTTCACTATCTGTATACTGCCTCTGCCGTGAATAAAATACAGAATGGATATACAATCTATTGCATGCCAATGTTTTATTGTGGCGCACAGGTATTGGTTGTGATTTTGAGCAATTTGCACGCAGCCGAAAGCAATAGGATGCAGACTTTTGTAGCCAATTGTTTTCAGCGCTGCTGTTCATCCCCACTCCTACCCATGCGTAATATTCTTCTATCAATTCTAGCTGCTGGTATACTAAGCGCGCCGAGCGCTACAGCTCAGAAAGCCACCGCCCCAGCTGCCAAAACCTATTCTGCCGCCGGCAAAAAAGTGCAGGTATACACCACGGCTGCCAATACCCAAATGCGCCTCGCCAAAGCGGATAACGACCTCAGCTTCCAGCAAATGGGGCAGCCGCTGGAGACGCAGGTGTGCCTGTTTGTAGACCCTACCCACACGTTTCAGTCGCTCACGGGTATTGGTGGCGCCCTCACCGATGCCTCAGCCGAAGTATTTGCTAAGCTGCCTAAAGCCCAGCAAAAGGAGTTGCTGGACGCCTACTATAGCCCTACCAAGGGCATTGGCTACACGTTGGCCCGCACCAACATTGCCAGCTGCGACTTCTCCAGCGCCAGCTACACCTACGTGGCCGACAACGACAAGGAGCTGAAAACCTTCAGCGTGAAGCACGACGAGCAGTACCGCATTCCGTTCATTAAGCAGGCCACGGCGGCGGCGGGCGGCAAGCTGCCGCTGTTTGTGAGTCCCTGGTCGCCGCCCGCCTGGATGAAGGACAACAACAGCCTGGTGAAAGGCGGTAAGCTCCTACCCGAGTACCGCCAGGCCTGGGCCAACCACTACGTGAAGTTTATCAAAGAGTATGAGCGTCAAGGGATTCCAATTTGGGGCCTCACGGTGCAAAACGAGCCCATGGCTAAGCAAACCTGGGAGTCGTGCGTGTATTCGGCCGAGGAGGAGCGCGACTTCGTGAAGAACTTCCTGGGCCCGACGCTCAAGAAAAACGGCTTGTCTGACAAAAAGCTCATCGGCTGGGACCACAACCGCGACCAGATCTTCCAACGGGCCACCACCTTGTTCGACGACCCCGAGGCCAGCCAGTACTTCTGGGGTATCGGCTTTCACTGGTACGAAACCTGGACCGGCAGTGGCCAGCTGTTCGACAACCTGCGCCGCGTGCACGAAACCTACCCCAGCAAAAACCTGGTGTTCACGGAGGGCTGCGTGGAGCAGTTCAAACTCGACAACATCGGCGACTGGAAGCTGGGCGAGCGGTACGGCCGCTCCATGATCAACGACTTCAACGCCGGCACCGTCGCCTGGACCGACTGGAACATCTTGCTTGACGAAAACGGCGGCCCCAACCACGTGGGCAACTTCTGCTACGCCCCCGTGCACGCCGATACGCGCACCGGCAAGCTCACCTACACTAACTCGTTCTACTACATCGGGCACATTTCCAAGTTCGTGCGCCCCGGCGCCAAGCGCATTGCCGTGGCCTCTACCCGTGACTGGCTCTCGGCCACAGCCTTCGTAAACCCCGATGGCAAAGTGGCCGTGGTGGTGATGAATGATAGCGACAAAAAGCAGGAGTTCAGCCTCTGGATTAAAGGCCAAGCCGCGCCTACCGTCAGCCTACCCCACTCCATGATGACGCTGGTAGTGAACTAAATAGCTGCGTACAAACGAAATCTAAGATAGAACGTCATGCAGAGCGGAGCCGAAGCATGGCGTTCTTTTGTATTCTACCCATACCTCAACCCATGAAAACCCTTCTTCTCGCTACCCTTTCGCTTTTTCTAACGTTCACGGCGGCTGCCCAATCCTTCTCTACCATGCGCTGGCAAAACGCTCCCAAAAAATCGACCATCACCGCCAACAGCGTGCAGGTACAGGTAGACGGCGGCACCGATTTCTGGCGCGTGACGCACTACGGTTTCATCCGCGACAACGGCCATTTCTTCTTTCAGGAGCAGGAAGGCGATTTTCTGGCGAAAGTGAAGGTAGTAGGCCAGTACAAAGAACTGTATGACCAAGCCGGCCTCATGATTCGGTTGGATGAGAAGAACTGGATCAAGACCGGTATTGAGTACGTGAAGGGCGTGCAAAACGTCAGCGCCGTCGTAACCCGCGAGGTGTCCGACTGGTCGGTGGTGCCGCGGCAGGATAGTCCGAAAGCCATGTGGCTTACGCTCCTACGTAAAGGTGACTACGTGGAAATTCAGTATTCCTTCGACAACAAGGAGTTCAAGATGCTGCGCCTGGCCTACTTCCCGCCCACGCCGGGTAAGAAAGTGCAGATTGGCCTCATGTGCGCTGCTCCCGATGGCAAAGGCTTCCCCGTAACGTTCGAAGAATTTTCGGTGACGCCGGTAGCGAACGGAAAGTAGACCCTACTTCGGTTTCAAAAGCACGGCTTTCATAAACTGAAATGCCGTGCTTTTCTTTGTTCTGGCTTTATCACAATGGCACCACCACCTTCACGCTCACATTCCTACCCTGATTATAGATACCTGAGCGGCCATTGGGCGAGGCGGTGTAGTACTCAAAGTATTTCAGCCGGTTCAAGTGCGATTGATACGCCATATTGAACACGTTATCAACCTGCACAAACAGCTGCGCTACCTCACGTTGCCCACTACGCAATGTAGTGCCCGCGCCCAGGCCCAGCAGCGTGTAGCCCGCGGTGCGGGTTTCGGTGTTATCAACAGCGTAGAAGCGGTTTTGGGCGGCGTTGATATCCACTGTGGCACGCACATAGGTAGCGTGAAAGGGGCCAAGCGGGCGCGGCGTGGTATAGCGCGCTTCGGAGCGCGCCTGTAGGGGCGGAATGAACGGTAAGTACTTAGCCGCGTTGCCCTCCGTGGTGCGCAGGGCGTTGTTCTGATTCAGCCCCACCACATAGGCTAGGCTGTTGTTGAGCACGAAACCGGGTAGGGCGGTGGGATGTAGGTTGGCCGTGAGTTCGGCGCCGTAGAGGCGGGCGCCGCTCTGCTGGTATTGGTAGGTGGCGTTGCCGGGCACCAGCTCCACGGGCTGGCCGTTGGCATCGGTGAGGCGAGCCTGGTAAATGTAGCCGGTGATGCGGTTGTGGAAGGCGTCCACGCTTAGGTCGGCCCAGGGTAGGCGGGCGGCTAGGCCCAGGTCTTGTTGGAGGCTGAACTCGGGGTTGAAGGTGCGGTTGCCGAGGTACACGATATGGGCGCCGGGGTCGAGGCCGTTGGAACCTACCTCCGTGATGTTGGGCGCCCGGTAGCCCCGCGCCACGTTGGCGCGCAACACGTACCGTTCATTCAGCGCATACGTGCCCCCCACGCTAGCCGATACGCCCCGGTACCAACGCCCAAACGCCGCAAACTGCGGCTTCTTACCCAGCGCGGCCGGTACCTGCTGCTCAAAACCCGTGGCTGGGTTTGGTCCCACGTAGAAGTCGTTCCAGGTGAGGTAGCGTGTATCGTAGCGCAGACCGCCGGCCAGGTCCAGGCGGCCGAACGTCTTTTTCAGATGGATGTAGCCACCGATGTCGAACAGGTTGTAGTCGGGAATGGGGAAGTCGGTGGCGTCCTGATTGCGGTTGCGCTGGGCCATGCCGTTCAAGCCCGCGGTAGCCTCCACCCCCAGCAGGGTAGGAGCGGCGTAGCGGAGGTCATAGTTATAAGTAGTGAGTTGCACGCTCAGGCCCGGCTGCTCGGGTAGGGTAGGGTGATTGTACTCGCGGCGGCGGTTTTGCTGCACGCCCAGCAGCGCGTGCAACTCGCCCGCACCCAGCCGGAAGCGGTTGCGCGTGAGCAAGCGGTAGTGCTGAATGCGCTGGTACAGCGGGTTGAGGCGGTAGGTGGAAAGCTCAGCCGTGGGCACCAGCGGCCGGTTGCGGATATCATCGCCCTCGTCCAGCACCTGCCGCGTAAAACGGCGGCTCAGGGAGTCGCGGCTGCCGTCGGGGATTTCCTGGTGGTTGTCGTAGAGCGTCGCCGACCAGTCGGAGCTACCCCAAGTTTTGTCTACCCCGGCCGTGCCCGTGGCGTTCAGCTCCCGGAAGGCGGTGCCGTACACGCGGCCATCCACCGGGTTGCGGTAGTTCTGAGCCAGGCGGTAGGAGGCGCGGCCGCCGTAGTGCCAGCCGGCGCGGTGGTAGCGCAACCCCACCGACGCGCCCAGCAGGTTGTTGTTGGTCTGATATTCCGTGAGAGCGTCGCCGTGGAGCTGTCCCTCGGAGCCGTCGTCGGGACGGCGGGGTAGCAGGTTCACTACTCCAGCCACGGCATCGGAGCCGTAGATGAGGCTGGCGGGTCCTTTCACCACCTCAATGCGCTCAATATCATACTGATCTATCTCAATGCCGTGCTCATCGCCCCACTGCTGGCCCTCTTGGCGTAGGCCGTTGTACATGGTCAGCACGCGGTTGTAGCCCAGTCCCCGGATAAACGGTTTGCTGATGTTGGGGCCGGTCGTTACGGCATTCAGGCCGGGCACGCCCCGCACGGCCGCGTCAATCACGTTGCCGTTGGCGTTCAGGTTGATATCGCGGCGGTTGAGGGCTGCCACCGGCACGGGGCTGCGGCGCAGCTCCGTAGCGCGGGACACACCCGTGACTACCACTTCTTCCAGTGCCGCAGGCGTGGCTACCAGGGTAGCATCCAGCACCAGGGTTTGGGCCGCTGCTACCGTCACGCGCCGCCGCACTGGCTGGTAGCCCACAAACGAAAACACAATTTCCGTAGCGCCGGCCGGCACGTTGCGCAGCTCGTAGCGCCCTTGTGCATTGGTGGTGCAGCCCTCCGCAGTGCCTACCAGCGCCACCGTCACCTGCTCCAAGGGCTGGCCCGCCGCCCGCACCTGCCCCCGGATGGTAGCAGCTGTAGCAGACTGCGCTACTGACTCACTTCCTATCAACAGCATAAACAGAAGAAAGAAAAGCTGTTTCATATTTAAAGCGTATGAAAAATATATTTAGATTAATCTAAACCTGTTGACCCAAAAAAAGCGCCGCGGCGGACTTACCCACCACAGCGCTTTCGTATTTATCCTATAAACGTCTGCACCAGCAGGTACACGTTCAGTACCACGATGATGGCCGATACACTCCAGGCCGTGGCTTGCATCCAGGGCTTGTTCACGAACACACCCATCTTGAGCTTGCTACCCGTGAAGAGTACCAAGGGTATCACAGCAAAGCTGAGTTGAAAGGAGAGGATAACCTGGCTGAGCACCAGCAGCTCGCTGGTGCCGTGCTCCCCGTACATCACCGTGACCACAAAGGCCGGCACCACCGCAATGCTGCGCGTAATCAGGCGGCGCATCCAGGGTTTCAGCTTCAAATCCAGAAAGCCTTCCATCACGATTTGACCTGCGAGGGTGCCCGTAAGGGTAGAGTTTTGACCCGAAGCCAGCAGTGCCACCGCAAACAGTACACTGGCCGCGCCTGCGCCCAGCACTGGCGCCAGCAGCTTGTGCGCGTCGGTAATGTCGGCCACGTCGCGGTAGCCGTTGTAGTGGAAGGCCGCGGCTGACGTGACCAGAATGGCTCCGTTTACGAAAAACGCTAGCAACAGTGACACCGTGCTGTCGATGGTCGCAAACTTGATAGCCATGCGCTTGCCGGGCTCCGTCTGCTCGATCTGCCGCGTCTGCACAATGCTGGAGTGCAAGTACAGGTTGTGCGGCATCACGGTAGCACCCAAAATGCCAATGGCAATGTAGAGCATGTGCGGGTTGGTAACAATTTGGGGCTGAGGTACCAATCCTTGCGCCAACGCAAAGTAATCAGGGTGCGACACCACTACTTCGTAGATAAAGCACACAAAAATTACCACCATCAGGCCTGCCACAAAGCTTTCCAGCGCCCGGAAACCCTTATTCTGGAACAGCAGCACCACCATCACGTCCAGGATGGTGAGGGCCACACCCCAGGTGAGGGGCAGGCCAAAGAGCAGGTTGAGCGCAATGGCGGAGCCGATGACTTCGGCTAAATCGCAGGCGGCAATGGCAATTTCGCAGAGTACCCACAGCACCAGGCTTACCGGCCGGGAGTAGTGGTCGCGGCAGGCCTGAGCCAGGTCGCGCCCGGTTACGATGCCGAGCTTGGCCGCCAGGTGCTGCAAGAGCATGGCGAAAAAGTTGGAAATCAGAATCACCGACAGCAGTGTGTAGCCGTAGCGGGCACCGCCTTCAATGTCGGTGGCCCAGTTGCCGGGGTCCATGTAGCCCACGGCCACCATCAGGCCGGGCCCGCCAAAGGCCATCAGCTTGCGCCAGAACGACGCGTCGGCGCCGGGTACTTTAATGGAACTGTGTACCTCGGGTAGGGAATTGGCGCGCCGAGCGTGCCGCCAGCCGGCATCGGGTGCATCGGCGGGGGTAGGGGCAGAAGCGAGTGGGGTAATCGAATCCTGTACGGGTAGAGGCATAAGTAACTTGTAGCGAAAGAACTGCGAAAGCTAGTTTAATTTTTAGATAAACCTAAAAATTAATTTAAGCGTCTATAAATACGTAGAAAAGCAGGGTAAAAGTTTCGCTGAAAACAGAAGTGGTTTTTTTCGCGGAATTTTGTTGCCCTTTTTGCCGTTGCTCCCCTCCCTATGCTTGATAAGAAAACCAAAAACCGTCTGGGCCTGCTATCGTTGGTGGTGAGCGTGGCGCTAGTGGCGCTGAAGTTCTACGCCTACTTCATGACCCGCTCGCAGGTGGTGCTGACGGATGCGTTGGAGTCGATTATCAACGTCTTTACGAGCGGTTTTGCGTTCTACAGCATCTACCTAGCCAGCCTACCCAAGGACGAAAACCACCCCTATGGCCACGGAAAAATCGAGCATCTATCGGTAGGATTCGAAGGCGGACTGATTCTGTTTGCCGGCCTCTATATCTTCTACAGCGCCACGCGCACGCTGTTTGAGCCGCACGCCGTGGCCGCGCCCGATCTGGGCGTGTGGCTGCTGGCGGTAGCGGGTGTCATCAACTTAGGGGTAGGCTACCTGCTGGTGCGCGAGGGCAAGCGCCTGAAATCGGCCGCGTTGGTCGGAGATGGACAGCACTTATATATTGATGCGTTGACGTCGCTGGTATCATGCGCGGCGCTTCTGCTGGTGTTTCTCACTGGCATTGTGCTGTTCGATACGCTGGCGGCGCTGCTGCTGGGCATTGTGATTGTGGTGAATGGCTACAAGATGCTGCGCAGCTCCGCCTCGGCCCTAATGGATGAATCGGACGCGGCCACGGTGGCCGAGGTAGTGGCCGAGCTACAACGCCACCGCCAACCCGCTTGGATTGACGTGCATAACCTGCGCGTGCAGCGCTACGGCGCCAACCTGCACATCGACTGCCACATGCAGATGCCATATTATTTCAGCCTTGAAGCCATTCATAATGAGCTGAATAAGATTGAAACCCTCATGCGCCAGCACGCCGACGCCGAGGTGGAAATGTTTGTGCACGCCGACCCCTGTACCTTCCGCGCCTGCTCTCTATGCCATATGGCCGACTGCCCCGTCCGCCAACACGCCTTCGCGCACGAGGTAGAGTGGAATCTCGCTAACGCCGTCCGCAACGAGCGACATCAGTTGGCGGAAGGGTAGGAAAATTGACAAAACCTGTCATCCTGAGCGCAGCGAAGGACCTTCTCATGTTGAACGACCATCGTACCAACGACTCGTGCCAACGTGAGAAGGTCCTTCGCTACGCTCAGGATGACAAATGAAAACCTACTTCTGTCGGTCCTGACCGGTCATGTCCAGCATCCAGCCGGGGTACTCGGCGGGTAGGGCGCTGGCTTCGGCCAGTTGCTTCAGCTCTTCTTCGGAGAACTGTACGTCTACCGATTTCAGGTTGTCTTCGAGCTGCGACATTTTGCTGGCGCCGATGATAATGCTCGTCACGGCCGGCTGGTGCAGCAGCCACGCCAGAGCCAACTGGGCCACGGAAGCACCTTTTTGTTTGGCCAATGGGTGTAGAATATCCAGAATATCGAAGGCCCGGTCGCGGTTCACGGGCGGGAAGTCGAAGTTAACGCGGCGGCCGTCTTCGCCTTCCTGCTTCTCGCGGCTGTACTTGCCGCTGAGCAAACCGCCCGCCAGCGGGCTCCAGACCATTAACCCTACCTTCTGGTCTTGCAGCAGCGGAATCAACTCGCGCTCCAGTTCGCGCCCAGCCACGGTGTAGTAGGCTTGCAGCGACACAAATTTCTCCAGGTGCAGGTGCTCGGAGGTGCCCAGCGCTTTCATCAGTTGCCAAGCGGCCACGTTGCTGGCCCCAATGTAGCGCACCTTGCCGCTACGCACCAGGTCATCAAACGCCCGCAGGGTTTCCTCGAAGGGCGTCAGCGGGTCGTAGCTGTGCATTTGGTAGAGGTCGATGTAGTCGGTGCCGAGGCGCTTGAGGCTGGCTTCGGCCTGGTCCATGATGTGCTTGCGCGTGAGGCCCACTTGGTTGGGACCATCGCCCATTTTGCCGCGCACTTTGGTGGCAACGATCAGTTCGTTGCGGCTCAAACCCAAGTTGCGGATGGCCTGCCCGGTCATCTCTTCTGATTGGCCTTCGGAATACACGTTGGCCGTGTCAAGGAAGTTGATGCCCGCGTCTACAGAGCGCTTCAGCAACTCATCGGCGCCGGCCTGGTCTACCTTGGCAATTTCCTTGAAGCGGCCTTCGGTCTGGCCAAACGTCATGGTGCCCAGGCACAGCTCGGATACTTTCAGGCCGGTGTTGCCTAACAGATTGTATTTCATGTTGGGGAGGGGTAGGTGGTTGTGGAAAGGGTATGCTTACCTTAACTACAAGGCAGTTGTGGCTGATGTTTCCCTGACCTTTCACTTTCTCAGTAGCTGATTGGCTACTTGAACGGTGTAGAGACGCATACTTGCGTCTCATCGTTGAACGATTTCGGCCATCTGGCGCGAGCGAGGAGACGCAAGTATGCGTCTCTACACCGTTCAAGTAGCCTGGAAAATCAACGCAAACAACTTCCAGATAACAACTTGGATTCCTCGCTTTGCTCGGAATGACAAGAAGTTACTTGCGTAAGTGGGTAGTCCGAGTAGCTTTGCTGTGCACCTGCTGTCCCTACTCTTTCATGCTAAGAAAAGCCCTACCCTACCTAGCCGTGGGCCTGACCTGCTTCGGTGCGGGCGCTTTCGCCACGCGCCCCGTCGAGCTGCCGCCCATCACGCTGGCTACCCTACAAGCTGCCCAGGACCTACTGGGCTTGCACTTCACCGATGCTCAACTCGACTCTACCCTGGGTAACCTGCGGCAAAACCGCGCCAGCTACGAGGCCCTGCGTCAGTTGAATATGCCCAACAGCGTAGCGCCCGCCGAAACCTTCGACCCGCGCCCGCTCCGCATCCGGCAAGCCATGCAACCAGCCCGCGTAGCGGACGCCGGCAAGCTGCCCAAAAGGGACAAGGTGAAGCTGCCCACCAACCGTGACGACTTGGCCTACTACACCGTGCGCCAGCTAGGCGAGCTGCTGCGTACCAAGCAGCTTTCGTCGGAAGAACTGACGCAATTCTGTCTGGCCCGCCTCAAAAAGTACGACCCGCAACTGCACTGCGTCATCAGCCTCACCGAGGAGCTGGCCTTACAGCAAGCCCGCCAAGCCGATAAGGAAATCAAAGCCGGTAAGTACCGCGGACCGCTGCACGGTATTCCGTGCGGGGTGAAGGATTTGTTCAGCGCCAAGGGCTACAAAACCACCTGGGGCGCCATGCCCTACAAAGACCAGATGCTGGATGAAAACTCGGCCGTGGTGGAGCGCCTGGAGCAGGCCGGAGCTGTGCTAGTGGCTAAGCTCACGCTGGGGGCGCTGGCCCAAGGCGACGTGTGGTTCGGTGGCAAAACCCGCTCACCGTGGAAGCTGAGCGAGGGTAGCAGCGGCTCGTCGGCAGGGTCGGCATCGGCGGTGGCGGCGGGGCTGGTGCCGTTTGCCATCGGCACCGAAACGTTGGGCTCGATTATGAGTCCTAGCACGGCCTGCGGCACCACCGGCCTGCGCCCTACCTACGGGCGCATCAGCAGGGCCGGAGCGATGGCCCTGAGCTGGACTATGGACAAAGCTGGTCCGCTTACCCGCTCGGCCGAGGATTGCGCCCTGGTGCTGGCCGCCCTGGCCGGCCCCGACCCGCGCGACCCGGCTACCCTGCAAGCGCCCGCGCCGTTCCGCTACGCCTTCGATACCAATATCAAGAAGCTGCGGGTAGGCTACCTGAAAGCGGAGTTTGACCGCGACTACCCCACCAAAGCCAATGACCAGGCCAGCCTGGAAGTGCTACGCAAACTGGGCGTAGAGCTAGTGCCGCTGGAATTGCCTACCCTACCCGCCGGGGCCATGCGTTTCGGCCTCTCGGTGGAGGGCGCCGCCGCCTTCGACGACCTCACCCGCTCGGGTCGCGACGGGCTGCTGGTGCAGCAACACCGTTACGCCTGGCCCAACACGTTCCGGTCGTCGCGGTTTGTGCCGGCCGTGGAGTACATCCAGGCCCAGCGCGCCCGCACCCTGCTGATTGAAGCCATGGACCAGAAGCTGCAAGGCTTCGACCTTTACCTAGCGCCCACCAGCAGCGCCAGCCTCACCATCACCAACCTCACCGGCCATCCGGCCGTGGCCGTGCCCAACGGCTTCCGTGCCAGCGGCCTACCCAGCACCATCACCTTCACCGGCCAGCTCTACGAAGAAGGCAAGCTGCTGGCCCTGGTGAAAGCCTACCAAGACGCCACGGACTTCGACGAGAAGCACCCGCCGCTGTTTCAATAGTATAACTTAACGCTCACCCCACCCCCCTAGCCCCCTCCCCTCTGGGAGAGGGGGAGCCTTTTCCGGAGCTATTAGCTGATAGTTTTCCGTTGAACAAGA
>NZ_JAHWGL010000050.1 GCF_019334315.1 Hymenobacter profundi
TGGATTGAATGCGTGTTGTTGGTTACTAGTAACTTGAGTTGGTGAACATCTGTCATCCTGAGCTTGCGAAGGACCTTCTCACGTCAGCACGTCCATCTTACCAACGACCCATTCTGCGGGCATAAGGTCCTTCGCAAGCTCAGGATGACAGACATACTGCACGCCTCACGCCGTTTCGGCGGCCACCTTCTCCTCTACCGGCGTGAAGCCGAAGTAGGTGCTGGCGTTGCCGTAGCAGATGTTGCTGACCATTTCGCCCAGCCAGTTCATGTTGTCGGGCAGCTCGCCGTTTTCCACGTCGTTGCCAAGCAGGTTGCACAGCACCCGGCGGAAATACTCGTGGCGGGGGTAGGACAAAAAGCTGCGCGAATCGGTGAGCATGCCTACAAAGCGGCTCAGCAGGCCCATGTTCGACAGGGCGTTGATCTGCTGCTCCATGCCGTCTTTCTGATCCAGGAACCACCAACCCGAGCCGAACTGCATCTTACCGGCCACCGAGCCGTCGTTGAAGTTACCGATCATGGTGGCAATCAGCTCATTGTCGGCGGGGTTCAGATTGTAAATGATGGTTTTGGCGAGCTTGTCCTGAGTATCCAGCCGGTCGAAGAACTTCGACAGGGCCACACCTTGCGGGAAGTCGCCAATAGAATCCCAGCCCGTATCGGGGCCGAGCTGGCGCAGCTTACGGGCGTTGTTGTTGCGCAGCGCCCCGATGTGGTATTGTTGGGTCCAGCCCTTTTCCCAGTCCATCTCGGCCAGCAGCACCAGCATTTTGGACTTAAATTTCAAGACTTCAGCGGAATCCAGCGTCTCACCGCCGCGTACTTTCTTGAAAATTGTGTCGATTCCCTCGTCGGTATAGTCAGCAGCGTAGAGTTGCTCCAAGCCGTGGTCGGAGAGCTTGCCGCCCATCTCAGCAAAGAAGTCGTGGCGCTGGCGCAGCGCTTTTTCCAGATCAGCAAACGCCTGAATATCCACTCCTGCGGCCGCGCCCAGCTTATCGAGGTAGGCGTTGTAGGCCTCCGCATCTTCCGGCGACATCGCCTTATCAGCCCGGAAGGTAGGCAACACCTGCACGTCGAAATCCGAATCCCGAATGGCTTGATGATATTCCAGCGAATCAGCGGGGTCATCGGTGGTACAGACCACGCGCACGCTCATTTTGCGCAGCAGGCTACGCACCGAGTATTCGGGCGTGCGCAGTTTCTGGGAGCACTCGTCGTAGATGCGGCGGGCGCTGTCTTTGTCCAGCAGCTCGTGCACGTCGAAGTAGCGTTGCAGTTCCAGGTGCGTCCAGTGGTAAAGCGGATTGCGGGCGGTATAGGGCACGGTTTCGGCCCACTTCTCAAACTTTTCCCAGTCCGAGGCGTCGCCCGTGATGTAGCGTTCGTCTACGCCGTTGGCCCGCATGGCGCGCCACTTGTAATGGTCGCCGTAGAGCCAGATCTGCGTCAGGTTCTCAAACTGCCGGTCTTCGGCAATCTGATCGGGGGGCAGGTGGCAGTGGTAATCGATGATGGGTTGGTGCTCGGCGTGCACGTGGTAGAGCTGCCGGGCGGTTTCCGTTTGCAACAGAAAATCCGGACCAAGGAAGGGCTTTTTCATGCTGAGTTACTGGGTTAGGCAGTGGGTAGGAAAGCGGTGGTTAGCCGGTTGGTTTTTTTGGGGTTGAACGTCATGCTGAGCCTGCCGAAGTATCTCTACCGCTTCGTATGATAGTAATTAGATTACTCACGGTAGAGATGCTTCGGCAGGCTCAGCATGACGTTCTTTTTATGTTTGGAATACTCATTATATCTGTTCAACTAAACAACATCAGCAACGACTTCAACCACCCCAGTTCAGCCTTTCGGCTGAACGTCCCCTCCTCATCTGAGGAGGGGAGTTTGTCGTTCTTTTATTTACAGCGAAACCCCTCGTTTCCAAGGAATAAAGTCAGTTTGATCGTGGCGGACGGCGGCTACCTCCTCCCCGCTTGCCACGCGGATGACGTACTCCAGGATTCGCTCGCCGGCTTGCTCGATAGTTTCCTCGCCGTCAATCACGGTGCCGGTGTTCACATCGATGATGTCGGGCATGCGCTTGGCCAGGGGTGTATTGGTCGCAATCTTGATAACCGGCGCGATGGGGTTGCCGGTGGGCGTACCCAGGCCGGTGGTAAATAGCACCACGTTGGCCCCCGACCCTACCTCGGCCGTCGTAGATTCCACGTCGTTGCCGGGGGTGCAGAGCAGGTTCAGGCCGGGCTGGGTCACCAGCTCGGGGTAGTCGAGCACGGCTACCACAGGCGAGGAGCCGCCCTTGCGCGCCGCCCCGGCCGATTTCATCGCGTCGGTTATCAGGCCGTCGCGGATGTTGCCGGGCGAGGGATTCATATCGAAGCCAGAGCCCACGGCCACGGCCGCGTCGCCGTAGGCTTTCATCAGCGAGCTGAAACGCTGCGCCGTTTCCTGGTTCACCGAGCGGTCCAAGATTTCCTGCTCCACGCCGCACAGCTCCGGAAACTCGGCCAGAATAACCGAGCCGCCCAGCGCCACCAGCATATCCGACACGTGCCCCACCGCGGGGTTGGCCGAAATGCCCGAGAAGCCATCGGAGCCGCCGCACTCCAGCCCTATGCACAGCTTGCTGAGCGGAGCCGGCTGGCGGTGCTGCTGGTTGGCCAGCATCAGGCCAGTAAACGTCTGGCGCAGCGCCGCGCTGATCATGTTTTCTTCAGTGCCCATCTTTTGCTGCTCCATCATATAGAGCGGCTTGCTGAACTGCGGGCTGCGCTTGTTGATTTCGTCCTGCAACATGGTCACCTGGGCATTCTGACAGCCCAGGCTGAGGATGGTGGCGCCGGCCACGTTGGGGTGAGTGATGTAGCCGGCCAGCAAGCCGCACAGCGACTGCGCATCCTGCCGGATGCCGCCGCAGCCGCCTTCGTGGGTCAGGAACCGGATACCGTCCACATTCGGAAACAGGCGGGCTTTCTGGCGGCTGCTTTCGGCGGCCTGCAAGTCCACGCTCAGGATTTCTTCCACCGATTTGCCGGCCTGCATCAACGCAATCAGCTCCTGGGTCTGGGGCTGGTAGGACTTCTGGCGGGCGTAGCCCAGGTCCTTTACCAGGGCGTCTTCCAGCACCTGGATGTTGCGGTTTTCGCAAAACACCATGGGTATCACCAGCCAGTAGTTGGCGGTGCCTACCTTGCCATCGGCACGATGGTAGCCCAGGAAGGTGCGGTCCTGCCAGCGGCTCACGTCGGGTGCCTGCCAGGCGGGGCGCTGGCCGCTTTCGGCATAGGCATCGGTGGCATGGTGCAGGTTGGCGGTGGTGAGGCGGCCGCCTACTCCAATGGCCGAGGCAGCCTTCCCCACCAGCACCCCATACATGGTAACGGGGTCGCCGGAGGCGAGGGGTTGCAGAGCCAGCTTGTGCTTGGCCGGAATGGCTTCGGTGGTGGTAACGGTGGTGCCGTCCCAGGTTACGGGTGTGCCAGCGGGTAGGTCCGTGAGGGCTACCAGTACGTTGTCGGCCGGATGAATTTTGGCAACTAAATGCTTCATAATTATTTAGCTCACAGCAGCTTTCGAAATAAAGCACGCTTTCACGGCAGCATGGCCGCCCACTTCCAGCAGCTGGTGCAGGAAGTAGGTGACGCGGTCGGCAAACCCTGGCAGCTGGGTGAGGTCGTGCTCCCAGAGGGTTTCGTTGGCGAGTACCTCATGGACTACTTCCGCTGGCTCGTCGGCGTGCTTTTCCCAAAGATTGGCAAAATAACCGGCCTGCGAGTCCTCAATCGAATAACTTTCGCCGTGCAGCTCGCCGTGCCACTTGCCATTATGCTGCTCGGTAGCCCGCATAAACAGCAGGTAGGCCGCAAAGCCCAGCGCCACGTACTGCGGCACTTTGCCAAACCGCTCGTAGTAGTGCAGCAGGTCGGCTAGCACGCGCATGCGCAGCTTGGCCGAGTAGTTGAGCGTGATGGCCAACCAGCGGTGCTCGATGTAGGGGTTGCGGAAACGGTCGAGCACCTGCATGGCAAAGCGCTGGGCAATTTTCTCATCCACGGGGTAGGGAATGCCGGGCAGCAGGTCGGCCAGCATCAGGTTGGAGATGAAACCGGCCATGGCCTTATCTTCCATAGCGGCGCGCACGGTAGCAAAACCGCTCAGAAAGGCCAGGCCGCAGCTCAAGGTATGCGTGCCATTCAGCAGGCGCAGCTTCAACTCCCGGAACTGGTTGATGTCGGGCTGGATGAATATGCCCTTGTCGGTGCTGTGAAAGGACAGCACTTCCCGTACTCGCGCATTGCCCTCAATAGCCCACAGCAGGTAGGCTTCCGACATGGTCAGCAGGTCGTCCTGGTAGCCCAGTTCCTCGGTTAGTTGCTGATGAGCGTCCGCATCGGGTAGGCCCGGCACAATCCGGTCTACCAGGGAGTTGCAGCAAGTATTGGCGGTTTCCAGCCAGTCAATAAACTCGCTTTCGAGCTGGTTGCGGTGGGCCAGCTCCAGCAGAATCTTCTCCAGTTGCGTGCCGTTTGCCGGAATCAGCTCGGTGGGCACAATCACCAGGCCTTTGCTGGGGTCGTTACCGAATGCCTGCCAGCGGGTGTAGAGCACGGCCAGCAGCTTGCCCGGAAACGAGCTGGGGGCGGTGTCCTGCCGGATATCGTCGGGGGCAAACTGAATGCCTACCTCCGTAGTATTAGAAATGACTACTTGCAGCTCCGGCGCAGCGGCAAAGGCCAGCACTTCGGCCCATTGGCTCTTGGCCGACAGCACGCGGCTGATGGCCGCGCACACCACGTTGCGCTCAATCGTTTCTTCGTCCTCTATCCCCCGAATACCAACGGTATACAACCCATCCTGCCGCTCAAACGCTGTGATGTCGCCGCCGTCGGTGGATTTCACTACTACAATACGGCCATTGAACACCCCTTTCTGGTTGGCCTTGTTGATGAGGTAGTCAGGTAGGCCGCGCAACAGCACGCCGGTACCGAACTGCAACACTTTCTCGGGCAACGCAAACAGGGAGGCCTGGGGCATTTCTACGGCAACCGGTGCATCTCCGGCGACCAGACGTTGCGACAGATTTCTCATATAAAGCAGACTAAAAGAGTATACAATTGGAAGGTTAGTTGGCCCACTGTTTTTCCCACTTCGGGTACTCCCGATTCAGGAGCTTGGCGGGCCAGGTGCCAGCGTAGCCGTAGCCCACGCGCCGCTCGTTCTCAATCTCGGCCAGCGAGTAGTGCACTTGGCTGTCGCGGCCTACATAGATGGGACGGTTGGTGTCGAGGTCGTAGAAGCGCGCCCAGATGGTAGAGCCCGCCTCGGGTACAATCAGCCGGTCGCGGCCGCTGGGTTGCTTGGGGTCGGTCACGTCACGGATGGCGTAGCCCTCCAGCTTCACCTTGTTCAGCCACGCTACGGCGGCTTTAATGGACTTTTTGATTTCCGGCGAAGGATTTTTAATGTCCATTAGAAATTTCACAATGGCCACGGTTTCATCACCGCTGAGCGAAGCCAGCTCGAAGGCGCGGGCCTTGGCGGGTTGCAGGGTTTTCTCGTCGTACTGCGCAGCCCAGGCCGTAAGCTGGCCGTGCTGCACGTATTGGGTTTTTAGGATGCAGTCAATACCGCGGGCCACGGCCTTGCGCGCAGGCTCCACCAGGCCCTGGTCCAGCAGGGTATAGTCGCCGCGCTGCTCAGCTAGGTCACGCAGCACCTGCATCGCCTGAATCATGGCGTTGTCGTTGTAGGTGATCTGGTGGCGGTAGTTGCTGTGGTCGGGGTAGTACTGCGGAAAACCGCCGTTGGCGTACTGCATTTTCAGCAGGTAGCGAATGCCATCTTCGGCGGCGCGGCGGTAGGCCAGGTTGCCAGTCCGCTTGGCGGCCTCCACTAAGTAGCGAATTTCCCGGGTGGTGGCGTTGTTGTCGATGGTGGGGTCGTTGCGCCCTTTATCGTCCAGGATGGAGGCTTTCTGCGCGGCCGTCAGGGGGTGGTCGTACTTCACTTTCACGTCGCCCACAGCCTTGGGCCAGCCGCCTACGCTACGCTGATAGAGCAACATACGCTCGGCTACGGAGTCTTTTTCTACGACCACCACGGGCGGCGCGGGTAGGGCAGGTGCTTTCGGGTCCACGTTCCAACGGCCGCCAAAGGTCCAGTTGGGCGTTATTTGTTTGATGGTCGGGCTACCCTCAGCCGCAGCCAGATTGTCGGCCATCCAGGCGTAGTTGCCGCCTCGGCGGCGGGCGTTGGCGTAGTACACGCGCCGTCCCCACTGCTTGGCCCCCGGCCCCGATTCAGCCCAGTAAATATCAGCGTCGGCCATATTCTTGGGGAAGCGGCAGCCGATCAGGTAAAACTGCGCCTCGCGGTGAAAGCGGCCCAGTTTGAAATTGTCGTCGCCCTCGAAGCGGCAGTTCACCAGCACCGTTTTCGAATCTTTGTTTGCCGAGCCATCGTGCCAGATGGCCGCGCTCCTGTTGTGGCAGATAAAGCGGCAGTTTTCGGCGTAGGCCCAGCCGCGGGGGCAGTAGAAATCCACGCCGCCTTCCAGGGTACAGTCCTTGAAGTAGTACAAGCCGGCTTCCACGTCCCAGGGGCTCACAGTATCGCCACCCAGGGCTCGGAACGTGCAGTTCTTCACTACCAAGCGGGTAGTGCCAGGGAAGGTACGCAGGGCCATTTGGTGGCCGGTTTTGCTGATTTTCTTCTGCCCGCTGGCATCGGCGGGACAGTCGATGGTGATGTCGCCCGCGGCGTTGAAGCCGTAGCTATTTACGACGGTGAGCTTCTCCAGCGTCACGTCGGGGGAATTGCGCAGGTTGAGGGTAGCCACGCCCCAGTCATCGAGGTTGCCCTCACAGCGGGCGGCGTCGCGGGCCTGGCTCACGGTAATCACCACGCCTTTTTCGCTCTGCCCGAGCAGGGTCACGTGGTCTTTGCCGTCGAGGTAGACCTTCTCGGCGTAGGTGCCGTTTTTGATGTAGACTACCCGCTGCTGGTCGGCGTGGGCGCTCAGGCTGTTCAGGGCGGCTTGGATGGTTCGGAAATCTCCCGAACCATCCTGCGCTACCCTAACCGTCGGCGCATAAGCAAGGGAATTTCTTCCCCCGATTACTCCTGTAACCAGCAGGAGCAATACTGTAAAAAATCGAGTCATTCGTTGTGGTCTGTTGTGCATGGCCCTACCCTTCCAACGGTTGTAAGAAGTCTTCTCGCAGCGGGTTGAATATATCCAGGAGCACACCTGCCTCGCGGCATACCACGCCGTGGCGCACATTGGAGGGCGCGTAGAACGTGTCGCCGGCGCGCAACACCTGCGTTTCCTCACCCACCGTGGCCTCAAACACGCCACTCTCCACATAGCTGATCTGCACGTGGGGGTGCTGGTGCGGGGCGCCTACCCCCCCAGCCTCAAAGGCTACCTTCACCAGCATCAGCTCCGGGCCGTAGGTGAGCACCTGCCGGCGCAGGCCGCCGCCCAAGTCTTGCCAGGTAGTAGTATAGGTAGTGAAAGGGGAAGTATTCATGAAAAGAGGGACAACAAACGGAAGAAAAAGTAGTCAGGCGCAGTGTGGGCAATGTCCTGCACTATCCTGCTCCCGCCAACAACCGAAGCTAGCGGGAGCAAAAATCAGTTGGTTAGTAGCCGAAGTTCTGCACCAGGGCCGGGTTGGTATCAATAGCCGTTTGTGGAATAGGCACCAACTCTTTGCCTTTGTTTGGCTGGTATTCAGCCGCCACGTTATTGATAAATGTTGTGGCACTTGAACCTACCAGTCCCTGCCGCCAGTTGAGGCGGGTTATTGTGGCTCCAGCCACCACCGGCGGTTTATCCGGCGTGGGTCGGTAGAAGGAGTTCAGGAATTGTACCTCTCCATTTATTACTCTGTAGTACATGTACTGTGGAACATTCGCGTAGGCGCCCGTGCCGGTTTCGGCCTGCATAGCCCGCAGCGTGGCCTTGGTTTCGGCAATCTTTGTAGCCAGCAGATTCCAGCGTAGCAAGTCGTATTTTCGGATACCTTCGCCCCCAAACTCCAGGTAGCGTTCCTTCACAATCGCATTGAAGAAACCTTCTTTGTCGCTGGGAGTAGTACCTATGTTGGTACCCAAACCTCGCTTGCGCACTTCTTCGAAGGCAGCTTTGGCAGCTGCCGTCGGGCCATTCAGCTCGTTTTCAGCCTCAGCAAACATCAGCAATACGTCGGCGAAGCGGATCAGAGGCCAGTTGTAGCCCAGGTTCTGCGCGTTTCCAGGTAGCAGCGGCACACGCCAGTCGCGGCGGAACTTGCCATCGGTCAAGCGCAAAATTTCAGTGGCTTTCTGTTGGTCATTGCTCTCAATGGTATACTTGGTCACGTTCAGGTCGCGGCGCGTATCCGTAGAGTCGAACGCGTAGAAGTAGTTGGGCAGCGCCGTGACGGCACCACTGGTGGTACCAAACTTAGGCGAGTTGTTAAGACGTGGGCCATTGTAAGTACCCAGTTTGCTATCAGAGGTGCTATTACCTCCTCCAGAACCTACCTGAAACAGAATCTCAGTTGTTTCCAACGTACGTGCATTGATAGCGCGCCACACGTCCTCTGCTTTGGGCAGCAGCGTGTGTTGATCACGACGGGCCATTAGTTGAGCGCACTCGTCGTGGGCAATCTGGTAGTATTGCTGGTAATTGGAGCCGCGCTCCATCTGCCCATTTTGGCGCTCGGAATAGCCGCCACGGTACAGTGCTATGCGGGCCCGCAAGGCCTTGGCAGCCCCTTTGGTGATACGCTCGTCCTTGGCGCCAATCTCCGTACGCCAGGGCAGCAGATCCTCCGCTTGCAACAAGTCAGCGAGGAGCTGCTCGTAAATCTCGTCGCGGTTGGTCTTGGGAATGTTGAAGTTCTGGCCTGCTACCGACGGTTCGAAGGGTGCTGGCACGTCGCCCCAGTTGCGAATCAGTTCCAGGTAGTACTGTGCCCGTAGCACCAGTACCTCGCCGTGCAGACGCTTGACGGCAGCCATATCCGTGGCCGCGCCGCTGGTGTACTGCGCCATCTGCGGAATGTACTTGATGCAAATGTTCGCCCGCTCAATGCCCTGGTACAGGTTGTCCCAAGGGCGGGAAATCTCGCTATTGGTCGGAATGGCGCCGTAGCGGGAGATGCCTCGGCGACCAGCGTCAGAAGCGCCGGGGCTACTGAGCATCTCGTCCGTATCGAAGGGGTAGTACATGTTTAGGCGAATGCCATAGCCCTGGTCGCCCGAAAGGGGGTCGTACACCCCCAGAACGGTGCTGGTGGCGCTGCTGACACTGCTAAAAATATCCTCGGGCGAATAGAGGGCTGCCGGCGTCACATCGAGGTAGTCCTGGCAGGAAACTACCCCCAAAGAGCCCATTAGAGTGGCTGCAAGAATGGCAGGACGAAGTATATGTTTCATGATTCGAGGACAGATCTGTGGGAATTACTAAAGCGAAAGGTTCACGCCGAACAGGAAGGCGCGGCTGCGGGGGTAGGCAGCGTAGTCAACGCCCGGCGTCAGCGGCGTAGCGCGGCGGGTGTTCACCTCCGGATCGTAGCCCGAGTACTTAGTGAATGTGTAGAGATTGTTCAGCGTCACGTAAAAGCGCAATTGCGTGAGTTTGGCGCGCTCAACCAGCGCCTTCGGCAGTGTGTAGCCGAGCGTAACGTTGTTGATGCGCAGGAACGAACCATCCTCAATAGCCCAAGAGTGCGCCAGCAACTGACGCGGGGGCGACCAGATCTTGGCATTCTGGTTCACGGCATCCAGCGTAGCTAGATCGGTGATGTTCTGGCCGCTGGCGTCAATTGTGCGGTAGCGGTCGGCCAGGATACCCAACCCGTTGCTCTGTGTGTTTTGCGCCAGGAAGGAGGTGAACTCAATTTTGTTGGCATTGTACACATCATTGCCATACACGAAGTTCAGGAAGATGCTGGCATCAAAATTCTTGTAGGAAAACTGCTGGTTCAGACCACCCGTAAACTTAGGGTTGGCGTTGCCTATTACCGTGCGGTCCTGCTCATTCACCACGCCGTCTTTGTTGAGGTCCTTCAGACGTAGTGAGCCCGGCGCAATGGCGGCACCAATTACCCCCTGGTCGCTTGCCACATCGTTCCTAGGTACCCACCTTCCGTTGGTGTAGCCTTCAAACTGGTCGGTGGTGTACCAGCCATCGGTTACGTAACCGTACATAAGCCCCACCGGCTGTCCTACCCGCACCAAGTAGTCGGAAGAAATAGCGGTGCTCGCCCAGCCCGAATACTGCGGTGGTAGTGCCTGTAGCGGCCCGAGGCTTTCTACCCGGCCCCGGTTGAACGACATGTTAGCGCTGGTGGTCCAGGTAAAGTTCTTGGTTTGTACCGCCGTGGCGGTAGCCTGCAACTCCAGACCGCGGTTCGAGGTAGCCCCTACGTTGACCAGCTGCGAAGGGTAGCCCGAGGAAGAGGGAATCGACAGATTAATCAGCAAGTCGCGGGTTTTGTTGTAGTACACATCGGCCGTAAGCTGCACCCGGTTGTTGAACAGGCTCAGGTCGAGGCCCGCGTTGCTGGAGGCAGTAGTTTCCCACTTCAGGTTGGGGTTAGCCAGTGAGGTAGCCGAAGTAGCGGGCAGCACAATTCCTCCTAGAGCGTACTGCGCATTGCCTGGTGTGAAAGAGGAGAAGTAAAGACCGTCGCCGATGCGGTTGTTACCGGCCAAACCGTAGCTCAGGCGCAGCTTCAGATCCGAAATGGTGGAGGTATAATTCTGCATGAATGACTCTCGCGAAATCCGCCACGCCGCTGAAGCAGCCGGGAAGTAGCCTACCCGGTTGCGGCCGGGCGCAAACTTCGATGAGCCGTCGGCCCGGAACGTGAACGTCAGCAAGTACTTATCGTCGTAGCTGTAGTTCAGGCGGCCAAAGCCCGAGAGCAACCGCGAGTTGATGGGCTGGTCAGTGGAGGGGTAGGGCTGCGTGTAGCCCGTGGGCGGCACACCCTGGTTGATGTTATTGATGGCCTTATCGGCCGTAATTTCCAGGGGCAGGAAGTTGGTCTGAATATTTTGCGAAGTTTGCAGCTGCTGGTAAATTTCTTCCCCCAACAACGCATCGAAAGCGTGTTTGCCTTTGGTGAGGGAATACGTTAGTACGTTTGAGTTATTAATCGTACCCAGCACACTCGTCGCAATGGAGGCAAAGGGCAGGTTAGCGTAGTTGCTGCTGCGGATACTGGGCGAGAACTGGCCGTTAAAAGATTCGATACGACGGTTGGTATTATCGTACCCCACCGTGGAGCGGAACTGCAGCGTTTTGGTGAAGTTATAGCTGGCGTAGCCGCTGAGGTTGATCAGCAGGCGCTTATCCTGGCGGTACTCGTTGTCGATGGCCAGAATGGGATTCACCAGCTGCCCCGAGTTGTTATACAAATCGTCGTCGAAGATTAGGTCGGCGGGGTTTATAGCAGTGGTACCCGTCGTTTCCAATGGCACGTAGGTAACCGCGTTGCGCAGGCGCGAGGTAGTGGTAGCGCCGTTGGTAGAAGTGCCCGAACCCTTCACTACCTGGTTATTGAAACGCGTGTTAAAGCCAATACGGAACTTATCGGTGGCTTTGTGGTCGAAGCGAAAGTTTACCAGCTTGCGGTTGTAGTCAGAACCATACTGAATACCCTTCTCCTCGTTATCTGTCAGGCTAATAGAGTAGGTAGTGCTCTTGCTACCACCCGAAACCGTCAGGTTGTGTGTCTGCTGGAAAGCGCGGCGGCCAAATACCCGATCCTGCCAGTCGAGGAAGGGCGAATTACGCAGCAGGTTCAGTGTATCGCTGGTGAAGTTGGAGCTGCCAAAGCGGGTCCTGAATCCGCTCAGGTAGCTAGCCCCCGACAGTGCTGAGCGCTCGTAAGCGTAGTCGAGGTACTCCGCCGGATTCAGAACATCCAATGTTTTGGTGATGGTGCGGACGCCAGCAAAGCCAGTGTAGGACACCGTTGTTTTGCCCTCTCGGCCATTTTTGGTCGTGATAATTACTACGCCGTTGGCACCGCGGGCGCCGTAGATAGCCGTAGCCGAGGCATCCTTCAGGACGTCAACGGAGGCAATATCCTGCGGAGAAAGTACCGATAAGGCGTTTTCCACCTGCACCCCGTCCACCACGTACAGCGGCGAGTTGTCTTGTGTGATAGAACCGCCACCCCGTACCCGGATCCGCACATCGGAACCCGGCTGGCCTTCGGAGGCCGTAACCTGCACCCCGGCCAAGCGGCCGGCTAATGCATCAGCGGCCGAGTTAACGGGTATATCTTTGATTTGCTGCGCACTAACCGACGACACGGACCCTGTTACGTCGCGGCGCTGCACGGCCTGGTAGCCGATTACCACCACGTCGTCGAGGGCCTTGGAGTCCTCGCGCAACTCTACGGTGATGCTGCTGCGCGTGCCCACCGTCACGTCTTGCGACACAAACCCGATGTAGCTTAGGCGAATCTTAGCAGCGGGTCCGGCTACTGTCAGTACAAAACGTCCTTCGCCGTCGGTGGTAGCACCGTTGGTGGTACCTACTTCCACTACCGTTACGCCAGGTAAGGCCTCAGCCTTATCCGCCGAGCGTACCACGCCCGTTACCTGTCGTTGCTGGGCTACAGCCAGCGACACTATCCCCAGCAGTAGCCAGAGCGACAGTAGATATTTTTTCATGAAACCAGAATGTATAAGAGTAGGAATTGGAGTGATGCGCGAAAATTTGCCTACCATGCTAGTGCAACTTTGCGTGAGCCGTTGCAGTAAAAATGGCCTTGGCACTGGCCCTGAAGTGGAGTAAACGATTTCGTACCTATTCTGAGAAGCAGTGATATTTTTTTTGAGATTGGGTGCATAACCCGGCTCTTTAAGATTACATTGCAGCATCAAGGAAAGAAAACGCTTGCGAGCATTTATTACCGCAAACGTTGCCGGGAACGATGTCAAAGCGAGTTGTTGTTATGCAATAAGTTGTTAGATTTGCTCCCGAAGCCTTTTTCCCGCTCTTCTACCCCTACCCTCAATCCCATCTACCCCTCTCCTTAAAATTGCATTTTAGAAGTATAGTCTACTTTGAGTACCGTCACTATAAAGGATATCGCCCGCGCTCTGAACATCTCAACTTCCACGGTTTCGCGGGCGTTGCGGGGTAGCTACGAGATAAATCAGGAGACGAAAGAGCTGGTGCTGGAGTATGCCGAGCGGCTGAACTATCGCCCCAACCCCATTGCGCTCAGCCTGAAGGAAAATCGTAGTCGGGCCATTGGCGTGATTGTGCCGCAGATTGCCAATTACTTCTTTTCGCAGGCCATCAACGGCATTGAGGCCATTGCCTACAACCGGGGCTACCACGTCATTATCTTCCAAAGTCAGGAGTCGTACGAGCGGGAAGCGGCCAACATGCAGCAGGCCATGGACCGGAAGGTAGACGGCTTGCTGATCTCCTTATCCAGCGAAACCTCCGATGTATCGCACCTGCGGGCGTTGCAGGAGCAGGGCCTACCCATTGTACAATTCGACCGGGTATCGCACGAGCTGGATACTACGCGCATTGTGGCCGATAACTTTGGTGGGGCCTTTGCTGCCACCGAACACTTAATTAAAGCTGGTCGTCAGCGTATTGCTCACCTTACTATTCCGCCGTGGTTGAGCATCACGAAGGAACGCCTGGCCGGCTACCGTGCCGCCCTGGAGCAATACGGCCTACCCTACGATGAGGCTCTGGTACGCTACGGCAGTTTCGGGCAGGACGAAACCGGGCCGATGGTGGACGAGCTACTGGCCCTCCCTACCCCACCCGACGCCTTTTTCACGGCCAGCGACCGGTTGGCGCTGGGCTGCCTGGCGTCGCTGCATCAGCGCCACATCGCCATTCCCGACGACGTATCGCTGATTGGTTTCACGAATCTCAACGCTGCCGACCTTCTAAACCCGGCGCTCAGCACCGTCGTGCAGCCTGCCCAGGAAATAGGGCAGGTAGCCGTAGAGCGCCTGATTGAACTGATTGAAAAGAAACAAAAAGCTGCCCCACCCTCTACCGTCAAAATTCCCACGCGCTTGATTGTCCGAGAATCCACCCGGTCGGTCGTCCACTCGTAAGTCGCCGGCCCGCTGCTCCCACCCCGGCCTGGCCAGGCACGCCTTACGACTAAAAGCCTCCCGATTCCACCCGGGAGGCTTTTCATTTTTAAAAAGGCCGCACCGTGTTATTTCTTATTCCCTGAGGATCTGGCACGCAATTTTCTACTCTTATCAGAGTTCTATTCTTTGTTACTCTCATCATACTCTCTCTGCTCGCATGTACAAAGCCCTGCTGCTCGTTTTCGCCTTGTTTTTGCTAAGTGGGCTTCAGCCTGCTGAGGCCACTAATCCCGGCACGCGCTATGCCCGGGCCAAAGCAAAAGGCCGCGTATACACGCACCGCCCGAGCTACAAAGTGTACAGAGGTTTCCGGAAGGGAAACCGTAAGGGCCTGAAATTCTTCCACAAGAAACGCAGCCACAAGCTCCGCTCCACAGTGCGCGCCCGCCGCTTCTAATACCCTCATAGGCATAGCCATACGATAAGGCAGGGCGCCCAACGCGAGAGACACTTCTCGTGCTGGGCGCCCTGCCTTATTGTATGGCTGTTTACTGTGTAGAAATGCAATATCTTGTATCTCGCCTTTGCTGATGGTGTTTATGCGAATGATGCTGTCGCAAGTCGTTTAACGACAAGGCAACATATTGTGCCTCTATGCCGGGTGCTGACGCATAGTGTACCACGCCCGCCGCGTTTGAATCAGCAGTTGCTCGGCTGCTTCTCTGTTGAGCGTTTCGGGTAGCGTGGAGGTAGCAAAGGCGGTATTTACCCGTTCTACCAACGTTTCGGCTTCGGTTACCAATTGCTCGTACTCAAACTCGCCGCGGCGGATTTGTAGGAGGAAGTCCCGGTCGGGGCGGCGGACGTGCAGGCGGCCTTCGGTGGCTATTTCCTCGGCCATGCGCAGCAGCCGGAACACGTGGAGCATGTTTTTAGCGTCGTAGTTTTTGCCGTGCTGCACGGTGTTTTGGTAGCGCTCGGGGTTGCGCTTCTGCTCCCATTCCTTGTACTCGCGGTACACGCGGCAGTAGGTGCTATAGCCGTTACGGTTGAAGCTGAGGTAGGCCGCCGGCACCTCCCCTTTCGGCACGGCCGAGAGCTGCACATCCTGCGACGTTTCTGGGTCGCGCACCAGACCGCGGTAGCCGTGGCGCTGGTCGGGAGTTTCATCTACGAATAGGGCATACAAGTCGGTGAGGTGTGGTACATTGGCCAAGCCACACTGACTAGCCCCGTAGCCGCGCCGTTCCAGCCAGATGGCTACCGGCTGCGCGCCTGCACCCACCGTCACGTAGCAGAAATCCAGCACTGATTTGCGGCTAGGCGGCTCAGAATGGTTGATTTTCTTGTTCAGTCCTTTCGCCTTCCTGATCTGCGCTACGGCGTATTCGGCAAAGCTCTGGCGACACAGCTTCGAGAGGAAATCTTCGGCTCGAAACGCCGCAAACAGCGGGTGCCTATACACCACGCAGTCCTCGGGAGTACCGAGCAGCTCTAGCACGGTAGGGTTGTTCTTGAGCAGCAGTTCCACGAAGCGGCGCAGCTCGTAAAATACCTCGTCGTTGGTATCATTAGCCACCTGCGGCACGTAGTCGAGGCCGTAGAACTCGGTTTCGGGTAGGATGAACACGCCTTTCAGATCGGTGTCGGAGTGCGGCAGGTGGGTACCGTAGGCGCGGCTGCCGCTGATGGCTTCGAAGAGAAGCAGGCCGCGTTGTCGCAGGTCGGCAATAGTCATGGGCGGGTGTAGAGACGCGTATTCGCGTCTCGTCGTTGCTGATGTTATTTAATTAGAGCGGGCTGTTCTGGTGGAAAACGGCGGCGTGATTCTACCATAAATCCGTTCGGTCGTTCTGACGCCGAGACGCGAATATGCGTCCCTACATAGTACCCGCGTCCGGTAGCCACGCCCGAAACAGCACGTCTAGCGCCGCCGTGGGGTCAGGCTGGCGAGTGACGGGTAGAGTTTCGCGGGCGGCTAGGGCAGCTTCGTACTTAGCTTGCAGATATTCGACTAGCATGGCCGGACGGGGCACAGTGGTTTTGTCGTCGGCGGTGGCTTTGCGGGCGAGTAGCTCGTCTACTACGCTGTGCAGCGCGGCTGGCAATAGCTCACGGAGCGGCCGGAACTCCATCGGCGGCACCTCATCAGGGCGTTGCCGAATCCAACTCGCAGCCAGCGTGGAGCGCAGAGCGTAGAATAGGCGTTTCAGGCGTACATGCTGGCTGGTCAGATCGTCCTCTACCCCGCGCCGCATCAGGCCCAGGTAATGATGCAGCCCGGCCCGCGGGTTCCAGCACGCCGACAGCAAGGGGCCCAGCGCCTCCCGGTACACCACCGGCGACTGTAGCCACTCGAACAAGGCCGCGTTGCCGCCGCGCAGCAGCTTCAAGGCTTTGCGTAGCTCCCAGCCGGCTAGGTCCAGCTCGTTGTCCACGGGGAAGTTGAGCGTGTCGGGGCCGGCGTCGAGGGTCAGGTACCAGTTGGGTGAGTGGCTGTAGAGAAAGCGCACATCGTAGTCGGAATCAGGCGAGGGAAAACCCCAGGCCCGGCTGCCCGACTCGCAAGCGTAGAGGATGCGGATATGGTGCCGGACTTCAAGCTGCTGGAGGGCGGTTTGGATGCGGGCGTGCATGAGCCAGAAAGAAAAAATAGTAAAGTGATGAGCTTTCTGCTGCAGATCTTGCGGGTAGCCGCTACATACCTACAACCGTGGGTCCATAGCCTCGCTTTCCAGCGCCAGTACGCCAAATACGCACTGGTGCACAGCCCGCAGCGGCTGGCCGGCCACGAAACGCTCCAAACCTTCCACACCGAGGGTGAACTCGCGCAGGGCGAGGTTGCGCTTGGACTTCACGTTTCGCTCGCGCAGGCGCTCCAGGTTACCGGGCAGGAGGTAGTCGGGGCCATAGATGATGCGCAGGTACTCACGGCCGCGGCACTTGAGGGCGGGTTGAATAAGCCCTTTTTTGGTGGTAGAAACGAAGTCGTAAGGCTTCACCACCATGCCTTCGCCGCCGCTGGCCGTGAGGTCGAGCCACCATTGGGTAGCGGCTTCTACGTCGGCACTATCTTGCAGATGCACCACGCGGTAGGGCGTGGCACGGAGCAGGCTTTCATCGGCCAGACACATCGCGCGCAGGGTTTCCATATGCCAAGCGTGGTCCTTGTCGAAGTAGGTGCGGCCCTCGGTAGCGAGCAGGTGGAAGGGCGCCAGGCGCAGGTCGGCGAGGCTCTCCACGGGCCAGCAGTAGCGGCGGTAGGCATCGGCGTAGTGGTCGGCGGCGGTGCGGCGGGCCGAAGTGCGGGCCAGCAGGGCTTCTACCCCATCGAGGCCGCGGGTGGCAGCTTGCGCCAGGGCGGCTTCGGCCAGAGGTAGGGCGGCAGTAGCGGCGGCCGCCACGGCGGCGTACTGCGTCTTAATCAACTCCTGCGCCTTGGCCGACCAGGGTAGCAGCTCGGCATCTAGGCACACCCAATCGGTCTGGAACCGTTCCCAGAAGCCACTTGCCGTGAGGGCATCCTGCAAGCGTGTAAGGAAGGCTTCTTCCAGGGCTTCGTTGGTGAAGAAGTTGCGGCCGGTGCGGGTGTAGCACTTGCCCGGCCCCTCGCCTACCACCCCAAAGCGGCGCCGGGCGGCATCCTCACTACGCGCCAGCGCCAACACTACGCGGCTGCCCATGTGCTTTTCCTCGCATACTACCCGCTCCAGGCCTTGGCGGCGGAAGTAGTCGAAGGCTTCGGCGGGGTGTTCCAGCATATCGGGCAGCGCCGAGGTTTCGGTGGGCGACATGGTAGGCGGTAGGTACAGCAACCACTTTGGATTTAGGGCAAAGCGCGACATCACCTCCAGCGCCGCCACCGCGTTTTCCTCCCGAATCGTGACGGAAGGCAGCAACCGCGTCTGGATGATCTGCTTACCCATCACATCGCGGATGTCGAGCAGGTCGTCGCTTTCCTGTTGCGCTGTTAGCACTTGGCTATCAGCTGATAGCTCGTCGTTCGAGTTCGTTTTAGAAGAGGCTAACGGCTGAGAGCCGACAGCTATCAGCGGGCGCACCGGCTCGCAGTACACTTGTTGCGCCAGCACCGATACCAGTTCACGCTCGGGGTAGCGGAGGGCAGTGAGGCGGCCACCGAATACGCAGCCAGTATCAATGTCGATGGTGTTGTTAAGCCACTCAGGTGCGGGCACGGGCGTATGACCGTATACCACCATGGCGCGGCCGCGGTACTCGGCGGCCCAGTTGTAGCGCACGGGCAGGCCAAACTCGTCGATTTCGCCGGTGGTTTCGCCAAACAGCGCAAAGGCCCGCACGGCCCCCGAGCCCCTACCCTGCATTTCCTCGCGCATGCCAGCGTGGGCTACCACCAGCTTGCCGCCGTCCAGCACATAATGGCTCACCAGCCCATCCAAAAACTGGCGCACCTGCGCTTTAAATGTATCCGTCTCCGAGGCCAACTGGGCTATGGTAGCGGCAAAGCCGTGCTGTTCGTTCACGTTTTTGCCGTTGAGGTAGCGCAGCAGCTTGATGTCGTGGTTGCCGGGCACGCACAGGGCCACGCCGTCCTGCACCATGCGCATCACCAGCCGCAGCACCTGCGGCGAGGCTGGCCCCCGGTCTACCAGGTCGCCCAAAAACAGGGCACGGCGACCGGCCGGCGCCGTCACGCGCACGCCCAAATCCCGCGCATCAGTCACCGGCTCTTCCTCTACTACATAGCCCAGCTCCGTGAGCAGCTGCACCAACTCGTGGTAGCAGCCGTGCACGTCGCCGATGATGTCGAACGGGCCGGTGTCCTGCTTGCGGTTATTGTAGAGCGGATCGCGCACAATAGCCTGCACGCCGTCAATTTCCTCGGGGCCACGCAGGTGGTAGATGTGGCGGAATCCCTCCTGCCGGAGCGTCTTGAGGCTACGGCGCAGCTGCTGACGTTGCTGAGGCACCACGTGGCGGCCCAGGTGCTGGCGCTCGGCCCGCTGGCGGTTGCGGTCCTCAGCCACGTGGTCGGGCACGTCGAGGATGATGGCGGTGGGTAGCACGTGGTAGTAGCGGGCCAGTTGCACGAGGGTTTTGCGGGCCTCGGGCTGCACGTTGGTGGCGTCTACCACCGTCAGCAGGCCGCGCTTCAGGCGCAGCCCTACCAAGTAGTGCAGCAGGGCAAAAGCATCGGACGTAGCCGCTTGGCTGTTCTCATCATCGGCCACCAAGGCCCGGCACCGGTCCGACGATACAATTTCCGTGGGCTGAAATAAGCGATGCGCAAACGTACTTTTGCCTGCTCCTGAGGTGCCGATGAGCAAAACCAGGGAGAGCTCGGGGAGCTTAAGGGTATCTTGGGGCATATAGAGGACAAAAGGAAATAGAGACAGACGGCGCCTTGGCAACAGGTCATTATCCGTTTATCACCTGAATAGAATGACAATTCACGGGTTACTCTCGACGCTCAAAGCTAATCTGAGTCAAACAGATATCACACTGTATCCTGGCGCGAGTAAGCAACTGATTCAACAATTTGAGCAGGAAATGAGCTTGACTCTCCCAGCTGATTTCAAAGCGTTTTACTCGTTTTGTAATGGCTTTGAATCAGCCGAGGATATGTTTCGAATTATTCCGCTTGAAGAAATACTTGAGCAGAAGCGGGAGTTTGAGCCTCAACAGTTTTATGTAGCCGAGTATTTGACTTATTGTGATATATGGGAGGTTGAGCTAACTTCTCAATCTTCTGGCTATCAGATTCACCATATGAATGTTGCTCTGACTGATTCGCTTGCAACTTTTATTGATCGATTTCTACGAGATGGAGTTTATACAAAGAATGGCGGCTTATTAGATTGGCCGGACGAGGTTCAAGGCCGTAAATCTTAGTGATAGAAGTTCGTGCCTTCCCTACAAACCTATGGCCGCTACGCGGCCGGAGACGGCACTATCATTAGCCTGTAATCCAACCAACTCTCTTACCCTACCTCAAATACAGCCAGCTGCGACGGGGCTCCTACCTCCGCCTCTGCCGGGCCCAATGGCTCCACGCGCACGCGGTAGCCGTGGCGCTCGGCCACCCCTTCAGCCCAGGCGGTGAACTGCGCCCGCGTCCACTCAAAGCGGTGGTCGTGGTGGCGGAAGTCGCCGGCAGCGAGGGATTCGTATCGCTGGTTGTAGTCGGCGTTGGGGGTGGTGACGAACACGGTGCCGGGGCGGGCGCGGGCAAATACCACTTCCTCAAACGCCGCCAGTCGGCTTTCGTCGAGGTGCTCGATGACTTCGACCACGGCGGCCGCATCGTAGCCGGCCAGGCGCGGGTCGTGGTAGAGTAGAGAGCCTTGTGTGAGCGTGAGCCGCTCGCGCTGGCGCGGGGGCATTTCGGCCACGTGCAGACGCTGCTGCGCCCGCTCTAGCTCCCGCCACGACACGTCCATTGCCAGAATGTGCTCGATTTTTGGGTTTTTCAGCAGCCGGCGCACCAGCTTACCTTCCCCGCAACCCAAATCCAGCACCCGCGTGGCGCCAATCCCCTTGATTTCCTCCGCCACGCGGTCCAGGCGCAAATCGTGCAGGTTTTGCTTGGCGGCGGTTTCAGCGGCAGCAGCTCCTGTAGCATCCGAAATAGCGGTTAGTTCGGCGAGCGGTTCCGACGCATCATCCGACGCCTCGGCATCTAGGGCCAATAGCCGTTTCAAGGTAGGGTTGACAAACTCCGCAAAACGCAGGTAGCGCCGCGTAATAAACTCCCGGTCGGGGTGCTGGGGCAGCCACTCGGCCCCGCGGCGCAGCAGTTTTTCGGCTTCGTCCTGACTTATCCAGTAGTGCTTGTCGCCACGGTCGAGCACCGGAATGAGCACGTAAAGGTGGCTCAGCAGGTCGCGCAGACGCAGGGCCGAGTGGCGCAGGCGCAGCGTGTGGTAGCGGCTGGCGCCCCACTGCGGCACGGTCGGGTCGAGCGGATGCTCCTCCACTTCTATCTCGTAGCCCAAGGGTGCAAACAGGCGGCGGAGTTGCTCGGTGCTAGTGGCGGGTAGGGCCGCCACGGTGGCTTCCAGCGGCAACGAAACGTCGGGCAGCTCGGGGCGGTCCTTGCAGGTGCCGTTCATGGCCGTGTTGAACGCTTTAGCCAGGGCCGTGCTCAGAAACGATGACGCAGCGTAGGGCCGGTCGTTGACGTACTGCTCCAGGGCAAAGCCCTCGCCGGTCGGGCCCCGGTGGTTGCGCACCAGCGCGATGGGGTCGATGTCGAGCAGCAGGGCGGCGGTGCAACGCTCGGCCGTGGCTTCGGGGTAGAACACGTGCGCCTGCCCGTAGGCAATATCCACCGACTGCAAGCGGGCGGGATTCTTATGCAATAGGTAGCCCAGATCAGTAGCGGGCTGGTGGGTGGTAGTAATTGTAAGGAGCATATCATTATATGATAGAATGGCGAAGTGCCAATATTACAAGAACGGGTCTTTTTATTACAAGCACATTCACTGGGGCATTTTACAGCTACAGGACACGCATCAGGCACTCAATTTGCTCTTTTCTAATTTTGCCCATGCTATATGGGCTGCTTACCGCTTTCTCTTTATCCTTTTTCATGAAGCAGTTTTTCTTTCTATTCGCTTTATTCCTAAGTTTTGAAGCTTCTGCTCAAATGCTACCGGGCACGCCGCGCAAAAAATACCTACGTCCTAAGAAAGACGAAGAATGTGCTTACGTTTTCAACGTCACCAAAAACACCGATGAGGAAGCTGAAATAACGGCCTCCGTCACGCGTCTGGCCTATCGTCCCTACGCCGAGCTGCTCACAGAAATCACGGAACTGCGCCGAATAAATAACTGGGCCGATAGCACCTACCAACGCAAGTTTCAGGCCTTACCGGCTGGTGGAATGCTGGTAGTTACTATGTATCGGCGCGGCGCACAGAACGCCGACCCAGCTCTGCTCAGCGTTACCGCTCGTGATAAAGCTGGCAAAGAATTGCTAGCCGTACCTTCTTTACCAGAAGGGCAAGGTCGATTTTGGAATCGTGACTTATATATGAGTAAACGCAGTATACCATTTGTTAAAATTGATGATCAACAGACGGTATATGTGACACTTAACGACGCAAAGCTCAAGCAAGACTTTGAGTATGTAGTAAACACCCAATAATAGAACAGATTTTGATCTGACAATAAAAATCCCGTGTCACCTAATCTATCAGGTAACACGGGATTTCGATTTTTATACAAATGTTGCATGAAATAAATAGAAAATACTATATATACTTTTGTTTAAACAATTGGTGCCATTGTGTTGCCAGTAGTGTTTTCGCGTCCAGAAGCTTTTCCTTATATAATTCCTCTGCTGTCAACTCCACGAGTTCGAGGTGTTCATTTTCGCTGGCGACACCACCGCCAGTTCCCGTTTGCTTGCTGACTTCGGCGTAGTAGATATAGTGCCGCTCGGCTGAATTACCGGGCGAAGCATACACTTCGGCAATAGGGATCAGTGCATCAACGGGGTAACCTAGCTCCTCTTGTATTTCGCGGCGCAGCGCTTCTTCGGGATTTTTATCCTCTGGGTCTATCATGCCCGCTACGATTTCCAGCACGTCGGCCTCGGCGCCTACCCGGTACTGCTGCACCAGCAGAAACTTTTCCTTTTGCGTGTCGAAAACCAACGCGGCCACGGCCTGCCCAGGCTCAAAACGCTCTCGTTGCAATTCTTTGTCGCCGTCCTGCACTGTTAGCTTGCTGAGCTTGTAGTGACCATCGTAAGCGATTTTTCGATCAGTTATTTTCATGGAAGGCAAAAAAACGGTTCGTGAAAGATTATCAGCCAATACGAACAAAAACGGCCGGTAGCTTGTCGTGTTGCGGTAGATACGGCGGCAATGCCCGCAGCTTTCTACCTCTTGCTGTCGATAGCAGGCTGCTAATCAAGCACAACGCTCGCTTTCCTGTTACCGCTTGCACCCGCATTGGTGGTCTGGCTCTGCCTGATTTTCTGGTGCGCACCAATTTCTACCGCAAACCTTCCGACCTTTGCGGGCTCTATTCACGCGCTGGCCTGAGGCCAGTGGCCCGTTAACGGGCATTTTCCTACTTTTTTTAATGTCCTTCGACGAACTCAATCTGATTGACCCCATCCTGCGCGCTTTGCACGAGGAAGGGTATACGACGCCTACCCCTATTCAGGCGCAGGCAATTCCGCAGGTGCTGGAAGGCCACGACCTACTGGGTGTGGCTCAAACCGGTACCGGCAAAACGGCCGCCTTTACAGTTCCTATTCTTCAGATTCTGCACCAAACGGCACAGGTAGCGCAGCATTCGCACTCCCGCATTCGCTGCCTGGTACTCACGCCTACCCGCGAATTGGCCATCCAGATCGGGGAAAGTTTTGGGGCGTATGGCCGCCACCTGAAGCTGCGCCACACGGTTATCTTTGGCGGGGTAGGCCAGCTGCCCCAAACGCAGGCGCTACGGCGCGGCGTGGAGGTGCTGATTGCTACCCCCGGCCGCCTGCTCGACCTCATGAATCAGGGCTACGTGGACCTACGTCACCTCGACGTGTTTGTATTGGATGAGGCCGACCGCATGCTGGACATGGGCTTTATTCACGACATCAAGCGCATTCTGCCCAAACTGCCAGCTAAGCGGCAAACGCTGTTTTTCTCGGCTACCATGCCGGGTCAGATTCAGGAGCTGGCCAACTCGCTGCTGCGCCCCAACCCGGTGAAGGTAGCCGTAACGCCCGTTTCGAGCACTGCTGATACGGTATCGCAGGCTGTATATTTAGTGGAGAAAAACGATAAGCCCGCCTTGCTGGAACACGTGCTGGCCGATAAAAACATCCGCCGCGTGCTGGTATTTACCCGCACCAAACATGGCGCCGACCGCGTGGTGAAGACGCTGGCAAAGGCCAATATTCCGGCCGAAGCCATCCACGGCAACAAGTCGCAGAACCATCGGCAACGGGCGCTCAGCAACTTCAAGGCCGGCACTACCCGCGTGCTGGTAGCCACTGATATTGCCGCCCGCGGCATCGACGTGGATGAGCTGACGCACGTTGTCAACTACGAAATGCCCAACGAACCTGAAACCTACGTGCACCGCATTGGGCGCACGGGCCGGGCCGGCGCCGATGGCATGGCGCTGTCGTTTGTGGAAGAGGAGGAACGCGCCTATCTACAGGACATCCAGCGCCTGATCAAGCGTCAGATTGACGTTGTGTTTGAGCATCCTTATAAGACCAACAGCGTGGAGCCCGTGATGCTGCACAGCGGCAAAAACATTCAGCGGCCCAAAGGTCCGGCGGGGCGTCCGCCGCGGCCCGGCCGGGGCAGTAGTGGCCAAGGCGGGCGCTCTGGTGGGCAAGGGCAAGGTTCGGCTGGCCGCACCGCCGGGCCTAGCGCCAGTGGCTCCTCGCGCCCTGCTACGGGCGGCAATCGGCCCGCAACGGCAGGCAGCAGCGGTGGCGGTGGCAACCGTCGTCGCTTCCGAGGTGACAGCGGCGGGCAGCGCTAAGCTCGTCAGGTTCCTACCCCACTAGAGCATAAAAAACCCGAACGTCTGGAGGCGTTCGGGTTTTTTATGCCCCAGTGGGGTCAAAAGGAAACAAAAAATCCGGCTATCGGCTTATATTTCCGAACACTCTTTTTCTATTTCTGTATGGCTATCAGCACTCTTCCCGTCATTCAGGCGTTGCGCGCCACGGCACAGCGTCTGGCCACGCAAGCGCCCTACCAGTGGGGCCACATGGGTAGCTGCAACTGCGGCCACCTAGCGCAGACTATCACCCACCTCACCAAAGCCGAAATCCATAGCCGGGCTATGCAGCGCTACGGCGACTGGGAGCGGCAGCTCATCGACTATTGCCCTTCCAGCGGCCTACCCATCGATGATACCATCGACGAAATGCTGGCAGCGGGCTTCACCCGCCAGGACCTCGCGCATCTAGAGCGCCTTTCCGATCCGGTTATTCGCGGTGCCTTACCCCTGGAACGGCGCAACGCACTGCGCCACAACCAGCGCGACGATGTAGTACTCTACCTCCGCACCTGGGCCGACCTATTGGAGCAGCCATTGCTACAGGCCATCACACTGCCTACGCTGTTGCCTATCCCTGCTTTGGCTACGGTTAGCGCTTATTAGTAAACGTCCTACCACCTACTACACAGAAGCCCCGCCGGAGTCGATCCGGCGGGGCTTCTGTGTATAACAGCCAACTCTGCCGATAAAGGCAGATAAAAGATAGGTTAGTAGTTTACGTTGCTGCGTTGCGCCTCACGGTACATTTCGGGGCGGTGGCTGCGCTTGTAGGCAGCATCAGCATCGGGGTCTTTCTCAGGATCGGGCTGTTGCGCGCAAGAAGAAGCAAATAGCAGCGTGGCGCTGGCAGCAAGCAGAAGAAACAGGCGAGACGTTTTCATAGCCCAAAGGTAAGCATCAACGCGAATAACGCCAAGCCGGACTTTCTCACGCTTATCAGCTTTTGTTTTGAGTTGATATCCAACCAGCACTAGTGCTACTTATTACAAAAGTCAACAGTCACTTATTCTCCGCCGCTTCTTGACGAAAGCCTGCTGTTGGTCACTGGTCAACAAATGTCCTTCCTGTTGACCTACGATGACCCTTCCTAAAGTCATGTTACTTTTGTTAAGTTGAAATGGGACAGCCAATAATAAAAAACACCTACTAACAGCTTTGGCCAAATAAAACGAGTAGGATTTATTGTTTTAACAAGCCAATCTAACTGTCAAGGATTTTAGCACTGTTACTATGCATTTCACTGAGGAACCAACAACCTAACCTATATAACTATTTCAATATTAAATAAGACTACATACTAACGCATAAACACTAAAGCCACACTTCCGCATAAGTGTGTTAAGTATCTGAAAAATAACAAAATATAAATACATATAATCATTCTGTTAGCTGAGCTTACTTAGCAAAGTAGCACCAGACACAACCAATTTTGCCAACGCATTGAAACACTTGCAAGCAGCTTGTAGCACACCACAACCATTTACTGGTATAGAGAAGAAATAACCAGCCTGCCAAATTGGATTATTGCAATTCCGAGCGTTCAACAATATCCTTGCCACATCAGAACTCTTATTTGCTAAGAAGCATAAATAGCACAAGTTACTTCTCCGGCTGGTAGTCCGTGAACGTACCATCCTGATAGAAGATAATTATGCGTCGAATAGCCTTATTAGTAGGCGTAGCGGCTAGTGCGGCGGGTAGCGTAGTAGCTTCTAAAGCTGCTGGCGCAACTGGTGCAGGCGGTGTAACCGATAGCTCAGGGGTAGTGGGCACCTGGGCGGCAACAGTGCTTTCTTCACGCTCAGGAGCGCTTATTTGCTGGGGCGGAGCGCTTGTAGGCTCTTTTTTGGGCTTTACAGCCTGACTGCTGGGCTCCGATGGAACCAGGGCGGCTGCACGCTGCTTTTTCTTACTGGGGCTTGCTACGATCGTAGGAACGGTCTCCGGCGTATTAGTAGCAGTTGCTTCGGCTGGCGCAGATGCCAGCATAGGGCCTTCTCCTTTCAGCAGCCAAGGCAGTGCTAAGTCAGGGAAAGCATCCATTATTTTCTGCATCACCTCCAGGCTGGGCTTATTTCGCCCATTTAGGATGTGGCTGACTACGGGCCGGCCGATACCAATAGTATCCGCGAACTGCGTAGGAGACAGTGCGCGTGTAGCCAGAATCTGCCGGATGCGTTCGATCATACCAAAGCTGCAAGAATAGTGTAGTGTCAGCTTCACAAATGTACGCAACCCACGTGTTTGCACTAGCACGATGCTCTACCTATTCTCTTTCTTATCTTGATTACATATGTATTTACAAGAGCAATCTGAAGTTTACATATGTATTTACAAGGGTAATCTGCATATTCCTCCCTATTTACTTGCCGTCTTTATTTTATTAGTAGCAGATGTAGCTATTGCCATTGAATAGTTACTGTGGTTACATGCAAAAAGCCGACTGACGCTATGCGCGCAGTCGGCTTTGAGGTAACTGTCAGAAATTCTTTCTCCCTTCGGCGGCTCGCTAACTAAGCGTTCTTGCGTCCAGGTACTCTAAGCTGAAACGAATCCGTCAGAGGGCTTATCAGCTTTATTGAATCTTGCAACGATAGAGGAGGTTCGACTAAAGAGGAGGCTATCCAAAGGCCCTAGTTGAAGTATTCTTTCGCTAGGTTCTTGTCGTGTCCGTAGATGTCGTCGCGGAAGTTCAGGTGACCGGCATCGTCTACCCACGCCGTGAAATACACCAGGTATACGGGCAGCTTTTCGGGTAGGGTGATGTACTTTTCCTGCCGCTCTCCGATGGTGCTCAGGATAGTATTTTCATCGTAGCCAGGCTTATTGCGCAGCAGGTAGGTGGCCAGCTTAATGGGCTCGGCTACGCGCACACAGCCGTGACTGAAGTTACGCTTGGTCTGGCTGAACAACTCGTCGTGGGGCGTATCGTGGAGGTAGATATCGTTGGAGTTGGGGAAGATAAACTTCACGTCACCCAGGTCATTTTTGGGACCGGGACGGCGGCGCAACGTGTACTTCCAGTTCGCCTGCGTGAGGTTCGCCCAGTCCACCGTAGTGGGGTCGATGGGGGTAGCTTTGGCACCCCAACCCTTCACCACTTCCATATCCAAACGGTCGAGGTAGGCCTGAGGATTAGCCACCAGTTTCGGACGCATTTCTTTATCGATAATGCTGAACGGCACATTCCAATAGGGGGCCAATACCACGTACTCCACCTTGTCGCTGAAGACCGGCGTTGCGTTCAAAGTCTTGCCCACAATGACATTCATGTTCATCACTTCCTTGCCTTCCTCCACTACATGTAGCTTGTAGTCCGGGATGTTTACGAGCAGATAATTTTGCTCGAAACGCTTCGGAATCCAGCGCCAGCGCTCCATGTTCAGCACGATCTGATCGATGCGTTTGTCGAGCGGTATGTTGAGCAAGCGCAGGGTTTCTCCGCCTACAACACCATCAGTCCGCTGCCCAGTTTGCTGCTGAAACTTCTTCACGGCAGCCACCAACTCGCTGTCGTATTGTTGGGCGGCGGGCGCCGGCGCGGGGCCATTGGATGGGCCATTGTTGGCTACCGTCTGCACAGGCGTGGCAACGTCTTGAGCAGGCGTGCCCGGCTCATCGAGCAGGCGACGGCGCAGCAACGCCACGGCCGGTGACGTATCGCCTGGCTTCAGCTTGGTGCCGGCCGGCAGGGTAGGCCAGCCGCCGTTGCGCTGGATAGTGCGGTACTCAGCTAGCGCCTTTTTCAACCGGTCGTATTCAGGGTGCAAGGGCTCGAACTCGTAGTAGGGATACGTGCTTTCGCGCTCTTGCAAAATGGTCATGAGGGCCTTGTGCAACTTGATTTTGTTGCGTTTCACGTCCCAATCAATGTTTTTAACTTCTCGGGGATTTACAGTTCCTCGATAGAAATCGGAGGCCCAGGTGAAGTAAGTACCCGATAAAGCCACGTCGATTTGCTTCTCTAGGCTGTTGCGCTGGGTGGTATCACCACGGGCTTTATCTAGCTCAGCAAAGAGCTTATCGAAGTTTTTGATCTTGTATTTCTGCGGATCTAAGCCTTCATCACCGGCTTGGTTGATGACCTCAAGTAGCTTCTTGGCCTGCGGTACTACCTCGTGGTTTTTAAACCAGCCCAGGCGGTAGTCGCGGGCTTTGTAAAACTTCTTGGCCCAGTCGAGCTGACTTTTGAAGGCGGGTTCGGCCAGCATCTGGCGCGCCACATACACGCTATCGAGCGTGGGCTGCGGGCCCTGGTTGCCGGTGAGTACGCCGGGTAGCGCCTCCTGAACTTTCGCCTTCTGCTCCTGGCTGCAGCTGGTAGCCGACGCCAAGAGCGTCAGGCCGCAAAGCCAGCAGAGCAGTGTGGTCAGGAAAGCGGAGTGAAACAGTGATTTCATGAATTCGGTGAAGTGGAAGAAATGATAGCAGCTCCGTCAGATGCCAAGGAATTATTATTCCCGACCATCGGATGCGGCGCGTGCCCGTTCTACTCCAAACGCTACCGTAGGGTTATTGCGTTCCGAGGCAGGGCTCATCTCATCAACATGCAAGGTAGGAGTTTTGTCTCACCCACGCACATCTTCAGTATACAATTGGGCAGGCCCTCCGGATGAGTAGGTCGTCTCACTGAGCGTCGGGGGGGTTGCGGCATGTGTGGCGCTCAGTTGTTCTTCCGCATTTTAATAGTAGCCTTCCGTCTCTGCTTGGCGCGCCAGTCGTATACCCTACCCGTACTCACGCCACGCGGCCCGACAACCATTAGACTGTCGGCCGCTTTCTATTTCTTTTATGACTTCTTTCGTTCCCGCTCTTTCCGACTCGCACAGCTATGCCCGTTTGGGCGAGGTAGGCGTTCGTCATTTACAGTTACAGCTGCGTGTTGATTTTGCCAGCCGTACCCTGGCGGGTCATGCTACCTGGCAGCTCCACAATCCAGCCGGCGCCACCGAGCTCTACCTTGACACCCGCGACCTGCTGGTGGAGGTCGTGCTACTCGGCGGCCCCGAGGGTAAGCCTACTCCCTTCAGCCTGGCTCCCACCGATCCGGTGCTGGGACAGGCACTGCGCATTACCCTGGAGCCAACCACTGAGCACGTGACCATCCGCTACTGCACCACGCCGGGCGCGGCAGCCTTGCAATGGCTGACACCTGCGCAAACGGCCGGGCGCGAGCAGCCATTTCTGTTCACCCAGTCGCAGGCCATTCTGGCGCGCACCTGGCTGCCGTGCCAAGACTCGCCGGGTGTGCGCTTCACCTACGAGGCGCACATTGAAACGCCCGCCCACCTGCTGGCTCTAATGAGCGCCACCGATAATCCCCAGCAGCTTGATGCGGCCGGGCGCTATCAGTTTCGGCAGCCCTACCCTATTCCGGCCTACCTCATGGCGCTGGCCGTCGGCGACCTGGCCTTTGCGCCGCTAAGTGAGCGCACTGGCATCTACGCTGAACCAGCTACTCTACCCCTAGCCACGCACGAGTTTGTGGACCTAGAAAAAATGGTAGCCGCCGCCGAGGATTTGTATGGCCCCTACCGCTGGGGTCGATACGATTTGTTGGCACTTCCGCCTTCTTTCCCATTTGGTGGCATGGAAAATCCATGTTTAACATTTGTTACACCCACGATTTTAGCCGGGGACCGAAGCCTAACCAGTTTGGTGGCTCACGAGCTAGCGCACTCGTGGTCGGGTAATCTGGTTACTAACGCTACATGGGATGATTTCTGGCTAAATGAGGGCTTTACGGTGTATTTCGAGCGGCGTATTATGGAGCAGCTATATGGCCGCACGTATGCCGATATGTTGCAAGCATTAGGATTTACCGATTTGCAGCATACCCTCGTAGAGCTAGGCCCTACTAGTGCAGACACGCACTTGCGTCTGCACCTGACCGGGCGCGACCCCGACGAGGGCATGACCGAAATTGCCTACGAAAAGGGCGACTACTTTTTGCTCACCTTAGAACATTTAGTAGGCCGCTCGCGCCTCGACTCCTTTATTAAGGAGTACTTCACTCGCCACAGCTTTCAGTCCATGGATACAGCGAGCTTCATAACTTATCTGCGGCAAGCGTTGTTAGACCAAGAGCCCGGACTAGAAGAGAAGCTTCAGCTCGATGCCTGGATAAACGGTCCGGGTGTGCCGGGGGTAGCGCCGCCCGTAGCCTCCGCCCGCTTCGATGCAGTAGATGCCGCCCGGCAACAATGGATAGAGGGCAAAGTGGCTCCTACCCTATCCACTGCCGACTGGAGCAGCCACGAGTGGGTACACTTCCTGCAAGGTCTCCCCCACTCCCTGACGCACGCCCAACTGGCAGAGTTGGACAACACCTTCGACCTTACCCATTCCGGCAACGCCGAAATCCTGGCGGCGTGGTTTCCGCTGGCGCTGGCCGCTGGCTACTCCCCTGCCGATGAGGCCTTGCACCAGTTTCTGGTACGAGTGGGGCGGCGTAAGTTTTTGGTGCCGCTCTACCGGGCGGTGCTGGCTACCCCCGGCGGCCGGGAGCGCGCCCGGCAAATTTATGCGGAGGCACGGCCCAACTACCACGCCGTAGCCACTAACACCCTCGATGCGCTGCTTAGATAACCCTAAACCCGGCATCATTACTCCGGCCCGATGCTTGCAGCCTGGACCGGTGCGTTGTATTTTGTGAGTTGATAAAAAAACAGTCGTAACGTTGAACAATCAAAAACCCCTCGGTAAGCTGATTGCCATCGGTGGCAACGAAGATAAAGGTACCTACTCCAGCGCTAGTGTGCGCAAAAAGTATTACCTCAACTTTTTTGAGCTGGGTATTCTGCGCCGCGTGGTGCAGGAGTCGGGCAAGGAAGATCCGCGCATAGAGGTAGTGACCACGGCCTCCATGATTCCGGAAGAAATCGGGAAGATCTACGTTTCCTCGTTCGGCATGCTGAACTGCCGCAACGTGGGCGTGATGGATATCCGCACCCCCGATCATGCTCGCATCCCCATGTACCTGGAGCGCCTGCGCCGCGCCGACGTGGTGATGTTCAGCGGTGGCAACCAGTCGCGGCTGCGTGAGATGTTCGGGGAAGGCGAGTTCCTGGAAATCCTGAACGCCCGCTACCACCGCGAGTCGAACTTTGTGGTGGCCGGCACCAGCGCCGGGGCCATGGCCATGTCGAAGATTATGATTCGGGGCGGCTCGGTGCCGGATGCGCTGATGAAGGGCGCCGTGAAAATCGGCAGCGGCCTGGGCCTGATCGACGACGTGGTGATTGACTCGCACTTCGTGAAGCGCGGCCGCTTTGGCCGGCTCATTGAAGCCGTGAGCCTCCACCCCAAGCTCATTGGCATTGGGCTGGGTGAAGACACGGGCGTGCTCATCACCGGCGGCAACATCATCGAGACTATCGGCTCCAACCTGGTCATCATCATGGATGGCCATACCATTCAGCACAACAATGCGGCCGTCGTTAAAAAAGGCGCGGCGCTATCCGTGGAGAACATGACGATGCACGTGCTGGCCAAAGGCAACGTGTATGACATTGACGAGCGAAAATTCTACGCCGGCAAAACCAACTTTGCCGAAACGGTGACTGTCGAGCAGCCGGGGCAGATGTAGAGTCGAACGTGTATTATAAAAAGAGCCGCCATTCTAAGTGACTATTAGAATGGCGGCTCTTCTTTTATCTGTTGAACTCTATAAAAAGGAAGCAACTAAGCCTGCTTATTTTATTTGATGCAGCAAGTCGTAACCATGTGCTGTTACCAATAAAGGAATAGCTCCCCATGCTAGCCCGCGGGATTCAGCGACTTGATGTACTTCCTCCAGCAATTCTTGTATTCGTAGAATAACCAATATTTCAGCTACGTCATGCGCTTGCTCTAAATTTTCGGACACCTTCTCTTCGTAAAAATAGGTTTCAAAAGCTTCTTGTACGGATTCGAATCCGCCTAGCACTAAATGCTCCTCAGTCGTCGTATCAGCCGACCAGTTGGTGAGCCATTCAGCATCCTCTCTTGTACCCGCTTCTTCGTAGGCAAATCCATCGAAGTACCATTCTTCCGTATTGATGTCAAAGGCATTCATTTCTACATAGAGGGCACCCACCGGCATTCTAGGCGATACACTTTGATAAAAGGCGTCCAACCAAGTCATGACGTTTTGCTGCTGGTAGAGTATGCTGGTACCCAACACAACATGAAAATAAGTTGTCTCAAGGCTTCTGAGCTTACATTCTGCTTGCGCAATAGCTTCTTTCAGTTTTCCCTCCTGGATTAAGCCTTGGAAGGAGTCGAAGAGAGCAAAATCCATTATTGAGTGAGTATAAAAAGGAAGGCGAAGCCAAGTATAGGTCTGGTTGACTTGTGTCTCTAACCGGACACATCGTCTATGTAAAGTAGGGTAAAATAGAACCGGCTTACATACCTATATATAATAAGGAGTAGCCATCAAAAACGAGCCGTTGCTACATACCCCTACTCCTTATTATATATGTCCCCTACCCTTCGTCGCCGTAGACACCTATATATATAGGAGTGGTATCGGTTAGGCTGGCGCGGTACATGCCTTCGGAGTTGAAGGGTAGGGCCACGTGGCCGGCGGAGTCTACTGCTACTAGGCCGCCTTCGCCGCCTACCGGGGCCAGCTTGTCGTGCACGACGATGCGGCAGGCTTCGGCGAGGCTCAGGCCGCGGTACTCCATCAGGCAGGCAATGTCGTGGGCCACTACGGCACGTAGGAAATATTCGCCGTGGCCGGTGCAGCTGATGGCGCAGGTGCGGTTGTCGGCCCAGGTACCGCTGCCGATGATGGGCGAGTCGCCGATGCGGGAGTAGCGCTTGTTGGTCATGCCGCCGGTGCTGGTGGCGGCGGCCAAGTGGCCGTGCTGGTCACGAGCCACGGCGCCGACGGTGCCCATTTTCTTTTTGGGGTCTTCATTGGGCTGCTTCGCTTCGGAATGATCGAGGCGCATCTTTCCTTCTTTCAAAGCCTCTTGCAACTGGTCGTAGCGGTGCTGGGTGAAGAAGTACTCGGCGGGTTGGGTAGGTAGGTTGTGCTGACGCGCCAGCTCATCGGCGCCGGGGTAGGCCAGCAGCACGTGGTCGGTGTGCTCCATCACGAGGCGGGCGGCCCGGATGGGATTCTGCACGGTGCGCACGCCGGCCACAGCACCGGCCAGGCCGGTGCGGCCATCCATAATAGACGCGTCCATTTCGTGGTGGCCTTCGTGGGTGAACACGGCGCCGCGGCCGGCATTGAACAGCGGGCAATCTTCGAGGCTGCGCACAGCCATTTCCACGGCGTCGAGGGCTGGGCCGTGGCGGCGGAGCACTTCGGCGCCGGCTTCGAGGGCCGTTTGGAGCGCGGCGCGGTAGGCGCGCTCGGCCTCGGCAGTCATGGAGGTACGGGCAATGGTGCCGGCGCCGCCGTGCAGGGCCAGCGCCCAGGTAGTAGACATAAGCAGACGAAAAACAGTGGGAGAAATCGGCCGAAAAGTACGCAAACTATCCTACCCATTCCCGGTCCCTACCCCGTACAAGATACCCGCCGGACATGGCCGCCGTCGGTTTTTTTTCGTACGTTTGATTAACTGTTTTCACATTCCCTAATATTCTGTTTTATGGCTTACGATGCTACCGGCCGCCTGCACGAGATTTTCGACGAGCAACAGGTGAGCGAGAAATTCCGCAAGCGCGAGTTCGTACTGGAGGTTATAGATGGTCAGTACCCTGAGCATATCAAGTTTCAACTGGTGCAAGACAAAACCGCGCTCATCGACCCCTACAAGATCGGTGACGAGATTAAAGTGACCTTCAACCTGCGTGGTCGTGGTTTCAATAAAAACGGCCAGATGTTGTACTTCACCAACCTGGAAGCGTGGCGCTTAGAGGCAGCTGCAGGTGGTGCTTCGGCTCCGGCTGGTGGTGGCTACTCGCAGCCAGCTGCTGCGCCTCGCGCCGCTGCTCCTGCCCAGCAAAACCAAAACCCCAACCTGCGGGCGCAACCCGCTGCCCCCATCGCCGGCGACGACGACAACGACCTGCCTTTCTAATTTTAAACTGTTAGCTGATGGCTGCTAGCTATTGGCTTGTCGTTTAAATTTCCAGTAGGCTTGCCTGCAAGAAAAAGCCACTTTCCGACCGGAAAGTGGCTTTTTTTCGTTTCATACTTACAGAAGGCTAGCAGCCATCAGCTACTAGCAAATAGCGTAAGAAAATGCTGCAAGAATTAATTAAGCAAGGCGAAGGCGAGCGG
>NZ_JAHWGL010000051.1 GCF_019334315.1 Hymenobacter profundi
ATGTTGCTTAGCGCCATTGCCTACAACCTCAAAAAGCTGCTCAAGCACTTGCCCAAACGAGTGGTGAGCCTGGCCCTGGCCCTGCAGCCAGCTTCACCGTGCCTGCTTGAGTGCGGGCGAAAGAATATGCATCTATACTTTGGCTACTCACTTCAGTAGCTAGCCGAGTTCTGCAACAGACACCTGCGTTTATTTAAACGTTACAGGTACTAGAATCGCATTCCTCTTTATTCTTCACTTATTCTTGAGGGCGATCCCCAAAAAGCAGAATATCACTTCCTACTTAGCATAAATTCGACTTGTTAAACGGTGCTACATCTGACATTAACACTTCCCTTTATCTTAAAGCACACTAGTAGCCCCATTAACGGTGTAGCCCTTAGCAGGAGTTAGCAAAGGAGGGTAAGGCAACCGTGACGGGCAACAGGTGGACGTGGTAGCGGCTCGTACCCAGGTGCGAGCAGGCAGTGAAGTCGTTAGTTGTTGAGTTGGGCGGCTAGGTCTACGTTCAGAGTGCGGCCTTCGGCCGAGGCCTGCGTGATGCGGTCGAGCAGGCGGTGCAGGTGCAAGCCGTTCTCGAACGTGGGCGCGTAGTGCGTGTCGTGGCGCAGGTCGTTGAGGACCGCCTGGTAGGCCTCATAGAGGCCGCGCACGGGTTGGGCCGGCTCCTCGGTCCCTACCAGTTCGACCGGAATCGGCAGCGGGCGCAGCGCCTCGCCACTCGGCGCATACTGCAGGCTTACGGGGGCGAGCTGGTAATGGCCCGAGTCGCCCGAGAGGACGATGTCGCCCTTCGTGCCGTTGATTTCCCAATGGAAATTGAGGCCCGCCGTGGTGCCACTGCGGTAGTGAAGAGAAGCGACGGCCCCCTGCGCTAGCACCCCCGTGACGACTACCTGGTCATCGGTGAGCTGCGGCAAGCTGATGTTTTCCGGCTGCAGCGTTACCTGCGTGCGGCGGCGGGCCAGCGTGGCACTCAGGTGCTGAAAATCGCCCACGACCCGCGCAAAGGCCGCCAGCAAATGCCCTACGGGAATCGTGAGCAGGGTCGCGCCATTGGCCGGGTCCAGCAGGTACTGCCCGGCCTGGTTGACGGTAGCCCCCCAGCTCATGCCCGAGCCGAGCACGGAAGTAGAGAGCACCTCCCCGATAAGCCCTTCGGCCAGCACCTGCTGGAGGTAGCGAGTTTCGGGCCGCGCGACGGCCTGCAAGCCCACAAACGTGCGAATGCCTTTTGCCTGCGCCAGGGCCGTGAGTTCTTCGGCTTCCGGCGTGCCGTTGCCCAGGGGCCATTCGCAGTACACCATCTTGCCCGCCGTCAGGGCGGCCGTCACCAACTGGCGATGGGTGGGCACTTTCACCGACACAACCACCAGGTCTACCTCGGGGCAATTGGCTAGGTCGTGCGCGTTGTCGAAGGCATAGGCCGCCCCAAACGCGTCGGCCGCTGCCTGGGCCGATGCCTGGTTGGACGTGCTGACCGCGACGAGTTTAAAGTCAGGTATCAGCCGTAGCGCGGGAATGTGAGCCACCGCGGCCCAGCTTGTTTTGCTGGCGCCAATGATGCCGACGCCGATTGGTTTTTTGGTCATGGATGGTAACTGGAAGCGGAGAGTGGAGGGAAGGGGTACCTAGACGATGGTTTCCGGTACCATGCGGGTCTGCGCCATGTGCTAGAAGTGCTCGGCCATGATGGCGGACGTACTGGCCGGGTCGCCCTTATCAACCCCTAGATTAATCGTTAGGAGCTCCGCGTAAACGCCTTCCGGCTGCAAGGACTGGTGCAGCTGGAAGGCCAGGCGCAGCCCGGCCTTGCCAATGGAGAGCGACCCAAAGGCGGGGCTCGGGTGCGTGCCCAGCCCCCCGCCGGTCAGCAGCACGGCCCCGCCGTTTTGTTTGAGCTCGGCCAATACCGTCTGCACGCTGCTTAGCGCCCCCACCACGTTGACGCCGAAATCCTGCCCGAGGTCCTCGGCGGATAGGCGCAGGATGTCGCTGGGCTTCTTCACCGCAGCATTGTATAGCAGGACACTGACGCTCCAGAGCTTGGCCGACAAGCGGCGCAAGGCGGCCGACAGTTCGGACGTATTACCGGCGTCGGCCGCTTCAAAGGCCACGGGGATGCCTTGGGCAACTAGTTGCGTGACCAGCGCCTCGCTGTGCTCGGGGTTGCGGCCGATGAGGCCCACGGCGTAGCCTTCCGCGCCGAATCGGTGCGCCACCGCCGCGCTGATGCCGGGGCCGGCTCCGACGGTGAGGATGGTTTTAGCCATAGATGTTAGTAGAATGGGCTGCCGCCGATGGTCTTGTTGGGCAGGGGTGGTAAATCAAAAGCAGGTACACGCTAGCCGTGGCCCCCGGCAGGTAGGGCCAACGCTACGGGGCAGACAGGCGGCTGGGTACTGGCTTTCCGCAACAGCGAGCGGTTACTACCGCAGGATGTTAATGAGGTGGTTGAGCGCTGGGCGCAGGTCTACCAAACTCTCGTCCCGGCTTTGCAGCAGCTGCGCCAACTGCGCGGGAACCTGGCGAGCGGGCTCGTATAGTGCCGCCCCAGCCGGCAGCAGGCGGATAAGCACTGAACGCTCGTCGCGCGGGTCACGGTGGCGGCTGATGAGCTCCCGCTTCTCCAGCAGCTTCAGCAAGGGCGTAAGCGTGCCTGTATCAAGCAGCAGCTGCTGACCGAGGTCCTTGACCGCTATTTCCTTGTGCTCCCACAGCACCAGCATCACCAAGTACTGCGAGTACGTCAGGCCCAACGGGGCCAGCAAGGGCTGATACGCTTTGGTAAAGAGCCGCGACACGGCATACAGCGGGAAGCAGGTTTGCTCTTGCAGCTTCAATCGGGGGTCGAACTCGAAGTCGGTAGCACTGGACATAAGGGACAGGTTAAGGGAATGCGAACATAACGCGACCTGACGGTAAAACATTGCACCAAATTAAATGAGATACAGTGCTTTTACGCCGTACTGGCTAGCTTCCAAGCGGTAGCGTGGTGCCTCATTCCGTGGGCAGGATGCCGTCCAGCATGAAAAAATGTCCACCCAGCCCACTCAACACCTCTTGGCGAAGACTATTACCCTCCGGCTTGCGGTTCCGCAACCAACCACTTGGACCCGTAGCGCGTGTACGGCTCCGGCACGTCAATGCTGGCGCCTAGCTCCTGGGCGGCCGTTCGGGGCCAGAATGGGTCTTTGAGGATTTGGCGACCAATATAGACCAGGTCAGCCTGCCCTTTCTGGAGGATTTCCTCCGCCTGCTGCCCCGTGAGAATGACACCCACGGCGCCCGTGGCGATGCCCACTTCCCGCTTAATCAACTCGGCGGCGGGCACCTGGTAGCCGGGATAAGTCGTTACCTGCACCGGCGCAATGCCGCCCGAGCTGCAATCCACCAGGTCCACGCCATCGGCCTGCATAAGCCGGGCATACGGGATGAAAGAGGCCGGCGTGTTGCCGCCTTCTTGGTAGTCGGTGCTGGAAATCCGAACGAACAGTGGCCCCTCCCAGTGGGTTTTTACCTCCCGGATGACGTCGCTCAGGAAGCGATACCGGTTTTCCGGGCTACCGCCGTATTCATCCTGCCGTTGATTGGACAGGGGCGAGAGGAAGGTATTGACCAGGCCCCCGTGGGCCCCGTGTATTTCCAGGATATCAAAGCCGCTGGTGGTAGCCCGGCGGGCCGCGGCACCGTATTGCGCCACGACTGCCCGCATATCCTCCTGGCTCATTTCTCTCGGCACTGGGCTCTGCTCGCTGAAGGGAATCGGGGAAGGGCCCATCGGTACCGCACCGGGGGCGTTAGTAGACCGGCCAGCGTGCGAAAGCTGAATGCCAGCCTTGGCGCCCAGACTGTGCAGCAGCTCCACCATCGCCGTCAGGCCCGGCACGTGCGTATCCGCCCAAATGCCGAGGTTACGCTCGCCCACCTGGCTGTCTTGGGCGATGGAAGCTGCCTCCAGAAATACCAGCCCCACTTGGCCTAGTGCCCGAGCCCCGTAATGGACTCTCTGCCATTCCGTAATGTTGCCGTCTTCATCGGCGCTGTGCGTGAACATGGGGGACATGACCACGCGGTTCTTCAACTCCACGTTTTTGATTTTGAACGGGGAAAAAAGCAGAGTATTCATATACTAGGTAGTGAGTTACGGTTAAGTGAGACTGACGGAATACCGGGGTCTTTCTGCTGCATTGGGTGTATACAGGCATATTTGCCCCGGCAGTCCCTTCCGCCCGGGCCAGGGTCACTCCTGGCCCGGGCGGAAGGGACTGCCAGGGCAAACGAGACTTCCTAGGTAGTGTAGCCCGCCGTGCTGCCGCTGCCTACCGGCAGCACGGCTAGTTCTGGCAGGCTTAGCGTACGGTCAGCCGCCGCCACAGGCTGCTTCCGGTAAAATGAGGCGCTTGGTGCGCCGAATCGGCTAAATATTGCCGTAGATACTCGACTCGCCGCCATCGACGGCAATGGTCTGGCCGTTGACGTAAGAGGCTTCGTCGCTAAGCAGGAAGCAGACGACCTTGGCTACTTCCTCGGGCAAGCCCAGGCGTTTGGTGGGGTTGTTCCGGGTAAAGTCCGCTTGCGCCTTTTCGGGGTCGGCCGGATTAAGTTGTTTGAACCCCTCCGACGTCAGGTGCGTCAGGATGGCGCCGGGCGCCACGGCGTTGGTCATGATGCCATAGCGTCCATACTCCAGCGCGGTGCTTTTCGTCATGCCCACTACGGCGTGCTTGCTGGCCACGTACGGTGTATAGTTGACTACCGCACGCAGGCCGGCCACCGAAGCCACGTTCACAATGCGGCCGTACTGCTGCTGCTGCATGACGGGCAGCACATGGCGCAGCCCGTAATACACCCCCATCAGGTTAATGTCGATAATCTTCTTGAAAATGGCCAGGTCGTAATCCACGACGCTCGCCTGCGTGCCATCAATACCGGCATTATTGTAAAAGCCGTCGATGCGCCCAAAGGCCTTTACCGTTTCGTCAACGTAGTGCTGAACGGCCGCTTCCTCCGACACATCCGCCATGACTGTTAGCAGCCGTATCGCGGGGAATTGAGTGGCAATTTCCTGCTCGGCTTTGGTCAGGCTTTCCTGGTTGTAATCAACCAGTACAAGATTAGCCCCCTTCGTGGCCAGCTCCTTGGCAGTGGCCAGCCCCAGGCCCATCGCGGCCCCGGTAATGATGATGGTTTTTCCCTGAAAGTTACTCATGATGAATTAGGTTGGCTAGGGTGACTGCTGCGAATGACCACCTTGGCACAAGCCAAGGCCTATGTGCCTGATTAGTAAGCGGCAGGCAACCGCCAGCGCGTGACCTAGGCGGCGACGGTGACGTCTTCGGTGGTGATGGTGAGCTTCACGTCTACGTTGCCGCGGATAGCCCGCGAGTAGGGACACATATGGTGCGCCTTGTTCACCACGTCTTCGGCTTGCTCCTGGGTGATGCCCGGCAGGTTGACGTGCAGGGCCACGCCCAGCGTGGGCAGCTGCTCCTCGTTCATAAACATGTCCACGGCGGCGTCCACTGAAATCTCACCCACGGCGGCTTTGGCTTGCTTGGCCATGCCGATTACGGCGTTGCCGAAGCAGGCCGCGTAGCCGGCGGCAAAGAGCTGTTCGGGGTTGGTGGCGCCTGCGCGGGCCCGGCCGCCCAGGGCGCGGGGCATCGTCAGCTCCAGGCTAAGGACATTGTCGTTGGTTTCGATGCGGCCGTCGCGGCCCCCGATGGATTTGGCTTGGGCGTGGGCTAAGGGAGTGGTTGCCATGATATTGAAAAATGGGGTGAAAAAAGTAAGACGTAAGGCCGGCGTAATCGTCCAGCCAGGGAAACAATACTAGCCCGGTCGCTACCGACCCGGCGGCGGTCGGGCCTACGCTAGGCGGCGGATGAGCTGTTTCAACTCTTGCCGCAGGCCCGCTAGACCAGCAGGCGACTTCGCATACTGCTGGTCCGATTGGGCCGGAATGTGGCGGGCTCGCTCGTGCAGGGCCACGCCAGCTGGCAGCAGCGTTATCCGCACCGAGCGCTCATCGTGCGGGTCCCGTTGGCGACTGACCAGGCCGCGCTGCGCCAGCCGCTTGAGCAAGGGCGTGAGCGTGCCCGAATCGAGGAGCAGGTGCTGGCCGAGGTCCTTCACGGTTAGTTCGCGGTGCTCCCAGAGCAGCAGCAGCACCAGGTACTGCGGGTAGGTAAGGTCCAGCGGGGTCAGCAAGGGCTGATAGGCCTTGGTGAGGAGCCGCGACAAGGCGTACACCTGAAAACAAGTCTGCTCTTCCAGCTTCAGTTGGGGGTCGAATTCGAAGGAGCCGGCAGTAAGGACACTACTCATGGCTAGAAGAACCTAAAAGAGGAAGGGTACCCAATAAAATTGCACCCAATGTAATATAGCCTGATTTCGGCGGCGGTATTAGAGCTGTGCGGTTAGGTAGTTGGGTAGGCCAATCGTGCGCATCAGGTCTACCTGCTGCTTGAGCCAGGACAGGTGCTCCGTTTCGCCCTCGATGTAATTGACCAACAGGTTCTCTGTGGTCACGTCCGTGTCCAGGGCGTCAAACATCCCCTGCACCTGTAGCAAGCCTGCTTGCTGCTGCTTTCCTGGATGATGCGGCTGGTTTCTTGGTGCGCGCTCATGAGGAAAGTAAAAGGGGGAATCAATGGGTAACGTCCGCGGCCGGGGTACCGGGCCAACCAGTCTCCGCGGTTGCTCGGCGGTGCCGCTGGCGCCAAGCCTGCCAGGCTCCCGTGCTCCACAGCGCCCAGGCAATCAGCACGGGCTGGAAAAAGAGCCGGATAAGCCGGGCGCGGTCAGTGTCGAGGTTGAAGGCGCTAATATGATTGACGTACTGCGAGATATTGCCCGGAAAAATCAGCACGAAGAACGTGGCCAACGCCAGGCCTACGTACACCTTCCGGCTGCTCCACAGGATCATGGCCAGGCCCAGACTGATTTCGGCCAGTCCAGACAGCAGGACAACGAGGTCGCTATCGAGCGGCAGCCAGGTCGGCACCTGCGCCTGAAACTCGGCGCGTTGAAACGTGAGATGGCCACTGCCGGCTTTCAGCATAAAGGCACCCAGCAAGATGCGGAGGACGGTTTGCAGCCGCGTCGTGGGAATGGAGGGAGGTAGCATGAGCGAAAGACAAGTGAAAAAGTAACGGCGCTCGGCTGGCGATACACTTGGGATGGTGGGGGCCCGCGTTGGCCTAGCGAGCGATAAGCTAATGCATTGTCTAAAATTATATTTTATACAATGTATTACGGTATTTTTTTAGCTGCTTATCGGGTGGGCACCCCATAGCAGCTAGTACTTTTTGGCAGCCAGAAAGGAGCGTGAGGCCAGGTGATGCCCCAAAGAGCCAGCCCGGAGGCTGCGCTTCGCAGCGCCCGGCCGGCCGCCGGCATTAGGCCGTAATGGGGGCCGCGTTGGTGGTCACGACAAGGTCTACCTCCATGTTGCCGCGCGTGGCGCGCGAGTAGGGGCAGGTCTGGTGGGCACTGCGCACAATCTCTTCGGCTTGCTCCTGCGTGGCGTGGGGCAGGTTCACGGCCAGCTTGGCCGACAGCGTAGGCAGTTGCTGATCGTCCATAAATAGGTTCACTTGTGCATCAACCGAGATGTTCGCTACGTTCACTTTGGCCTGCCGGGCTACGTGAATCACGGCGTTGCCGAAGCAGGCCGAATAGCCAGCGGCGAAGAGCTGCTCGGGGTTGGTGGCGCCTTCGCGGGCGCGGCCGCCCAGGGCGCGGGGCATGGTCAGTTCCAGGTTGAGCACGTTGTCATTCGATTCGATGTGGCCGTCGCGGCCGTCGATGGATTTGGCTTGGGCTGTGTGCAGGATGGTTGCCATAAGACTAAAAAAGAAGGGGGAAAATGAGAAAAAGCGGCTGTTGTCGCAGCCAACACAGTAGCGTTGCTGTGATGACGACACAAAGGTAATTGCATTTCATAAAATTACATTGTATGAAATATAATTTTATGAAAAAACTTTATAAGAGTCTAGAATACAAACACTGACTTTATGCTGTCATTCCGTCGATGCGGAAAATAGGCTTAGGCTCCATCGTCAACAGCCTGTCGTTGTCGGACATCGTGGCTGTCTACGCGCTCGGCCCCAAAGAACGTTTCGCCGGTGTGGTACACGCCCTCAAGCATGGCCAGGTAGCCTTGCGCGGCGGCATCGGGCAGGGCCTCGGCAAAGTCGCGCCCCACCAGCTGGCGGCCGGCAAAGACCTGCTGGTACACCGGGTTGACGTACTCGAAGCGATGCGAGGGACCGCGCAGCAGCGACACGGCCGCCGGGGTTTGCTCGAAGATTTGGTAAAAGGACTCGCGCACCTGCATCTGGCGCTGGGCCGCGGCGAGCAGGTCGGCTTGCAGGGCCAGGGCCTCCTGGGTGCGCGCCTGCACCCGGGCTTCCAGCTCCTGGTTGAGCTGCTCGACCTGCTGGCGGGCTTCCACCTGGGCCGTCACGTCCACGGCAAAGTTGAGCACCTCCGTCACCTGCCCCTGCGCGTCGCGGATGGGCTCGAAGGTAGTGCGGTAGTAGCGGCGTTGGGGCTCGCCGGTGCCGGCAAAGTCGGCCCAGGCTTCGGCCTCGGCTTGATAGAAAGGCTCGCCCGTTTCGTAGACGTGGTCGAAGAGCTCGTAGAAGCCCTGGCCTTCAATATCGGGGATGACCTCGCGGATGGTGCGGCCTAGGGTGGTGCGGGCCGGAAACAGCCGCTCGTACTCGGCATTCACTAGGTCGTACACGTGCTCCGGGCCGCGCAGCAGGGCAATGTTGGCGGGCATGCGCATGAGTACTTGGTGCAGGCGCTGGCGCTCGGCCTCCGCTTCCGCGCGGGCCGCCTGCGCCTGCTGGTTGAACTGCTCGACCTGCCGACGGGCGAGCACCTGCTCCGTCACGTCGTAGGTGAAGTCCAACAAGCCGTCGATGCGGCCCTGCGCGTCGCGCAACGGGTGGAAAAACAGGTTCAGAAACAGCTGCCGGGGCTGGCCGGTGCCCTCAAAATCCAGCCACACCTCTAGCTCCTGCTGGTAGATGGGTTCGCCGGTCTGGTACACGCGGTCCATCACCGCCAGTACGCCCTGGGTCTCGGTTTCGGGCAGCACCTCACGCAAGGAGCGGCCGGGCAGGGCCTGGGTGGGAAAGTAGCGCCGGTACGCCTCATTGATAAAGGTGTAGACGTGGGTAGGCCCGTGGTAGGTGGCCACCAGGGCGGGCAGGGCCATCAGCACCTCGTAGAACCGGGCGCGCTGCCCTTCAGCCTCGGCGCGGGCCACCTGCTCGGCGGCCTGGCTCGCGCGTAGGGCTTGCTCGACGGCGGAGTGGGGCAGGTCGGCCATGTCGGTGAAGCTGACCACCAGCAACTCCCCGCTGCGCCGGGCCACCAGCCGGAAGTAGGTATGGAGCCCGTCGCCCGCGTAGGGAAAGTCGTAGGGGGCCACTTGGTCCGTCAGATACGCCGTGCGGTGCCAATCAAAAACGCCCAGGGGCACACTGTCGGGGAAATACTCGCAGAAGGTGCGCGGGGGCTCGGCGGGCAAGCCCAGCAGGCGCTGACCGGCCGGGTTGAGGCGCACGAAGCGCAAATCGACTACCTCCCCGCTTGCGTCGAAGAGGGGGGCGTAGAGCACCGCCCCGGTGGGCACCAGGTCGAAAAAAGCCTCTAAGGGATTGTCAGAAAACGCCACAGGCAGCGAGGGGATAGAACAGCGGCGACCACTGACTTACCCAGCAGAACCGCCGATATAGAATTCGGTGAAGCAATGCCTCGAGCGAAGGTAACGAAAAGACGAACCACGGCCCTGGATAAGACGCGGCAAAAGAGGGTGCCTGCTCATCCAACCTGATCGGGACCTAGGCGACGACACGGACGTAACGAGTGGAACAACCCGTTGGATGCTCGCCGCATCTGGTGGGCCACTTGGCGGGCTCTATTCAGGCCTACGACGGCTGGCGTGAGATTGGGCAATGGATGAACACCCGCTCTCTACCTATCCTTGCTGGCCGATGCCGGAGTCGTCGTTATCGCGTGGGTCACTGCCAAAGAATGGCGCACGAATCCAGTGATTGAGCGTATGGTGCAAGAATCCACTCGCCCGGTGGGGGGGCTCTTTGACGAGGGCTTGCAGGCCTATGCCGGGCTGGTCTGCTCTCCTACTCCGGCTATACAGGTGCCGCCAACATATTTTTACCCAGGTCTACCAGAAGCACGGCTTCACGCCGCCAAGCAGGCGAGTGCTTGGCGCACAGTGGCGTCTCGACTATCGTATGTTGGGCCCGGCTGCCCAAGGGCTACTAGGTAAGCAGCCACAGCTTTATGCCCGCTGAGTGGGCACGGGGTCCCTACGGTGCTCCGGCTACCCCGCCGGCAACCGTGCCGAGCGCTGCGGACCGGGCCGGCGAATCGCCCGCTCACTAGCGGCCCACTCGCGCCTGGCGAAAGGTCTGCTGGGCCGACAACGCTCGCTGAAACAAGGCGTACGTATAGGGCTGCGGCGGCGCGAACAAGCGGGCGTAGTCGTGTTGCTGGTGCTGGTGCAAGCGGTACTCCGACCCGAGCCAGGCCGCTAAGCGCGGGGCATCATAGCCCTGGAGCGGGTGTGACGGGACCTGCTCCGCCGCGGCAGGAGCCCGCGCGGCCAGCAGAGCCCAGCCCCCGGGCTCGAGCATATGGTCCAACAGTTGCCGATATGCGGTTTGCTGGCTCAGGTGCGTGCACTCCTGCAGCAATCCTTGATCGTGCCAGAGCAGGATCGGGTCCAGCCCGGCAATCCGCTTGGGATCGGTCACGTCATCTTCCACCCACAGAATACTGGCGGCCTTCTCCACGCCTAGCAGCCGACGGTGCTGCGCCAAAGCGGTGGCACTCACGTCCGTGGCAATCAGATTGCGGTAGCCCTGGGCCAGTAACTCGCTTAGGAAGGCCGACACGCCGCAGCCCACATCCAGGATGGGGGCGTCGTGGGCCAGTCCGGCTTCAGCCAGCAAAGCGACGGAAATTGGGGCCGGTATTAAGGCGGTAGGCGGGGCTTGCTGGTGGTAGGTGTGCTGCCAGTGGGCAGCGAGCGAACGAACAGACATGGGCTAGGAGAAGAAAGCACGGGGTAGACGCAGCCGTGGGGGATATGACCTACAACCCGCTCAAGTGGCTCCCACGCTCTACGCGGCCGTAGCGGTGGAGTTGCCGTTCCCGCGCCACGGCATTTCCCCGACCGGCGTATCCCGATCAGCTCGCTACGCAGGCCGCATACCCGCCTTTACACCCGGTGGCCGGCAACTTGCTGCCGGTAAATAGTAGCCAAGTAACCATCACCGGGAGTTGGTCGCGTTGTTGGAGCAGAGTAGGGGAACCCGCAAGTGGTTGGGCACTGCAGCATAGGCGAATCTCTATATTATCTCCGTATTTTCTATTAGGTAGTCGCGTGGATGAGGTAATCGGGTAAATCTGAACAGAACGTTTTCTAGTCACTTTCATCACCCAGCCAAACGGCCCCGAAAACACTGTTTTTCAGGGCCGTTTTTCGTACCGTTTTTTGGACACAGGTTTCACGTGCTCTTTGAGCTACTTTACAGCAACGGAACTTTCAGACATAAGAATACAATGGTTTATTCATGGCTAGCGCCTTGGGCTGCCTTACCGGAAGGTTCGGCAAAGACTTTTCACCAGCAACTCCAGCAAGAACTAACGCCTCTGCATCCGCTGTATGGGATTCCGGCCTTACCAATCGGTAAAAACGGTGGTACAGATGATGTGCTCTACCAATTACCTGACCAGCGTTTTGCCGTCGTTCACTTAGTCTGGACTCGCCGAGGCGACAGTGAATATCCACAAACTAATTTCTTCGACAATTGGACGGCCTTTGTCACGCAACGGATGGAGCTAGATAATGTGGGGTATGAATCGTAATACTTTGGTACAGTGCCTTCAATCACATTTTTGAAATTAATGCAACGTCATCTCGGAAAGTCCTGCTTAACGTAATCGGAGTGGCTGTTACAAAAGTCGATGCTTGCGTCGCTTGGCTTCAGGAGAAGGCTGCTTTGAGCTATTTCACAGCCAGAAAATAGTTACAAGGTGAAGGCCTTTTACCACTTGCCAGACTTTTGCAACAGTCACCGGACTTCTCGGACAGTTGTATCTCATCCGTAAGAGAAGTAAACAGTCGTGCTACCATGCTCTTTGGCATAGTCGAGAAAGCATTTGAAATTACGCAAGTCTTGTCCAAGGTTATTGTCAATGTAGCCGTCGCCGGTATTGTGTACAAAGTCTCTAAAATAGGCATGACGTGCCCATTGAGATGACAACAGATCGGCTAGGTCAGGCAGGAGAGAAAGCTGATGAATAAGCGCCTGCACGGTCACTCGAACGGTTTCCAAATTCCCTTCCAAATTCTGCCTACGCGTTTCCATTTCGTGTAGAATTGCGTAACGCTCTTCCTCATTAGCCGCTATGGCTAACCGACACCCTAGCTCTGTTTCCTCAGGGTAGGTTTCCATGGCATATAGCGGAGAAATATCCACTTGAGTCAGACGTCCGATTTGCTCTAATTCAGGTTCTTCGTGGGCTTCTACCGTGTGTTGGCGAAGCATGAAGTTGCAGAACGCTCGGCTCAGACTGTGGTCGTAGAAGTAATCATAGTCCTCCTGATAAAGGTCTTCTTGGTTAGTTGTCAATAAGCCAACATCTAATCCCATTGTGCGCTTATTACTCGTTAAAAATAGGCGAGGTATTGGATTAGTAAAAATAGAACTTTCGCTAACCAATTCTATCAATCACTATGTCTGGCTTTCACGGAAAAGTTGCTTAACACGAACTGTGTTAAAAGTCAAGGGTTGAGGGCGAGTTTTGACGAAAAATCAGCTTGATAGGGCACGCCGGATTTGACGATGGCGAATGCCTGCTTGAGCAGCTTGTTGCAGACGGCAATCAGGGCCAGCTGCTTGTTCTTGCCTTTCGCCACGAGCCGGTCAAAGAGCGCTTGGCAGGCGCTGTTCTTTTTCTTGGCCGAGAAGCTACACATAAAGAGTTTACCGCGGATTAAGCCCCCACCCATCTTGGTGATGCGCACTTTGCCCCGGATGCTGGTGCCCGAGGAGTGCTCACGAGGCGACAAACCGGCCATGGCAATCAACTGGCGGTAGTTATCCAAGCGACGGAAGCCACCGGCAAATAAGAGCAGCATACCGGCCGTCTTACGGCCGATACCCGGAATCGAGCACAACAGGGTCATCTCGGCGGCAAAGCGTTGTTCGAGTAACGTCAGCAATTCCGTTTCTACGGCCTGTAACTGCCCCGTAAGCACTTTCAAGGTGTGTTGCAGTCGTTTCAGCGCCAGCTTGCTAATAACGGGCTGCTGTTCGAGAGCCTCTAGTGAGTTGCTAACCATGATTTTCTGCTTGAGTAGTTGTTCACTGACTTGTTCTAACTGCCGGCACTCCACCAAAACGGTTTCCTCCAGCTGCCAGATGCTGAGTGTTTGTTGTTGCCCGTAACGCAGCAACCACTGCGCATCCTTGCGGTCACTCTTGCCTTTGCTCAGATGCATCTGAATGAAGCGTTTGATGACGAGCGGGTTGAGCACGGCCACCTGTCCCCCGTGTTCGTACAGGTAATAGGCTAGGGCCAGGTAGTAGCTGCCGGTGACTTCCAAGACGAACCGACAATGTGCGCCACAAGTCTTGACCAGTTGTTGAAAGCCGGCTTTGCTGTTGCTGACTTCCAGGTGCTGGACTTGCTCCTGCTGCAGGTAGCACACAGCCAGCGTGGCTTTGCTCACATCGATACCAACGACTGGGTGGGGCAGTGGGGAATGCATACCAGGCAAGATTAGCAGTGAAAAGAAACCGAAAAGGACTTCTAGGGAGTTTTTTATTATCCTAACACAGGCTCTGCGGCCTCACGGAACTGTCCAAAATGGCCCTAGAAAAAGGAGGGGATTGTCATGTTAAACGAGCTCATCGGCTCCATAAAATCCGAATCTTACTCCTCCCTTTTCCTTCTCAATAGTCGGTTTTACGACTGGTAGGCGAACATAGGATAACATTGCTCCTCAGACTGATCTCGGAAAAGTGGTGGCTTTAGCCAACTGGCTGAAGCGCGTTTGATGTAGCACGTTTCAAGTATAAGAGATACCCGCCTAGCGCTTGCTTTACAAGCGAAAAATAGGGCACCTTGAAAAGCTGCGCAGAAGACACTATCTAGTGACGCGCTGAGCGACTATCCTTGCCCCGGTAGCTGGCGCGCCTGCGCATTGCTTCCGAGCTCATGGTCGCTTTCTTTCCGTACTCCTTTCCCCTATCGCCCTGTGAAAATGTCGGTCTTTTCCTCCTACTATCAGCCGTTCGGGAGGTGGCTGTTCCTGTTGCTGCTGCTTGGCCAAGCGCCTGAGCTGGCCGCCCAGGAGTTGGACAAGCCCCCATTGCTACAAGGCGTGGGCCCGGTGCCCCTGCCGGTCAAACCGGAGGTGCTCAGCACCACGCTTACCCTCACCAAGCAGCCGGAAATCATCCTCACCGCGCCGGTCGAAACGCCCCTGCCAGATCAATCTTTTCAGACCATCGCGGTCGTGACCAGCCGCCTGGGCAAGGGCAAGCTCGTGGTGTTCAGCGCCGCGGCCTATTTTCGCCCGCCCCTAGTGCAGGATACGGCCGTGCAGCACCTGCTCCGCAACTGCCTCAAATGGGGCAGCGGCACGCGCCCAACGCGCGTGCAGGTGTGGGGCGGCGATGGTGCGCTACGCCGTTTTCTGACCCGGCAAGCCGGCGTCCAACTGGTCGGCACCGCCACCGCCCTCGACGCAACGGCCAACGTGCTGCTGCTGAATCAGGCGGTAGCCGATACGCGGCTGCTACGCTCGCTAGAGCACTTTGTCCGGCGTGGGGGGACCCTGTTTTGCGGCTTCCCGCTTCCCAGTACCCCCAACGCGCCGGGGCAACTCAACCCGCTGCTGGTCAAAGCGGGGCTTTGGCAAAGCACCTACTCCACCCTGCAGTACCCAACAGTTCACTTCCTGAGCGCGAGCCCTGCCCCCGCGCACCTGGGCATGCGCAATATCCTGCACAGCCTGCGCACGCACCACTACCCCACCGTGGGACCGTGGCAGGGAGGTGATCTGTTTGCTTATACGCTGGAAATGGCCGTCGCACAGTTGGCGCCCACCTCGCCGGTGGTGCAGCAGCTGCGCAACACGGTGTACTACCACCCCGACTCGCTGCTGGTTCCCACGCCGGAACGCCCCCTCGAGCAAGGCAACGGCCCCCGCTACCTGGCCTACCACGTGCAGCACCGCCTCCTGGACCAGGAGCTACGCGCCCACCCCAACCCCACGTACCAGGCCCCCGCGGCCGCTACCTTTCCCGGGGCCGTACCCACCCAGGCCCCCCGCCTCACCACGGAGCTGGCGCTGCCGGTGAAAGTGGGCCCGCAGGGACTACTGGAGCCCGCGCCCGTCTACCGCCAGCCGCACAGTACGGGCCTGTACGTGCCGGCCGGAGAAATAGTGCGTATTTCCTTATCGGCGACGGATGCGAGCCGGCACCTGCAGGCCCAGATCGGGGTGCACGAGGACGACGCCAGCCAGCTGCCCACCCTCACCCGGGAGGCCTTTGACCTGACGCACCGCTTCGAACTGCGGCACGGCTACACGGAGATTTATTCGCCCTACGGCGGGCTGCTGCTGCTCAATGTGCCCGATACCAGCACGCTGCACGTGGTGCGCCTGCGCGTGCAAGGCGCCGTGCAGGCCCCACGCTTTGAACGCGGCAAAACCAGCTTGGCCGAGTGGCAGCAGACCATCCGCCACTACCCGGCGCCTTGGGCCGAGTTGGCCAGCGAGAACATCAGCCTGACCGTGCCGGCGGCGCGCATCCGCGCGCTCGACGACCCCGAGCAACTGCTGGCCTTCTGGGATGCCGTGCTGGCCACCGAAGCCCAGCTCGCCGCCCTGCCCTTGCCCCGCCGCCACCCCGAGCGTGTGATCGTCGATCAAGTCGTGGCGAGCGGCGCCTACATGTTTACCGACGCGAAAAAAATCGTGGTGCCCAACGACACGTATGGCTGTGCGCAGATGTTGGACGTGCATTACCTGCAGCAGAAGGGCTCCTGGGGGCACTTCCACGAGCTCGGGCACCGGCACCAGTTTCATGGCATCGACTTCAGCGGGCTGCGGGAAGTCAGCGTCAACCTGTACACCCTCTACGTGTTTGATAAGCTGTTGCACAAGGGCCTGTATCAGGAGTTCGGCCCGCAAAGCCGGCAGCAGGTAGCCGACGACGTCACGCGTTACCTCGACGAGTCGCCTTCGTTCGAGAAGTGGCAGTCTGATCCGTCGCTGGCCTTGTGCATGTACATCCAATTGATCAGCTCCTTTGGCTGGGAGCCGATTGAGCAGGTATACCGGCAATACCGGCAACTGCCGCGTAGCCAGTACCCCACGACCGAAGCGGCCAAGCGCGACTACTGGTTTTCGGCTATCTGCGCGGCGACCCACCGTAACCTCGGCCCTTTTTTCGCGCTCTGGCGCGTGCCCGTCAGCCCGGAAGCGGAAAAAGCGGCCGCCGGCTACCCTGGGTGGCTGCCCCCCGAAATGCAACCGAAATAGGAGCCACAAGATATGGTCAAACCTCTCGCTTCGGGATAGCCGTTGTCTGAACAATGGTAGATAGTGTACACGACGAACAGTGGTAGCCTGCAACCTAGTTATAATATGTAATGAACGCAGGGTGGTCAGGTGTTATCAGGCATTAAAAAGAAGCGCAACACCTGACCACCCTGCGTTTACTACATGTTATGGTCTCTAAAAGATGAAAGGTTTTTACGGATTGATAAAGCAGCTCCGCTATACCTTGCTTAAACTACCGCTCCGCTGAGCATTATCTTTTATTCTACTGCTACGATGACGTCCCTGTTAACGTGGTTACGTTCTACTAAGACGGGGCAAATAGCCCTCTTCACCCTAGGCCTTTTGTTGACCGTCAGCGGGTATTGGTTTTTCCAAGCCATCGCACTTGTCGTCTATTTTTTTACCAGTGGGTCCGGACAAGGACACCGTAACGAGGGACTGCTGGTGGGAGCCGGGTTCTCAGCCTTACATGTGGGACTGCTGAGCTGGCTGGCTTGGCGGCGGGTGCTCTATCCGACTTGGTGGGTCTGGGTTATAAACGTCACAGTAGCGATCAGCTTATTTACTGGCTACGTATTCCTGCCCTGGTATGGTGCTGACCCCGATTCGAGCTATCAGCGCTACAGCTTTGTGCGAGAGGACCATCATTACGAAATCACGCTGGAGCACCCTGGTCACTGGTTTAATTTGGCGGATATCACCAATGTAAAAAACGGCTCAACAACTTCGCTGCTGATGGGCGATTACTGGGTGCGCCACGATACCATCTTCTTCCGAGAGTGGGTTGGACCCAGGCAAGGCTTCCTCTATCACGACACGTTAGTGGGCTTTAAAAGCAGTGCCCAGCCAATTCCGCTCACACGTGAAAGGGCCATTACGACTTGGACTCTATGGCAGCAATTCTCTAGCTACTCCAGTAAAGTACTATAATTTGAGGCCAGGGACGGAAGGGTAAATATCACTACTATTTCGAGGCTCGCCCGAGAAGTGGTTTTTATGTCAATAGACTATAAATCAGTATATAGATAGTGGCACAACATGTCTTTTATAACTGCTTTTTGTGCTGGGAACAGTAGTATCTCGGATCACAACCCGTCACTTCACAGCCCGCTAAATACACCTTCTTCTGTCTAGCCTTCGCTAAGAGCTGTTTGGAGGGAGGCCCGTATTTAATGGGGATGAGTTGATCCGTATACCCACCCACACAGATCGGCCGTTGCCCGCTCGAATACTGATACGGACAAGGCTCCGGAAAAAGAATACTCAAGTCGTCCAAGGTGCTGGGAGCAACGGTGAGGTCGAGCCATTTACTACGGTAGCCAACGTGTTGCACCTCGAGTTGGTAGCGACCAACCGGGATGTCTGACAAGTGAAATCGACCGGAACTGTCCGTGTGTACGCCGCTGACAATAGTGCTATCCTGTCGAAAGAGCAATATAACGCCAGCAAAGCCTTGCTGGGTATGGCTATTCACAACCTGCCCGACTACTTGACCTTACCCTTGTGCGAATAAAGGCCAAGTAAGCCCAACAAGCAGTAGAAACCGTTTCATGAAAGAAGTGAAGGAAGCCACTCGGAAGGTACTGCGCATAAAGCCAAATTCCCTCCTGCACGCAGTAGCGGAAAGATAGTTATCTTTTAAAATAGGCTTTTGGGTAGACAAAAACAGACATAGCACCTCCGGCCGCCTCGTCTTAGTTCTGAAAAAAGCTATTAAACAACGACTTCTCGGACTAACCTAGACCAACAAAATCGGGGCTGGTACTACTTCGGCTAGCCGCTTCAGAACGACCTCCTCAATTAGCTTTTCAGGGTTGATAGGTTACCATCTTGCCCTGTTCATCCCCTCGCTAGGAGTTCACGAAACCCATGCCCTCAACGCATTTCGTAAACTAGGAATCGTAGACGGGTTTTTTAAACTCGCCCCGCGCTACAGTGGCCTGCCGGCACCTGACGCTGGCCAGCTGCTAGGGGTTCAGGGAAAGGAGCGTTATTATGCTCTACGACTCGCCTCTTATGGTTGATAAAACTCCTGATACTGTTCTGGAATAGGATACTTGTCTTTTAATTGGATGTTGTTGCATTTATTTTCCTCGTACCACTTAATCCATACTTTTTTGTCTCTTTCAAAAGCATGAGGCGGGTAAATTCTCGCATAATTCATTGTTTCATAGAACGATACTGGTGCATAATTTGACAAAAAAATAAGTGAACTCTGGAATAATGAGTCTTGGTGAAGATAAAGTTTTTGCTCAACGATATTTATTCGAATGAAGAATTCTTTTGTGAATTTTTCATTTTCAGCGCAGTGCATACCGTCTTTCCCATTCTTACATGATGAACAGCAAAGAGCAACAGGCAAAAGAATCATCAATATATTTTTCATGATACTTTAACATTAGGTAGGGTCGCAAGGCTTGCTGTGTGTCGCACGACTCAAGCCAGCCCAAAACGGTCAGCAAGGGAGCGAATATTTGGCGACATTAATGGCATCTACCTAGTTGAGGCTTGTTCACGAAAAGGGTGGTGGCTGTTGCAGAAGTCGTCTGCTGCGATACAGTAGCTACTCCCTGCAGTCAGCCGGCCTCCAAAAAGGCTTTGTGTGCTGCATTTCTGCCGGCTGATTACCCGTTTTTACCTGAATACGGGATACGACGGGAGTTCTGCAACAGCCACGGTGGTTTCGTTGAACTGTATTCTCTATAGCGGACCACAAGATTATAACGTTTGCCGAGTTCCGTTTAATTAATGTTATGGGAAACCTAAGATGCGCTCCAAGTGCGTTTCGACCTTCTTGCGAACGGCTTGGTATTCTTTTAGCGGCAGGCTCTTCGTTATATGTTCGGTTTGCCATTCCATGAACAGGGGGATAAACCAAAGCAACGTGACTAGGCGCCGCGGCAGCAACGCGTGTTCCTCAACGTGAATTCGGCTTAGAGTTGCCAGAAACTCGGCGTAGAGAACTGGATCAAAGACGCCCGCTCGCAAGCAGCCTAGAAAGCCTGTCTCTAATTCCCAGGCGGCTTCTAATTCATCTTGGTAGAATGTATCCATGCAAGCAGAAGAATAGAGGAGGAAGGGTTATATCAACAGGTAATCAATCTTTGTCTTTCAGGGTAAGCTAATACGACGATATACTGCCTGGGCTTTTCCTGAAGAAGCCAGATCAGCTGGGATTTCGGCTTGTAGACAGAGCTGTTTATTCGTTTGCCAAAAAAGCCGTTGCGGGTTCCACCTCGTCTCTTTGTGCTCCCACTGCAAGACGAGTTGACCCTGCACTACTTGGAATAACTGAAGGCCTGTAGGCATTATATCATATTCCAGATTGCCGGCATAGGTGACGAGCCGCGTGTGATCGGGAGAGCTGAGGGGCTCGCTCCATAACACGAGCGTTTTGCCTTCCTCCGATATCAAAAGCCACTCGCCGGTTTCATAATATTCCGCCAAGACCAAGTGCTGTTTGAAATCCAGCAAGTACCCCCGATAAGTGTAGCGCACCTGGTCATCTTCATCCGTGTTGAGATGCTTGTCAGTAAGAATTTTTTGACGCCCGTTACGGAGGGGAATTCGTAATACGCCGTGCTGCTTGAGTAGTCCCTTCCGAAGCCGAAGGGGGGAGGAAGGCGCTTGTTGAGCCTGTTGCAGAAAGGCCTGCTGCGTCAAGGCAGTCAAGCGAAAGGGCGGCTCCTTGGCAGGAAGAGCGGCGCTCAGCAGCAGGCACGTTACGAAGAGGATAAGACGCATAGTAATGAGAAATCGTCAGGCAGAAAATAGCGTTGTAATGCGTGTCGTATAAGTCCGGTGGCTGTTGCAAAAGGCAATTGCTTGCAAGTTAGTAAGTTGGTAGCCTATGCTAGGCCTCCATCCCGTCGCGACATCGCTCGTCAAGCTGGTGCCTGCGCACCACTTCTACCAGCGCTTGCTCCAGCGCGTCGATTTTAGCTTCGTACGGTCCTTGGTGGCGCCTTTTTACAGCACTATTGGCCGCCCCTCACTCGACCCCGTGGTCTTTGTCAAGTTGCTGGTGGTGCAGCACTTGGAGAATATCACCTCCGATCGGAAGCTCGTGGAGTTGGCCAGCTTGCATGTTGGCATCCGTGCGTTTCTCGGGTACGATCTGGCCCACCCGCTGCCCCGTCACAGTACGATCTCGCGGACGCGTCAACGCCTACCCGCGTCCGTTTTCGAGGCTTGCTTCACGTATGTCGTGGGCTTGTGTGTCGCACAGGGGTTGGTCAGTGGGCACACGCAAGTCGTAGACTCGGCCTATCTGAAGGCAAATGCCTCAATGAGCCGGCTTCAGCCCAAGTTCGCTATTGGGGCAGCGGAGTCTGCTCCGGCAGCTGAGCAGGTCAGTTCGCCACGCCTGACGGCTTCAGCGGCACGCCTGCAGCAGGTGCAGCGCGTGCACACGGTCATTCGCCAAGCCGCTCCACGCAAAAAGGGCCTGTTGCTGAGCAACCTAACGCACTATAGCCCGGCTGACCCAGAGGCCCGCATTGCCTACAAGCGAGGCAAGCCCCGTCAACTTGCCTATCGGGCGAGTGTGAGCGTCGACGCGGCCCGGCATGTCATTACGCACGTCCAGGCTGATCTAGCCGATGGGCGCGATAGCCGCTGTCTGCTCGCGTTGGTGGACGCCACGCAGCAGCGGTTGCGGCGCTGGGGTCTGCTGCTGCAAAACGTCGTAGCCGATGCCGGCTACAGCTCGGGCGAGAATTACGCCCAGCTGGAAAGCCGGGGCTTGGTGGGCTTCATCCCGCCGCACGGCAAGTATAAGGAGCAACGGCCAGGCTTTACCTATGACGCGCTGCAGGATAGCTACTTCTGTAGCCAAGGCAAGCGTTTGGCGTTTGATCGACTCGTAGTGGATCGGCAGGGCAATGCCAAAAATCGCTATCTGGCCAAGGCGGCGGATTGTCGACGCTGCCCCGTGAGCGAAGCGTGCAAAGGCAAAACGCCCCAGGAAAAGCGGCTGCACGATACGGTTTATAAAGCGTACTACGAGCGCATGCTGACCCGCTTGGCCAGCCGACTAGGCAAGCGGTTGATGCGGCTGCGGGCGGCTACAGTTGAACCCGTGCTGGGCAGTCTCATCACCTATTACGGCTTGCGCCATCTGAGCAAAAAGCGCCAAACAGGGGCGGCCAAGGTGTTGTATATAGCTGCCATGGCCTACAATCTGAAGAAGTACCTGCGCGCTACCCTCCAGCAACCAGCTCGCCTCGCCTTGGCTCTCCCACTACCTGGCTATCTTTACTGGTGCCTAGTGCCTTTTGCAACAGCCACTCCGATTATGTCAATCAACCATTCTGAGAAACAGCTACACCACATAGTGGCTATCAGCACTGTTTTTACATTATTTCAATTCTACAATCCGATTCTGATATATTTTCAAGAGAAGTTCTGGCGGACAATAAAACGTGACGTCCTGCCAAGTAACGGTATCACCATTTGGTCGGATACGACGACTAACAAGAATGTTGCTGCGAACCAAGGTGTGCTCCTGTTGTAATTGTTTTATGTCTATGGGCTCGTGTTGAGCACAGGCATTGGTAATCATTAGAACAGGCTGCGAGCTGATCTGTACTACCGCACATGGCTGCAAGTTCTCCACTTCTTCCCAGGAATTCACAGAAGACATCACTACTTTCAGCGTGTCATGCTGCTCCGTCAGGTCAAGGTAATAGAGTGCGGTACTGTCCAAGGGATACTGCTGCATGAACGCTTGTAACTGCTGCTGAACCGCTGTGTTGTGTAGGACAGGGTGCTGTATCGGTGCGTTGTTGGTACAGCAGATCAATAGGAATGCTAGACCAAGCCATTGTAGCATCGAGAACACGAAAACGGTACCTTGTGCGTGACTCCCATTATTGTGCTTAAGCTCAAGGCCGTGGTTTTCCGGGGATGCGGGGGCCTTTTTTACCTTGTGCATCGAATTGAATCGAGGACGAAGAGAGGGTTTTATTTTGCTGCGGTAGATAATCCCAGTAGGTGATTTTGCTGGTATCCGTGGGAGTCGCGTTTCGAAACTCAATACGCGTGAGGTGAACCACCACAGCTCCCGCCACCAGGCTGCTGTCAGCGTACTGATCGAACAGCACACTTCCTACATGCGTGCGGTTGTAGCCCTCAAAGGGCGCGGTGTGTTGAGTATGTGAGATCAATTGTCCGGCTTTGTTGTACTGCTTCCATTCGCCGTGTTCCACGAAGATAAATTTTCCCTGCTCTTTAGTTACTGTTAGCGGTCCCTGCCAGTAAATCTGGCTCGGGTTCGAGCGCCAATACGACACATGCATTTTGTCCACCGGCTGTCCTACCTCCAACTGGGCCTTTTCTGCCGCAGTGAGATGTGATTGGTAGTCCGCATGCATAAACGCTTGCGGGACACACCCGCACAAAAGTCCAGAGGTTACCAGTAGAAGGTGGAGGTAGGATTTGAGGGGCATTTAGTAAGAGGACAGCAAGTTAGCGAAGAGCTGGTAAGGGAGCACGTAAAAACCACTTGCTTTTTACGCCGTTTTTCGAAGTAGATAAAAGCAAGAAATAGGCCTAGCTGCCACGCTGTTCAAATCCTGAGAAAAGTTGATTTACATAAGATTGCTTATAAGCGTGACCTCGGAAAAGTAGTGGTTTTGGCTCAGTTGCTTCTATCTCTGCTCAGTTGTACTTTCCCCTTGAGCACCGGTGAAGTTATCTTCCTGGGCCAGCGCGAGAGTATCTCATTACGCATATAGAAGAGAGCATGAGTCATCGCCACTACTACCTTCTGCTGTTTCCTTGCCTTACTCTCTGGCTGTTTACCACGACCAGCTGTACGCCAACAACTGCTGACTTTACGCTTTACCTCAGAAGCCGAGACGCGACGCGGGTGCAACCTCTTGCCATCTACCTGGACACGACGGTAATTGCTACGCTGGACTTGGCTCCGAACGATGTGGAAGAGCGCTATAACACATTTTGTTGCTTTCCTCGAGGCCGCGCACGCACGATCAAGGTGGTTGTGAACGACACGTTAGTGGTGCAACGTTTTTTGGCTCCTGGACCTTGGTCCAAAGTATTTATTACGGTCGCTTCCTCGGCAAGACAACGAGATTATAACGATCCTGCCGTGCCTGTGTACTTATACCAAGCTGGTCGGAGAACGGCTTAAAACTTAACTCAAGCGGTAGACAGCCTCTACGATAATGGTGTTCTGCCAGAAAAGGTAGTCCAACTTTCCAACGATTCTATTGTCCACATCTCATTTCGGTAGACTACTATTCTAATAGCAAGTATTCACCTGTTAGAGCTGCGTATCAGCTTGTAACATTTAGTAAAGGGACCTCGGCAAACGTTATTTAGAGAGTAGGCGGCAGAAGCTTGCTTCTCACACGTGGCAGCCATGTAGTGCTAATAAGGTATGCACAGAAGGACTATTTCTTCCGGCCTAGGCCTACCGTATACTGCACACTGAGGCGGCCGAGCAGTCCACCCAACTCCGGTAGATCGTCGGCTCTTGGATCGGCCTGGGCAATGCCCGTGTACCCGGTCACCGTTACCTGGGCCGGTGGGGCCGAGAGGGGGGAGGACACGCCCGCTTGGGCGTTCAACTTGAAGGCTTTCCACAGAAAGCTGCCACTTAGCACGGGTTCCAGCAGCAGCCCCCGCAACTCCTCCACCCGGTGGACATCCGTATAGTGCGGATACCTGACCTGATAATAGCGTAACTGCTGGTAGCGGGCGTATACCAAGCGCAAGCCGAATGCCATCTCCCAGTGCGTTACCCGCCGGCCGACGTTTACCTGGCTGAAGGCCGTCCAGTAGCGCGCGTGGGTAAAATCCGCCTCGTCTGAGAGTTTTCCGAAGGCCCAGGAATTGACCATGCGCGTGAGGCCGGCCCCGGCGTACGCCTCCACCACCGTGAGGAAGGAACGGTTGAGGGGGGTGAAATAGCCCAGCCCCCCCGTGAGCACGTAATTGCGGTTGCGTTGCTGATAGGCGTCGCCAAACAGGCTTCGGCGTTGGTGCAGCGCGTTGTCAAGAGTAGCCGTCTGGAAGACGACCAGGTGTCTAGTCAGCGTGTAGGACAGGTGCAGCTGGTAGCCACCGCCGACGCCGGCAGCTACCTGTAGCTGACGGGCCTGCTCATGCAGGGGCATCAGCAAGGACTTGGGGGTGTAAAAGTCACGCTGGGCAAACCCTATTGTGGGAGCAAGTAGCCCAAGTAGCAGCAGGGAATAGTGCAGCATGGCTAGCTAAGGGGTTAAGTAAAAGCTGCACTAGTTCAGTATAGAGTGGGATACATGGCCACGCACGCAAGTGACCCTATCCAGACCGCGTCGTAAGTTCTCTGGCACAGGCTGTGCCCCTAAGGCCCTCGGCGCAACGCTCGATGGATCAAACGTACCGCTCCCACGCCCGGGGTCCAACCTAAGAGGGGACATGCACAGACCTTCTAAAAAACCACTACTTTTTGCAATACGCTACAAGTCAATTGCTTATACTATAAAAAAAGGACTTTTACCTAATTGTTTCACACCGTAGGTGCCCTGCAGGACCCGCTGATAAGCCCCACGACGCGTTTTGCAACAGCCACAGTAGGTATTCGATACTTTTGAAAGAGAACCGGCTTATGCTTCCTTATGCGCAACCTCGGAGTATAGTATTTTACCTTCTTACTTACCTCTCTTATGTCTCGTATACCATCCTTCTACTGCCCGTTTCGTCCTGGCTATCGCCTTTGGTTGCTTGGCATCGTGTCCACCCTGCTAGCGTGTCAAACGCAAACAGCACAGGTAGTGCCATCAGCTAACGCCTTTCGGGAAGGTCATCAGTTCACCTATCAAGTGGCGCGGGTTGCTCCCGGCAGTCAACAGGAACAGGTAGACACGCTGGTGCTTACCAGCTTCGGGATCGATCCTAACCGGGAAGTGGACACCTTCCGTACGGCCCATTTCGCCCTGCGCACTCGACAGACAACACTCGGTTACAGCTATGAGGCACATAGTACGCCGAAGGCTTTTTCTGGGGTAATCGAACATGATTCGCTCCTATGGAGCCACCCGCCGCGGGACGGGGACTACGCCATCTTGGAGTTGAGTCCTTTTCCGTACATCCAATTGCCCGCTCGAACCGGCCATCAGTGGACGTGGGATCTAACGGTGGGTGACAGTTGGAGTAATCCGCAGTGGGCCACGTGGCAGGGTCGCATCCACGTGCGCAGCCAGTATCGGGTGGTCGGGAAGCAAGTAGTCCTGACGCCGCTTGGTTCGCTATGCTGCTGGCTGGTCCGCGCCCATGCTAGCTGCCCGGTGGGAAACTCTTCTCTGGACCTGTGGTACCATCCCGCCTATGGATTTGTGCAACTAGACTACCATACGATCACGGGTAGTCGTCTTACCTTTAAACTGGTAGGCGAACGGATGGAGCAGTCTATCCGACCCTTTCCCATACCGAATTATCAACTGTCAGCCTCAAAGTGAAGGCACTAATTACAGTCTATAACATTAATTGAACGGTATACCAAAAGATGCCACACGCTCTGTACTATACTACCTTCTTTATTGGTAGCGTGATATCTTTCCGGAGCTGTCATAATTAAGTGTTGAACAACTGCCGGAGCCCAAGAGGTTGAAACCATTGTACTACTGAGTCTTCACCAACCGCCACCAGGGGGCGGTGGGCCACTGCGTAGTGGTTGTCACAAGTATGGGTTCCCCCAGGCGGGGGGTGGTTAGGGGCAAGTCCCGCCGGGTAGCTTCCGCCAGCGCGCGCTCCACGGGTTCAGTCCAGGGATGCAGCGACTCCGAGAAAGCCGCCCAATGAACGGGCAGCATCCGGCGGCTTCGCAAGTCTAGGGCGGCTTGCACGCTTTGTTCGGGCAGCATGTGCATCTGTGCCCACTGCGGGCTGTACTGCCCGCATTCCATCAACGTTAAATCAAACGGACCATAAGTATCCCCAATGGTTTTGAAATGCGGGCCGTACCCCCCATCACCACTGAAAAAGAGGCGGCAGGTAGTAGCTTGCAGAACCCAGGAGCCCCACAAGGTGGCGTTTCGGCGTCCACCCCGTCCGGAGCCATGGTGGGTGGGCGTGCAGACCAGCGTGAGGCCGGGTAGGCGGGCTTCCTCCCACCAGTTGAGCTCGGTGATGCGTTCGGTGGCCACGCCCCATCGGACTAAATGTGACCCTACACCCAGGGGCACATAAAAGTGGCCTACCTTGTCGCGCAACTGCTCGATGGTCGCGCGGTCCAGGTGGTCGAAGTGGTCGTGTGAAATCAGAACGGCGTCGATAAAGGGCAGTTGCGTGGCCGTGACTGGTACCGTGCGGGTGTAGCGCTGAGGCGAAACCCAGGCGACGGGCCCAACTGTGAAACCCAGCACCGGGTCGAGCAGGAGCTTGTGTCCCGCTATTTCCACCAGGCTGGAGGAATGGCCCAGCCACGTCACGCGCACCAGGTCCGGCCGGCGGTCGGTTAGCGTAGCAACGTCCAGCGGGATAACGGGCAGCGGCGCGGCTGGCTCCCGATCCGGCACCTTGGTTGTGAGAAAATGCCAGAGCACGGTAAAAGGGTTGCCCGACGGGAGGGAAGCGGTGGTATCTTGGTTGACGAACCGACCGCGCGTATAATGCCCCGAACGGGCGTAAACGGCCCGGCGAGCCGCCGATGGAGCGCACCCTGTCGTTAGGTTCAGGTGCGCGATAATTGTTGCGGCCAGCAGCCAAATTCTCCACCGATTATGCATGTGCTCTATTCCTAAGAGGGGTGAATGACGTAGCAGCTTATGCGGGGTGGGCAGCTAGAATCAGCTTTACGCCCAAGCCCAGCACCAACACGTCGGTTGAGGATAGTTTCCGCTAACTGAAGGCTCACCACGTATTGCTGACGGGTGGTAACGTCATGATAGGGCGTCAACTACCAGGCGGGCACACGCCCACCACGAATTATTGGAAAGGCGACGTATCTACCTGCAATTCGCTTGCGTTTGGCAGTTGAAAGGCCTGCTCCGGTTTGGTCAAGCTTGCGCGGGGGGCATTCGGGGCTCCGTCGTAAGAAGACGCATTTCAATTAAAGGACTGCCTGAATTCCAGGGGCGAAACGCTGGTCTTGGTCTTGAATAATTTACTAAACGATTGGGGGTGCTCGAAACCTAATTCGTAGGCAATTTCGCTGACAGATAAATCAGTTGTGGAGAGTTTTTCTTTCGCTTTATCAATCAACTTATCGTGAATATACTGTTGCGTATTTTTTCCTGTCAGGATGTTCAGCAAACCGCGTAAATAGTTGGGTGAAATATTGAGCTGACTTGAAATATACTGCACACTCGGCAAGCCTTTCGCTGCCAAAGCGTTGCTATTAAAATAATCAGCCATCAACTTTTCCAGTCGATCAATAATTTGATGGTTGCTGCGCTTTCGGGTAATAAACTGACGCTGGTAAAAGCGCTCCGAATAATTTAGCAACGTTTCAAGGTGCGAAACGATAATGTCTCCGCTAAATTTATCAATATTTGATTGGTATTCGGTTTCAATGTTTTTTATGATGCCGTTGACAATGTTTTCTTCTCTAGCAGAGAGAAATAAGGCTTCGTTTACCGAATAATCAAAGTACTCGTATTTTTTAATAGTACTAGCTAATGTCGTGCCCCATAGCAAGTCGGGATGCACCAGCAAAACCCAGCCCGAAAGATCGTCTTCAGGATTTGGACCTGCCCCGCGTATTACTTGATTGGGAGCAACAAAATACAGCATGCCATCATCAAAATCATACTGCTGTTGTCCGTAGTAAAATTTATTACTAAATCCTCTTTTTAGAGAGATGTAATAAAAATCAAATACGACTCCGTTGTCCGTCGCGTCAGTGGAAGGGGCTTGTAACGCGGCATATTCCACTACACTGATTAACGGGTGTTCGGGCTTGGGTAAACCCATGATTCGATGGCCTTCCGTAATTGTTTTTATTCGTAAGGGCTTATTGCTTGTCATGCTGCAAAACGGAATGGTTATGTTTAAACTAATTCGGCGTTATATGTTATTGATATACTGTGATAATTTTTTGTTCAGTTGATAGTAGTTGCTGCTATTTCAAAGGGTGCCGCAAGTAAATTAATAGTAATGGCAGCAAGAGAAAAGGAATTTCCAGCAACGCAATTTTATTATTTCCGGCTCTTACTGCTAGTGCCATTATCGTAACAATTGATAGCGCATTCAGTAAATTGCCTATAAAAAACGTTCTCGGAAACAAAGTAAGCAACCCAATTGCCAGAGCTACGACACCCAGAAAAGGCATGGCTGCACTGCTGATACCTAACTTGTTCATCATTTCCGCCGATTGAGGATTGGCTTTGAAATGCAGTGAATCCCATCCATGCTTGAAGGACAAGGAAACAGATAGCCCCAATAGGATCCAAGTGATTAGGTTCTTCATCATTTCAAGGGCAGATGAATGTATTGAGTAGGTAGCCCATTGTTAATCTAGCGGGGATGTCAATTAGAGTGCTTATAATGATTTTCCTTGTGTCAACAGGCGAGTGAATTCCACGTTTGAAGTACAGGAAAACACCTGCTAGCGGAATCAGATTAATTAACACGGGCAAAATAATCGACAGGGCATCTGCAGTGGTGTGCTTTTTCATTTTGCAGCAGTTAGTAATGGGTTTCCCCGCATAGCGGAAGCACCGATTTTGCTTGCCTGCGCCAGTACAAGTTGTGGGGCCAGCCGTATGATAAAGCGAAAAACTCTCAGCAGACCGGGATAAATCTCCAACTTGTCTTTCTGCATGGCTTTGATGGCGGCTGCAACTATTATGTCCGGAGCCATCATACCGCTCGAAGAGAAACCATCTACCTCTTTAAACTTATCGTTCAACGGGGTAGAAGAGCCGGGTGCCACCAATTCAAATACCTTGATACTGGTGTTCTTCAATTGCACCCGCAACGATTGGGTGTAGGAGCGCAGCCCGGATTTGGTGGCTCCATAGACAGGAGCTATGGGAAACGCCATCAGGGCAATGCCGGACGTGACGTTGAGAATGGCCGCGGCATTTTTCTTTTTCAAGTGCGGCAGAAATTGTTGGACCATCCGAATGGGGCCCATTAAGTTGATTTCTACCTCCCGGGTGATATCCAGTAACTCATGCTCGTCGTGCAGAACAAGCTTGCGCATCTCACCGGCATTGTTAATGATAATATTGAGGTCAGGAAACTTCTCTACCACTTGCTGATATAACGCCTTGATATCTTCGGGCTTGCTTATATCACTTTGGAACGTGTGGACTTGCGGAAAAAGCCTTTTGGTTTCGGTAAGTTTCACCTGATTGCGGCCCGTGATAAGTACCGTATTTCCTAATTCAAGGAAGCGTTTGGTGAATTCCAGCCCAAACCCGCTGGTCCCGCCTGTAATCAGGACGGTGTTGTTTTTCAATTCCATTTTCCGGTTGTTTTACGTGATGTACCAGTGACAGAACAAAGGTCCATCTCACGTAAAAAGCCGCTGTAGCCAAAACGCCTTTTGTTGTAGTCGAAAGCAAAACGTCTGCTCCAGCAGCATCCGGAATCAGAACTAGGGAAGCTCTGATTCCGGATGCTGCTGCGTCGCCCTAGGGTTGCGGACAGGCCTGTTTATTGGTTGGTGAGGCGTCAGGTAGCTCCGCAGAACCAGGGCGTATCAGCAGGCCGGGCAGACTGGCGGGCGCTAGGCGGCCGGGTGGTTCGTGGCTTTGGGCAACCCGAATTGAGCGGCCACGCCTTGACGGAACACTTCGGGCCCAGCCGTACGCCGCTGAGCGTAGGCGGCCACGGCATCGGGGCCAGCCGGGTAGCGGAGCTGGTCTTGCTCATCGGTTGCTGCTTCATACACCACTTCGGCAATAACCTCGGCGGGCGCAAATTGCACGCCTTCCTGCCCGGTCATTAGTTGCTGAAACAGAGTAGTGTACGCGTCGTGCTCGGCCACCTGCAACGAGCGCCCGGTGAAGTCGGTGGCCGTGCCGCCGGGTGAAATCGTTTTGATGCGGATGTTATGCAACGCCAACTCGAATGACATACTCTCACTCCAGCCTTCCACGGCCCACTTAGCGGCGTGATAAATAGAATACAGCGGGAAGGCGAGGAAGCCACCCATGGACGTGGTGCTCAAAATAAGGCCAGACCGCTTAGCCCGTAAATGCGGCAAAAACGCCTTCGTGACCCGAATGACGCCGAGCAGATTCGTGTTGAGCAGGTGGGTGATCTGCTCGTCCGATACAGCTTCGAGCGCCCCGATGAGACCGTAGCCTGCATTGTTGAACACCACATCGACAGGGTGCAGGGCAATGGCGCGTTGCACGGTCTGCTTGATCTGAGCCGGGTCGGTTACATCCAGCGGTAGCAGATGTACGCCCGGTAGCTGTCCAAGCTCTGTTTCGTGTTCGGGATGGCGCATGGTGGCCAGCACGTGCCAGCCTCGGGCCGCAAAGAGTTTGGCCGTGGCTTTCCCGAGGCCGGACGAAGCGCCGGTAATGAAGATAGTAGGCATAGGCATGCAGCGGAAAAAAGGTGATGGTACTTGAAGGGCATAGGAAAGGCTACAGAAGCTCCTGCCCCCTCTGGTCGGCTAGGCCGGGCGTATACACGCTCGATGGCGGGTAGCCAAACTGCCGCTTAAAGGCGTGCGAGAAGTGCGCTAGACTTTCAAAGCCCACTTCGTGGTACACGTCCGAAGGGCGCTTGTGCTCTTCTTGGAGCAGGTAATGGGCTTCGGCTAGCCGCTGTTGGTAGAGCCAGCGAGCAGGAGAGGTGCGAAAAATTCGGTGGAAATCCCGCTTGAAACTCGCCAGGCTCCGCCCGGTGAGGTAAGCCAGCTGCCGCAGGTCGACGTTGAAACGGAAGTGCTGCCGCATAAAGGCTTCCAAGTCAATTTTGCCGGGCGGCGCGAAGTGGAACAGCACCGGTTGCAGGGCCGGATACGCGTGCAGAAGCAAGGTTAGCGCTTCTTGCTGCTTTTGCTGCGCCAGGGGCGCGGGCATCGGCTGCTTGAAATAGCGCTGGAGCGACTCGCCGAATTGCTGAAGTAGCGGGGTTGTGTGCAGGGCAGTGACGGCCGGACTACCGACGTGGGGCAACTCACCCGTCTTGCTGTCCGGCGGACTGGCTGCAAGCAAGGTGGGCACATCAAATACCACGGTAATGGCTCGGAAAGGAGCATCACCGGCTGGTTGCTTGGTGAATTTAGCCAGGAAGTTTTTTCGGGAAAACAGCAGACTGCCCGCCTCGAAAACGTGACTCTGCCCGGCTTCTGTCACCCGCAGGCTCCCCGCCAGCAGATACGTCAAGCCGTGTAAGGCCACACACTGGTCGGCGTCCATGTGGCGGCGTGCATACTGCGAGTAGATAATGCCTGGCTGACCAAGGGGGGGCAAGAACTGCGTTTTCATCCGTTTTCCCGGCTACAACTAACCTGACAAAGCTCGGAACTCACTGGCAGACGGTGTTTGCGTAGAAAGCTCAATGTTGCCTGCCTTGCTAGCTTGCGCGGGCGTTCCCAATCTAGCAAGCATACGGCCACTCAACAGGGCGTAGGTTGCGCAGCAACTCAACTTTGGGCCGTCGGCCGCACCACTATATCGCCTACGTCGACGTTGGCGGGCTGCTTGATGGCGTAGGCTACGGCTTGCGCAATGGCCTCGGGCGGAATGGCAATCTGGTCGCGGCGGGCCAGAATCTGGTCTTTTATCGCTGGATTGGTCATGGCCTCCGCGAAGTCGGTGTGCACGAAGCCCGGCGACACGTTGGTCACGCGCAGCTGCGGGCCGGCTTCCTGGCGCAAGGCCTCGGCGATAGTGCGCACGGCATTTTTAGTGCCAGCGTACACGCCCATCGACGGCACAATCTGCAAACCGGCAGTGGAGAGGATGTTGACAAAGTGCCCACTGCCCTGACGCCGGAACACCGGCAGTGCCGCCGCAATGCCGTAGAGCACGCCCTTCAGATTCACGTCAATCATTTGCTCCCACTCCTCTACGCGCAGATCGTCGAAAGGCGAAATCAGGCCTATGCCAGCGTTGCTGACCAGCACATCAAGCTGCCCAAACCGCGCCAGGGCCAGGTCTACGAGGCCCACCAGGTCGGCGCGTTCACTCACGTTGGCGCGGGCGCAGGCGGCCTGTCCGCCGGCCTGGGTTATTTGCGCGGCCAGCTCCTGTAGCTGCTCTATGCGCCGGGCCCCCAAGACCACTTTGGCCCCTTGTTCGGCCAATAGCCGGGCCGTGGCTGCGCCAATTCCGCCGCTGGCCCCCGTGATGATAATGACTTTACCCGTGATGTTGTCCATGTGCCCGATGTAGGTGGTGAATGTCGGGCAAAGGTCGGGCCGCCGGAGCAAGCAGCGTTATGCCAATCAATCCAAAGCTTATGAATGTACAAGCGGCTGGCGGCGGTACTGCTGGGGTGGCTGCCCAACGTGGCGGCGGAAGAAGCTGTTGAAGTTGGAGGCGTGTCCGAAGCCCAATGCGTAGCCGATGTCGGTTACGCTCCAGTTGCTGTGACGCAGCAACGCTTTAGCTTCCTCGGCCAGCCGCTCGGCAATGTGAGCGGTGGTGGGGCGGCCAGTGGTAGCCTGCACGGCCTTGTTCAAATGGTTGGTGTGCACGGCTAGGTGCTTCGCAAACTCGTTGGCGTTGCGCAGCACTACGGGCTGCTGGGGTGAGGCTAGCGGAAACTGCCGGTCGAGCAGTTCCAGAAACCGGGCACTCAGCTGCGTGGCGGCTGGGTGGCTGGCAGCGGGCACGTCGTCGGTCAGCTTCAGCGACTCGTGCAATATGATTTGCAGATAGTTGCGCAACAGCTCGTACTTGTGCGCGTAGGTTGATTGCAGCTCCAACAGCACCAGCTCAAACAGGCCGCGAAGCCGGGCCTCTGCCGCGGGAGGTGGAAACAGCACCGGCGTACCCCCGGCCCGGAATAGGGGAGAGCCGGCTACGCTGGCTGTGCGCAGTTGCCCGGTGATAAACTCTTCGGTAAACAGGCAAGCAAACCCCGTTTCCGACCCACTTGTCCGCTCCCAGGCAAACGGAATCAGGGGATTAACAAAAACCAGCGCACAGCCCGCAATCGGAACCTGCTTATTGGCGTAACGTAACGTGCCCTGGGCCCCACACAAGAGCTTGATCTTGTAAAAGTCGTGCCGGACGAAGGGGAACTGCGCCGGCGTTGGCACTTCCTCTATGCGGTAAGCCGCCACCTGCCCGGCCTGTGGGAAGCCCCGCTCGTAACGCTGAAAATAGGCTGCAATAGTTCCCTTGGATTCCATTTTGGAAAGTTATATAATTCAATCCGGTACACCTGTGTGGCAATAGCGAGCTGCCAGCGATTCGTTATTCTCTTTGTTTGAAGGCTGCTGGAGCAGAAGCTCAACTCGCAGCTGGAGCAGGAAGCGTAGCGTTAGGTAGTCCAGCCGCACGTGCGTTAGACTGGGTAGTAGTATAGCCGTAATGATGGGGGCAGCGTGTAAAGTCCTACCTTGCTTGAACCATCGTGGTTGTTGCAAAACTCTTGAAAGGGAAACGACAAACTCATGGACTTGCAATTCAGCGTTCAGCATGAGGGTCCTAAAAGCTTGTGATAGCCTTGTCTATCGGCTACACAATCCTTAGCGCCCACTAATGAGGGTTCTGCAACAGCCACCATCCTTCACAGCACGTAAACTGGTCTTGTAACGTTTAAAGAACGGTGGTGGCTGTTGCAGAACTCGGTGCTGGTTACCTGTTTCAATCGCATGAGTATTCCAGCAAGCGATAACTCGCTTTCCTCCAGTCTCGCAAGCGGCGATTTGCCCACCGTAGGGGTGCTGACTGTAGGGCCAGGCTCACCACTCGTTTGGGCAAGTGCTTGAGCAGCTTTTTGAGGTTGTAGGCAATGGCGCTAAGCAACAT
>NZ_JAHWGL010000052.1 GCF_019334315.1 Hymenobacter profundi
AAAAACCAAAAACAAACCAAAAAATAAAAGAAGAAAAAGAAGCGCCCCCCGGCCACCGCGAAACGCCCTTCTCTGTTACTACAATTCGGTATACGTTACTTCAGATCTACGCTACCCAGATCGGTAATCTGCGTGTTCGTAACCGTTATGCCGGTACGCACTACGTGTTTCAGGGGCGAGGGGGCAAAGAACTCGACGCGGTAGGTGCCGGCTGGTACGCCGCGTAGCAAGAAGCCACCCGAGGCGTCGGCAAAGGTGCTGAGCGTATCGTTGGGCGTTGTAGAGGTGCGGATGGCCAATACCTGCGGCTGCGCCGTGGTAGGCGTTACGCTGCCCTTGATGCCGCCGGCTACGGCCGTAGTAATGGCCCGGATAACGGGCTTCAGCAAAAACCGGTCTTTGTCGGCCTTGTTGCCGTTGCCACGCTCCACAATGGACTTCGCCACGTCGAAATCGAGGAGGACGGTGTAGGTAACGTCTTGCGTCAGGTCTGCGTCAATTTTGAGTTTCAGTCCCGAGGTTTGCGCGCTCGGCGTTTTCAAATCATAGCGCGTACCGTCGCGGGTAACCAGGTAGTTGTTGGCGCCCAGCACCAGCCGAATCTGCGAAATACGGCCGGGTGGGAAGTCGGCGCTGGCTAGCAGGGCCGAGCGGCCATTCACGAAATCCAGTACGTTATACTGGCCAGCTTTAAGCAGTGGCAACGCTTGCCAGCCGTTTTCATCGTTGGTGTCATCAGCGTGGATTTGCACTTGTTGTACATCCAGCATTACAGCGCTAAAGTCTCCGGGCGCATCTGACAGCAGCACTTCCATCTTGGCCATGTTGCTGCCAGAATCTTTGCTACAGCCTCCCAGTGCCAGAAAAGTCGCTAGGGCCAGCGGAAACAGACGAGTTGTTTTCATTCGGTAGTCAGGTAAGAAAATAGAATAAAAAAGCGGCAAGCATTTCTTGTAAAGTGCCTGCCGCTCCGAAGTGAACCGCTTTACGACAAAAACTAAGCCGTAATTTCGGGATAAAATCCTATTTCAGTGCCTTGGTTGTATCTACCGGGGCTGGAGTAGCGGCCGGCTTTTTCTTGCCGAAAATCAAGTTGTTGAGACCTTGTGTGGCCTTTTCCTTCAGCTTGGTTTCGGCTTCGAGGCGCTTCTTCTCTATCTCCTGCTGCGCTTTGGCTTGTAACTCCTGCTGGCGCTTCGCTAGTTCAGCGCGGGCACTGTCTTGGTTGAGCAGGGCTTTGGCCGCAGCGGCTTGCTTAGCGTTGGTCAGCTTGCTGTCTACTAGACCGCCTACTAGGCTCTTGGCCACTTCGGTAGCCTGCGTTTTTACACTGCCGGTCGTCAGCTTCACCTTGGGGTCTTTCACTGTGCCGCCAATGTTCAAGCCCAGCGTCACGCGGTCGGTGCCCTTGATGTTGGACACGCCCGTGAGCGAAGTGAGCTTGCTTTGCAAGGCGTTGCCTACCTGCCCGGTGGGCATGTTGATGGCCGTCACGTACTCCAGGTTGCCGTTCACGTTGTTAGAGCCGCCCACAGTCATCTTGATATCGCCCACATTCACATCGAAGGGCTTCACAATGAAGCTGCCGTTCAGGATTTCGGCGGCCACATCTTTGTTCTGCACCGCAAACTTCTTGAGCGCCTGCACCTGCGTGAGCGAGCTGATGGTGTTCAGCACCGGCGAGTTGTTCACAGCGGCGCTTACTACCTCAAACAAACCCTTGCCCGTGAGCGTGCTATAGACCGGCATCATGTCCTGGCCCATTTCGCCGCTCACGTTGAAGTTTGTAGAGAACACGCCCTCTAGGTTGCTGGCCAGCGGTATCAGCGTTTTGATGGAGTTGAAAGCGTTGAAGGCGTTTTGGAAGTTCAGGTTCTTGATATTCAGACCCATATCGAACTTCGGGTGTTGCAGGTTTTTGCTGCTGTAGCTGCCATTGGTAGCAAACGAGCCGCCCAGAGTGTTGAAATTCAAATTGTTGAGCTTCACGGCTTCGTCACGTACCACTACCTGCCCCTTCACGTCGTTGAGCTTCAGGTTGTCGTACACCACTTGGTTCACGTTGCTGTTCAGCGTCAGGTCGAAGTACTTCGGGATTTGCAGCACGCCGTCGGCCTGGGTAGCAGTGGTAGGCGCTTTGGTAGTGGCTACGGCGCCGGTGGTCGGCTTCTCGCTCACCTCATCCACCATCCACTCGTTCACGTTGAAGCGGTTGCTGTTCACCGTCAGCGTGCCTTTCAGCGACTGGCCGGGCGTGAACAGGTAGCCCAGGTAGTTGCTAATCACACCCGACGCCGCAATGTCTGACGACCCCACAAAGCCAGCCATGTCCTTCAGCACAATCTGGTCGTTGTTGAAGGTAGCGGTGGCCTTGGTGATGCGCATGCCTTGGGGCAGGTCGGTGCTCTTGTAGGTCACGTTGCTGGCATTCACGGTGCCCGAGGCCTTCACGTTCTGGTAGCGCTCGGCTTCTACATCGGCCATGCTACCCTTGGCGGCCACGTTTCCGGTGAGGCGGCCCGTCACGGTCATGCCTTCCAGCGGGAAAATCTTGGTGATTTTGGTGAGGTCGATTGTGCCGTGAATGTCGGTGTCGAACACCGGCTTATCAATGTTCTGAGCAGCCAAACGACCTTCCAGTGGCTCACCATCCAGCAGCATCTTAAACTGCGGAATGTTAATGCGCGTGTCGTTCACTTGGCCCGTGGTGTTGGTCACGGTGCCGTTCAGCGTCAGGTTCTGGATGGGTGCCGGAAACTGCTTCGACTTCACGTAGCCGTTGGTCAGGTTCATCTTGGCATTCACCACCGGCATCTGCGTTTCGGAATACGTGCCTTTGCCTACCGCATCTACAAACAGCTGTCCGCGCAGGGTGAGGTCCTCTACCGGATACACCTTGGTCATCTCGGCCAAGTCCACGTTGGCTTTCACGCGGCCGTCTACCTTCATCGGCTCCAAACCATCAATGGCTACGTTGCCATCGATTGGGTTTTTGCCGAGGTCGAGGTGGAACTGCTTTACGTTGACTTTCACGTTGTTGGTGAAGCCTGAAGGATTGTCTACCACCATGTCCACGTTGATGTTGCGGGCGGCCTCGGGTAGCTGCGGGTACTTAAACATGCCATCTTTCACTTGCAGGTTCACACCGTAGCCGGGCATCCGCAGGTCGTTTTGCACGCCTTTCAGGTAGCCATCGAAGGCAATTTTACCCGTGGTATTGATATCCTTGAACTGCTCTGAGTACATGCCCGGCACCACGCTCAGCACGTTTTTGAAGTCCGTTTCCAGTGCCTTGAAGGTCATGTCATAGGTAATGTCGGTGGCGTTGGGTAGGCCCACGCTACCGGCAAACTGCGCCGGGAAATCGTTTAGCTTCACCTTGTTGTCTTTGAAGGTGAACAGCATCTTATCCAAGTCCATTGCCATCGTTACATCGGCATCAAGCGTCGCCTTGCTGATGTAGTTGGCACCGGCGTAAGTCATCCGAAAGCCGTCGGCGGTGGTCTGCGAGGTCATGTCGAAAATGTTCTGCTCGAAGTCGCCGGAGCCGGTGTGGTTCACGTGGCGCGCTTCCATCGCAAACGGAATCGACTGGTCATCGTAGCGCAAATGGCCATTGTTGATCTGCCAACCCTTGATGGCCACGCTCACGGCCGAGGTATCCACATCGGTCTTGGCCGCCGCTGCCGAATCAGACAGGAAAATGTCCCAGTTGGCGCGGCCGCTTTTCAGCACCCGCAGCGAAATATCCGGCTCGTCCAGCTCCACCGATTTCACCTTGATCTGGTCGCCGCTCACCACGCTCATCAGGTCCATCCCTACCCGCAGGGCGGGCAGGTAGGCCAGCGTGTCGCGGGCAAAGGAGTCCTGCCCGATGATGCGCAGGTTTTCTACGCTCAGCGCCAGGTTCGGGAAGTCGCGGAACAGGCTCACGCTGATCTGGCTGGGGTCGTACTCCACCTTGGCGGCCACGTGCGCGGCCAACTGCTTGTCAAACGCCGCTTTAATTTTGTCCTTGAACAAAAACGGCGCGGCGGCCAGCGCGGCTACCAGCACCACCACGAAAATCAGCAGGCCAATCAGAAATTTACGCATAGGAAGAAAATATCAGGAAGAAAGGGTAGTAACTATTTGGCAGCGAATCCAGTGCCAGACCAGCCACGCGTGCAAAAGTAGCACAGAACCAGTGGCTGGTTTCCATCGTCTACAACGCTTCAGCAGAGTGAAACAGATAAAGCGCCAGGAATTTGGCATTTTCGGGGCGCGTTTCCAGCGCAGCGTACCAAATGAGGTAGGGCCCGCGTTTAGGGCATCAGCAGTATGGCAACAACATCTACACGGCGGGGAGAGCAAGGGGCGCGGCGACTAGCCGCCGCGGTGGTAGCCGTAGTAGCCAGTATGACCACCACGCAGGGGCAGGACTTATACTTCGCGCAGCCCTACGCCTCGCGTTTGCACACCAACCCGGCCTTCACGGGCCTGCTCGACGATTATAGTGTTACGCTCAACTACCGCAACCAGTTCCCTACCCTGGCTGGCACATTCCAGACCAGCCAGCTCGGCGCCGACTACCGCTTTGCTGATCAGCGTAGTGCCGTGGGTCTGCTCCTAAACGTAGACCGCACCGGAGCGCTGGGCCTCACCAAGTTTCAGGTAGGCGGCCTCTACGCCTACCACATGCGCCTCAACGAGCAGGTGGCGCTAAGTGCTGGCGCCAGCGTCAGCTACGGCCGCCAAACCGTCAGCTACGGCAACCTGCTGCTCGGCGACCAGATCAGCGACGACGGCACTATTTTGGGCGGTCCGTCGGCTGACCCGTTGCTGTTGCAGTACAACCCGGTGAACTATTTTACCCTTGGCACGGGTATGGTACTGTACACCGAGCGCGCCTGGGTAGGCGTGGCGGCGCATCATCTCAACCAACCCGACTTGGGCTTCGTGGAGCAAAGTGTTTTACCTATTCGCTTGAATTTTAACGCGGGCTACAAATATTTTTTTGCAAAAAGCGTTATCAAGGGCGAAGCACGCGAAATCAGCCTGACGCCAACGGTTAGTTACACCCGGCAAGGCAGTTTGCAGCGCGCAGAGGCTGGTTTTTACTTCACTACCACGCCGGTTACGGTAGGCGCCGTGTACCGGGGCGTGCCGTTGCCGGGCTCAAATCATCCGCAGCAGCTGCTTACCGGAATTGTTGGCCTGAGTTTTGGTGCATTTCGGCTCGGTTATAGCTACGACGCTAGTCTGAGCGCGTTAAGTGCCGATTTGGGTGGGGCGCATGAGGTGTCCTTGGCCCTGCGGAACTTTGACCGGCTGGAAGCGGCCTGGCGGCGTCTGAAACGGCGCAACTACCCCGCGGCGCCTTGTCCGGCGTACTAGTTTTTTGTAACATTGCACCGAATTGCCTTCCGTAAAATCTTCTATCACAGGTAGTTTCTACTCAATCATGAATTTCTCCAAGTACCTGCGTTTCGCCATTGTGGGAGCCTGTGCGCTGGCTTCGTGCAAAAGTGGCCCACGCACCGCCACCAAGCCGGGTAAGTACAGCTCCACCACAGGTATTGAATATAATACTGAAGAGGGGATGAAAGTGGCAGACTACGCCGGCATTCCCGAAGGCCCTGGTCTGATCTTCATTGAGGGCGGCCGCACGGTGCTGGGCTCGGCAGAAGAAGACATTGCCATGACCCATGACAACATGGAGCGCACGGTGACCATCGCCTCGTTCTACATGGACGAAGCCGAGGTAGCCAACATTCACTGGTTGGAATACCTGCACTTCGTGCGCAAAGACTCGTCGGAGGAATTCTATCAGTCGGCCCTACCCGATACCACCGTATGGGCGCGTGAGCTGTCGTTCAACGACCCCTACGTAGATTACTACCTGCGCTACCCCGGCTTCCGCTACTTCCCGGTAGTGGGCGTAAGCTGGCTGCAAGCCAATGACTACTGCACGTGGCGTACGTCTAAGGTAAACGAAAACCTGGCTGGCCTGAGTGGCGATGGAGAGAGCAGTGGCGGCAAGCGCGGTCTGTTTGGTCGTAAGAAGAACGCTCCGGCTGCTGATGCTGCTGAGGGTGGCGAAAGCAAGAAGCCTTCCATTGAGGATGGTAACACGCTGCCGAACTACCGCCTACCTACTGAGGCTGAGTGGGAATATGCTGCACAGGCCCTTATTGGCACGCAGGAAACCGGCAACGAAAACCAAGAAAACAAGCGTATCTATCCTTGGGATGGCCGCCAGGTGCGGAACTCCTATGGCAAGACTCAAGGTCAGTTCCTGGCCAACTTCAAGCGCGGCCGCGGTGACTACGCCGGTATTGCCGGTGCTCTGAACGACGGCGCTATGATTACGGAATACATCTACAACTACCCACCCAACGACTATGGCCTCTACAACATGGCCGGCAACGTGAACGAATGGGTACAGGATATCTACCGTCCGCTGTCATTTGAAGATGTGGAAGACCTGAACCCCTTCCGCCGCAACGGCTTCCTCGACCCCGCCGAGAAATACGACAAGAAAGGCTACCAGTCGCTCATCGACGACCATGTACGGGTGTACAAAGGCGGCTCTTGGCGCGACGTAGCCTATTGGCTCTCGCCCGGTACGCGTCGCTTCATGGCGGAAGACTCGGCTACCGCTACTATCGGTTTCCGCTGCGCCATGATCAACGCCGGTTCGAACAAGTAAGATTACGACTACAGAATCCGAGAGTTTTAACGAATTTCGCGAATTCTGTAAGAGGATTAAAAAGCAAGAGGCCCAACCATCTGGTTGGGCCTCTTGCTTTTTTTGTGCTTCATATCCAGAAGCTAACAGCTAACAGCCAACTTATTTCGACAAGGTATTGCCGAGCTGGATGAGCAGCTTGGCTAGCTTCTTCAGCGGGTTGGTGTAGTTGTTACTAGCTTCTTCGGCCACTTTGATGGTTTCGGCGCCTAGCACGGCCAGGGTTTCGGCAATGTCGTGGTTTTGACGCTCGGGAGCCGTGAGCTGCTCGCGCAGAGCCGACAACTCCTGAATGATTTTGGCTAGGCCGGGGTGGTCGGAGGCGCGGAGCACTTCTTCCCAGCGGTCTACCTCGGCCAGACCGTGCTTCTTGTCTTTACCTTTGGTAACGTCGGCATCCAGTAGGTGCAAGGTGTCATCGAGGAGCACCTCCTTTTGTTGTTCCGTCACGTCGAGCGGTACAGTGGGGGTAGGGGGCGTTTGGGGAGTGGAGGCAGTGGAATCCATAAAACAGGAAATGAAATCAGTGGAAAGTCGAGAGCGACTATATGCTGCTATACTGCCTTTGAAAAAGAAAAGTTAATGCTGCACGTGAAGTGGGTTACTTTTCTGCCTCACCGTGATTAAGAGTAAGTTCTATAACTCACCTTATTTCCTCTGCAATCATGAAAATGTCTTTCAAAACCCTTCTACTAGCTGCCAGCTTCGCTACCTTCTCTGTGGCTTCGTGCACCCAAGCCGAGCAAAACCAGGCAGAAGCCAACACCGAAGCCGCCGCCGACAACGTGGAAGCTAACGCCGAAGCGGCTGCCGATAACACCGAAGCCGCTGCTGACAACGCTGGCGATGCCATCGAAAACGCAGCCGAAAACACTGGCCAAGACATCGAAAACGCCGCTGAGAAAGCCGGCGACAAAATGGATGCTGCCGCCAACAAGGCTGACGCCAAAATTGACGCCGCGGCCGCTGATGCCAGAGCAGAGATGAACGCCGCCAAGCGCGACTAAATCTGATCCAGCGGGAGTATCTCGCCTGTAAAAGCAGCTTTGCCAATCATCGGCAAAGCTGCTTTTTGCTTATGTGCGTAAGCTCTTGCTACAAATTGACCGCCGCTACGAGGCTACTATCCTGCTCTCAATGAACTGTTTGTCCTACCGGTGGGGCACTGGCTACTTCTAGCAATACTTCGTAGTAGGGGCGGCCCATCATGCGGGCGTGCAGCCAGCTGTAGAAGCTGAGGGCCTGTAGATCTTCGCGTACCAGGGGTAGGAAAGTAGGCATCTGGCGTACTTGCTCCGCAAAAGCGGGTTGCGTTGCTGCTGCCGGATTGTCAATAATATCGCGGACGCGGACTAGGTAGCTTAACACGTAGGCGTAGGGGCCAGTTTCGGCTTCGGGCGACCGTTCGCGCACAGTACGCTCAATGGCGCGGAGGCGGTTGAGAGCCAACTCGCTGTGGCCTAGCTCTAATAGCGTCAGCATCTCGCCCAGGTTCTTGTTCAGCATCCACTCCAGGCCCATCTGCTGTTCGCACCAATGGTCGGAGCGGCCAATGCTGATGAGCACTTGGTTGGTTTTCTGGAACTTGCCTTCAGCGAAGTAATGAAAAGCCAGACCCAAACGGGCTGTTAGCTCGTTGGCCAGGGGTAGGGGCTGACGGGTATCGTGTAGGGCTTCTTCCAGCAGTTGAATGCTTTCGTGGTTGCGGCGAAGGAAGGCGTAGGTGGCGGCCAGCAGCAACGTGTAGCGGGCACGCATCTCCAGGTAGTGCGTGCGCGGACTTTCGGCTAGCAGTGCCTGCATGTGGGTGAGGTAGCAGGTGGTTTCCTCGAAGCGGCGCGAGCGGTACAGCGCGTGCGCAATCATGTAGAGCAGGCGCAACTGGTACTGCCGCTGGGCGGGGGCAAAGCCGTGTCGCTTTTCCATGAGATGGTAGCAGCGTAGAATAAACGGCGCAAACGACACAAAATCGCGGCGCACCAGCATGGCACTGCGCGCAATGGACACCAGACGGCAGAGCAGCGCCGGCCGTCGGGCAAAGGCCTCCTGTAAGTCGTACTCGCGCAGGGTGTCGGCCAGCACCGCATCAAACGACTCGCCGGCCCTACCCTTGGCGCGCAGCTGGCGCAGGCGCTGGCGCATCAGGCTATCCACAATGTTGGCGCGCTCTTCCTCATCGGCAGCCTTCTTGTTGAGGTTGCGGCGCCGAATCAGGTCAGTCAGGTCGTCGGCGCAGGCGTGGTGGGCTTGGGCAATCTGCAGATTGTATACGGTATTCAGCGCCTCAAACTGGTCGTTTTGCAGGCCCAGCTTTTCGGCTTTGCGCAGGGTGTTCCAGGCCAGGCGCGGCACGCCGGTTTCGAACAGATACTGCGCGAGGATAAGCAACCCGCGCACCGACGAGGCCGCCGTAGCGTCCTGCTGACGCTGGCGTAATAGTAGAAAGTCGGTGAGGCTACGTAGCAGGCGCTTGCGCAGGGCATAGTAGGCCACAGCGTTGGGCTCCGTGGGGTAGAGGCGGGCCAGCAGCTCAGGGGTAGGGTAGGCCCGCGGGTGTAGCAGTAGCTCGCACAAGCGCGTGTCGAGGCGGCCTTTTTGCTTGCGACCCTGGCGCTGCAAAAAGTGCAGAAATTCCTTGCGGTCGTCGGGCGCGAAAGTGAGAAGCGTGGTGCGAAGGTCATCCATGGCTAGTGGGCACCTAAGGCAGCTGGTAGGCCAGTGTGGGGGTAGTCAATCATTGGATAAGGATAGGATAATGAGTGCTTGCTAGTTGAAAGTAGATACAAAGCGCTTTCTAAATATACGGTTTTTGCAGGGGCGTATATCAGTAGCTAACGCATCCTGCTAAGCTCGACAACTACGGCTTATTGGTCTGCGTATACTATGGGTAGGTACACCGCCTATTTCTTCTCTTCCACCCATTTCAACTTTTTCACTCATGGATATCAACGATAATAAAATCAACGACCAAACTGAACTGCGTGCTCGCGGCAACTGGAACGAAATCAAAGGCCAGACCAAGCAAAAGTGGGGCAGCCTCACGGATGATGACATGGATTACGCTGAAGGCAAGCAAGATGAGTGGTTTGGCCGTCTGCAAGAGAAAACCGGCGAAACGATGGACGACATTAAGAACTGGTTCAACCGTACGTTCTAGTTTTCAGCGAAAACCAGAACGCTTTCTGGCTTTTCTAGCTTTATAAAAGTCCCGTGCCATTCAATATAGCACGGGACTTTCCGTTTTCTAAACGCTTCTATGCTTTTGCAAAGCGTTTGCTCTACCGCCCTTTCCGGCAGGCAAGGCACAGGTACCGGGCCAACGTGCGACTACAATGGGTAGTCGGGGCCACGCTGAGTACCGGTTGTGCTGGCCTGACTGCCGCCTACCAATCAGCTTTCTTTCGTATGACTACGGCTCCCGAAGAGTTGTATAGTCTGGGTAACCTGGATTTGCTACAACTGCCTAAAACTGCCTTTTTTTGCTCGCGCAACTACCCACCTACCATCCGGCGGGGCACGTACCTGTGGGCGCTGGAACAGCGTACCCGGCATCGGTGCATTGTGTCGGGCTTTCATTCCGAAGTGGAGCAAACGGTGTTTCGCTACTTGTTGCGTAGCTCTCCCCAGCCGGTAGTGTATGTGGTAGGGCGCGGCATTCAGCCGTCGCTGGCCCTAGAATACGAGCGCGAGATTGAAGCCGGGCGCCTAGTATTTGTGTCGCCCTTTGCGGCAGATGTGCTTAGCACAACGCAGGAAACGGCTGATATCCGCAACATGCTGGTGGTGGATTTGGCGGATCAGACCTTCATTCCCTACATGAGCGCAGCCGGTAACCTCGACCGCCTGTTACGCACAGAACGCTCCAGCACGAAGCCGTTGGTTACGTTGAACGTGCCGGAAAATGCTGCGTTACAGCATCAGCGTCATCAAATTTATCAGCCTCTCTCCCTGCTAGGAGGCAAGCGGGCGGCGCAGGGCTAATCTTTAGCCAAGCACTAAGCGTATATGTAAGGACCAAGGCTGCTGCTGTATGGTTGCCTGTTTCCCCTCCACGTATGTCTGCTGCTGATACTTTACAAGCTTCTCTCCCTACTACGCCTTCTTCAGGCATTCGAATGCTGGCCCGCTTCGGATTTGCGGCCAAAGGCGTTGTGTATGGCCTAATGGGCCTGCTGGCGTTGCTGGCGGCCACTGGCCAGCAGGAAGGTCAAACCACCGATAAGCAAAAGGCAGTGCATACCCTACAGGAGTTGCCCGGCGGTTCTATCTTGCTGGGGCTCATTGCCTTTGGTCTGTTAGGCTACATTGTGTGGCGATTGGTGCAAGCCTTCCGCGACACGGAGGATAAGGGCGATGGAGCGAAAGGAATTGCCCGGCGCGTGGGCTATGCCGCCAGCGGACTTGTATACGCCAGCTTGGCTTGGTACGCGGCGCAGTTAGCCATGAGCAACTCCGCCGGTGGAAGCGGCAACACCAAGCAAACCTTGACCGGAAAGATATTAAGCTGGCCCGGCGGGGAATGGTTGATTATGCTGGTAGGGTTGATCACAATCGGGGTAGGTATCTACCAAATATACCGGGCGTATTCTGGTTCTTTCCATAAAAACGTGCAGAGTAGCGATATTCCGGCAGGGCAGCAGACTAAGGTCTACCGTCTGGGGCAGGTAGGCTACACTGCCCGCGGTATTGTGTTGGGTATCACGGGCTACTTTTTTGTACAGGCTGGTTTGCAGTCGCGCGCTACGGCCGTTGGCGATACAGAGCAAGCCTTCGACCTCCTAGCCAGTATGGGACCCGTCGTTCTGGGCATTGTAGCGCTGGGGCTGATAGCCTATGGGCTCTATATGCTGGTGCAAGCCAAATATCCCGTTCTCAAAAAGGTCTAAAGGTCAAGGTAGTATAATCATCTACGAAAAGGCCCGCCGTGAGTAACCGAGTTACTTACAGTGGGCCTTCTGCTTTGCTCTCTATTTACTTGCCCTGCATTGGGCTGAGTAGGTAACTACTAATCAGCCACGTAATCGTTGAGATACTGGTAGCGAGTTGTTAGCTCGCCGTTGCGGGCAATGGTGGCGCGCTCTAATACGCCCTGCGGGTCGCCGCCCAGCAAGTGGGGTAGCACGTTGTCGATGAGTTGGCGGCCGAAGTCGCGGCTGGCGTTGCGGGGTAGCTCGCAGGGCAGGTTGTCGACGGCCATCACGGTGAGGTGGGTAGGAGCGGAGTAAGGCGGCCGCAACTCGCCGGTGGCAGGGTCGTAGTCGAAGGTAGGCTCTGGAATGGTCGTGCTGCGCTTGGTGGTCGGGATGGAGCCGTTCACATCGCACGTCACGTCGGCAATAACGCGGGGACGGAAATCGGGCCGGCGGGTGTCTTCTTCCGAAAACAAGCGCGGTGCGGCCGGGTGCCAGTAGGCGCAGGCAATCAAGACATCTGTCACGGGCAGAAACTTGCCAAAGGTGCTGCCATATTCCTGCGGGTTGCGGTGAAAATCAGGCGTGTCCCATACCCGGCCGTCGCGGCGGGCGTTGTAGTCGGAGGAACGCAACTGGGTGAACACCGGCTCGTTGAAATCGAGGTAGAGGTAGTCGTACACGCTCACCTGCCGGATGCCCATGCGCCGCAACACTTCCAGCGCTCCTTGTGCTACCCTTCCCGAGCCCGTCACGGCCAGTTTGATGGGCGGCAAGCGCTTCACCTTGAAAAACTCTTCCTCCATATCTTCCATGTCTTGGCACTGATAGGCGGGCTTCAACTGGTAGAGGCCATACTTGCGCCCGTAGGTGAGCAGGCCGTTGTAGGCGCCCACAATGCCGGCCCAGCGCCCGAAAGCAATAACCCGCTCCCCGTGTTCATTGGTCAGCAACTCGTAGTCAATCAGTGTGATGCGCTTTTGTAAGACCTGCCGCAGCAACTCGCGGTTGGCGGGCTGCTTTTTCACGGTGTGCGAGAAAAACAGGTAAGTTTTATTCGGAATGAGTTGCTCTACGGGCACCTCCTTCACGCCCAATAACACGTCGCAGTCGGCTACCTCTGGCTGCACCGTAACGCCTAGGGCGCGGTACTCGTCGTCGGAAAAAGCGCGGATGTCGCTGCTCTGCACAACCAAATCGAGGCCGGGGAAGGTATGGATGGCCTCGTCGCACTTGTTAGGCGTGAGTGGCACGCGGCGGTCGGGCGGGGTTTTGCCTTCGCGAATGATACCGAGTTTGACTTTTTGCATGGGTGGAAGCTGAACGGGTGGGTAGGAGGCAAGTAGGCAAATTAAAATGTCATTCCGAGCGTAATGAGGAATCTGAGCAAGAAGTTATTTGCAGGCAAGCAGTCTATTCTTCCGTTTTTCTCCGATCAGTAAACAGCCTCTTATTCAGCTTCCTCGCGCTGCTCGGAATGACACGAATAGGTACCCGGTAGTCCTCGTATTTTTGGAGTACTATGAATCGATTTGACCGCATCACGGCTATTCTTATCCAGTTGCAAGCCAAGCGCGTGGTAAGCGGCCCAGCTCTGGCCGAGCGGTTTGGCGTGAGCCTGCGCACCATTTACCGCGACTTGCGCACGCTGGAGCTGGCCGGCGTACCCCTCTACGGCGAACCAGGGGTAGGCTACTCGCTGGCCGAGGGCTACCGACTACCGCCTGTGCTATTTACGCGTGAGGAAGCCACTGCCCTACTCACCGCCGAGAAGCTGGCTGCCCGCCTCACCGACGCGCCCACAGCCCGGCTCAGCGGCGCGGCCATGGACAAGCTGCGCGCCGTGCTGCGCCGCACCGACCGTGACTACCTCGAAACCCTAACGCCTCACATTCAGGTGCTGGGGCCAGTAGGGCAGTCCGGCTACCTCAATATCTATCAGCAGCTGGTAACGGCCGTGGCCGCGCAACAAGTGGTGCACCTACGCTATCAGGGCGCCGAAACCGACCAACCTACCGCGCGGGCTGTAGAGCCCATTGGGCTGTACCTCAGTCGGCAGTGGCATGTAGTGGCCTACTGCCGGTTGCGCCAAGCATTCCGCAACTTCCGCCTCGACCGCATTCAACAGTTGGAAATCAGTACCGAAATCTTCGCAGCCCGCCCCGAAACGTTGCAGCAGTATTGGGCCGCCGAGGCCGCCCGCCGGGGTAGGGAAAAAGTGGTGCTTCGGTTTCAGCCCGCGGCCGCCCCACCGGCCTTGGTGCAGCACTTGCACGACACCAAGCGCCAGTACGGCTGGATACAGGAGGAGCCTTTGCCCGATGGCGGTTTGGAAATGACCTTGCTCATTGGCTCCCTGCCCTACCTCGCTACGTGGCTGCTGCCGTACGCGGGTGCCATTACGGTGCTGGAGCCACCTGCCTTGCGGGAGCACCTGCGCGAGCTGGCCCAGCGCGCCTATAACTTTTTTTGCACCACCGAATAAGATGCTGACATAGGGCTGTCAGTAGGTAGGCGGACCTTTGTGTAGTCAAGTGACGAAAAGGCGTTTTACCCACACTCAACCCACAAAGCAGATGCAAAAGCAAACGATTGACCCCTGGAAATGGGGTGAGCAAACCAATTCGGTACAGGCCGTCGAAATCAAACAGGCTGAGGGCACCCTCTACTGTTCCGGGCAGGTAGCCATCGACGCAGCAGGCCAGCCCAGCACCGCCGATATGAGAGCCCAGCTTATCCAGATCTTCGGGAACCTGGAGCACCTGATTGATACGGCCGGGTACGAATGCCAGGGCATTGTCCGGCTGAACGTATTCACTATTTCCATGATGGAGTTTTTCACTACCTGCGGCGATGTGTATCAGGAGTGGATTGCCAAGCATGGCATCAAGCAGGCAACTACTATGTTCGAGGTGAAGGGCTTATACGCCAATCTGGGCGTGGAGCTGGAAGCCACCGTGGTGAAATAAGTAGCGAGGTAGGCGGAGCACCACAAAATGCTCTGCCTACCTTTCACCTAGCCTCTCAACCCACCAAAGACGCCATGGCTGAAAAAGAACTACCCGTTTTTCGCCCGACAAGCCGGCAGCACTGGCGCGAGTGGCTGGAAGCGCACCACCTCGAACAACAAGGTGTTTGGTTGGTGTATAGCAAAAAGAAATCAGCTATACCTTCTCTGACGTGGTCCGAAGCAGTGGATGAAGCGCTCTGTTTTGGGTGGATAGACAGTAAGGCTGAGTCCATCGACGAAACAACGTACCGGCAGTTCTTCTGTCCCCGCAAAACCAAAAGTGGCTGGTCGAGAATCAACAAAGAGAAAATTCAGCGCCTGCTAGCGGCAGGGCAAATAGCCCCGGCCGGCCTAGCAAGCATCGAAACGGCCAAACAGAACGGCTCCTGGACGCTCTTAGATGAAGTGGAAACACTGCGCCTACCGCCCGACTTGGCACACGCCCTACACCAACAACCAAAAGCCGAAGCGTACTTCGCCAGCCTGAGTCGCACCGACAAACGGAACCTGTTACAGTGGCTGGTGCTGGCCCGCCGCCCGGAAACCCGCCAGAAACGTCTCACCGAAATAGTGGAATTGGCTGAGCAAGAGCTGAAACCAAAGCAGTTTCGGGGCCGGAAGTAATCCTAACGCAAACGCCCCGCGCAGTCGGTTAAGACTACGCGGGGCGTTGCTTTTCCTACCCTGCTAGTGCTTATCGTCCGGCTGTGCGCGGGTCGGGCTTGGGCTGCATCTGGTAGTCGTGGGGCGGGGTGGCGCCGGCTAGGTTCTGCACGAAGTAGTCCCAACGGCGGCGCGTCATGTAAGGCGAGTCCTGGCCGTAGCCGTGGGTAGCGTTCGGGAAGATGACCAGGTCGTAGCTCTTGTTGGCTTTGGTGAGGGCATCTACCACCAGCAGCGTGTTGTAGGGCGGCACGTTGTTGTCCATCATGCCGTGAGCCAGCATTAACTTGCCTTTCAGGTTTTTAGCCGATACGGCGTTGGCCTGGTTGTCGTAGTTGGAAGCGCCGTTGTCCTGAGCCGTGAGCAGGCCAATGTACCGCTCGCCCCAGTCGTCCTCGTAGTTGCGGTTTTCGTGGTTGCCCGACTCGGAGATGCCTACTTTGAAGAAATCGGGGTAGCGGAACATGGCCGCGGCCGTGGCATAGCCGCCCCCCGAGTGCCCCCAGATGCCCACCCGGTCCAGGTCGAGGTAGGGGTATTTCTGAGCCAGCTGCTTGATGCCGGCTACCTGGTCGGAGAGGGTGTTTTCGGCCATGTTGCCGTAGCAGGCATCGTGGTAGCTCTTGGAACGCAGCGGGTTGCAGCTGCCTTCTAGCACCACTACCACAAAGCCCAGTTCGGCCAGCGCCTGGTTGTCGCCGCGCGCCGCCAAAAACGACCAACTACCCACGCTGCCGCCCTGCGGACCAGGATAGATGTAGTCGATAACCGGGTACTTCCGGCTGGGGTCCAGCTTGGTGGGCGTGAACAGGAGGCCGTGTAGGTCCAGCTGTCCATCGTGGCTTTTCACCAAGATGGGGGTAGGGGCTTTCCAACCGGTGGCCACGAGGCGCGAAATGTCGGTCTTCTCCAGCGTCAGGAGCAGCTTGCCGTCCAAGTTGCGCAGCACGCTCACGGGCGGCACGTCGGGCTGGGAGTAGGTATCAACGAAGTAGCGGCCTGAGGGCGAAAACTCGATGCGGTGGTTGCCTTTTTCGGGGGTGAGTAGCGTGAGGCCCTTGCCGTCTAGGCCAATGCGGTAGAGGTGGGTGAAGTAGGGGTTGCCTGGCTCCCGCCCATCGGCCAGGAAGTAGAGCTGGCGCTTCTGCTCGTCTATCTTTACCAGCTGCGTTACCACCCAGTTGCCCTTGGTAATCTGGTGTTTAACTTTGCCGGTGGTGGCGTCGTAGAGGTAAAGGTGGCCCCAGTCGTCGCGCTCCGAATACCAGATGATTTCCTTCGATTTCGGCAGGTAGGCCCAGTTAATGGCGCCCTGGCCCGACTCGTACTGGGTGGCTACCTTCTCCTCGAACACCTCCCGTACGGCGCCCGTTTGCGTGTCGGCAATGCGGAACTTCTCCTCCTTGTGGTCGCGCGAGGTCGAGACGAAGGCCAACTGCTTGGCATCGGCGCTCCAGTCCACATCGTCGAAGGTGCCGCTGCTGGAAATGTCGTCGGAGAGGGTGCCGCGGTGCGGATCGGGCGGAAGTTGCAGGCGCACCACCTTGGCCGGGTTCACCTCCACAATCACCCGCTCAATGGTGATAATGTCCTTGTCGCCGGGTAGGGGATATTTCCAGCTTTTCAGGGTAGGGTGGCCTACGTTGGTGGTCACCAGATACATGTCGCCTACCTTGCGCTGGTCCTGCTGGAAGGTGGCAATCTTGCGCGAGTCGGGCGACCAGCGCAGCACGGGCCGGTCGCTGCTGCTCCAGCCGGCGTTGTCGGTGGCATAGCCGTAGTCCTTCTGGCCGTCGGTGGTCAGCTGGGTTTTCTGGTCGGTTTGGGTGTTGCGCACCCACAGGTTATAGTCCTGAATATAGGCCGCCAGCCGCCCGTCCGGCGACACCACCTCATTGCGGTCATTGGGGTTGCTTTGGGCCTTTGCCGGGGTAGGCGCCACGGGCGGGGTAGCACTGACAGTGCGCGTCTTGCGGGCCGGGTCTACCAGCACGTACTCGCTACCCTGCGCCGTGAGCGTGCGGTACCAAAACCGGTCGTTGTCGAGCCAGTTAAGTTGGCCCAGGGTGTGGTCGATGAGCGGCTGGGTATTGTAGCTCATAAACTGCTCGGCGCGGGCGTAGTCCTGCGCTGTGACGGTGGTGGGCTGCTGCTGCGCCTGAGCGGCGGCGGAGACGAAGCACGCCGCCAAAGCAAGAGGTAAAAAATGGCCGCGCCTGAAACTGAGCAAGTGAGAAATAGGGTTGAGGTTGGGCATGAAGGGAAGTAATTCGGTTGCCGGAGTAAGTTAAGCAGGAGCTAGCAGGTTCGTGTTATGCGACGCAACATGCTGCAACTATATAGGTCTACTCTGCCCCTTTTCGCACTACCTTTGTATAGGCCGATTCAAAAGCCTTTTCTACCGTCACTTCTACGCTGCTTACATGACCCTGAAACCTCAGCCCGCCGACGTATTCGTAGACCGCCACAACGGCCCCGACGAAGCCGCCGTGGCCCAGATGCTGCGCACCATCGGCGTCGACTCTCTCGACCAGCTCATCGACGAAACCGTGCCGGCCGCTATCCGTTTGAAGCGTCCGCTCGACCTGCCCGCTGCCCTCACGGAGCGGGCTTTTTTGGCGAAATTCGCGCAGATTGCTGGCCAGAACAAGCTCTATAAGAACTACATCGGCCTAGGGTATTATCCTACCCAGCTGCCGCCCGTTATCCAGCGCAACATCCTCGAAAACCCCGGCTGGTACACCGCTTATACGCCCTACCAGGCCGAAATTGCCCAAGGTCGCCTCGAAGCCCTCATCAACTACCAGACAATGGTAATGGAGTTGACCGGGATGGAAATTGCCAACGCTTCCCTGCTCGACGAGGGCACGGCCGCGGCCGAGGTGCTGCACATGTTCCACTCGCAGACTAAGAAGAAAAACGCGCATAAGTTCTTCGTATCGGAGCAGGTGCTGCCCCAGACGATTGATGTGGTGCGCACCCGCGCTACCCCCCTCGGCATTGAGCTGGTGGTAGGCGACCATCGCACCGCCGACCTCGCCGACGAAGCCCTGTTCGGCGCCCTGCTGCAATACCCCGCCGCCGACGGCGCCGTATACGACTACACCGACTTCATTTCGAAGGCACATGAAAGCGGCCTGCTGGTAGCCGTAGCCGCTGATTTGCTGGCCCTTACCCTGCTCACCCCTCCCGGCGAGATGGGTGCCGACGCTTGCGTGGGCAACTCTCAGCGCTTTGGCGTGCCCATGGGCTACGGCGGACCGCACGCCGGCTTCTTTGCCACCAAAGATCAGTTCAAGCGCGTCATTCCGGGCCGCATTATTGGGCAGAGCATTGATGCGGCTGGCAACAAGGCCTACCGCATGGCCCTGCAAACTCGCGAGCAGCACATCCGCCGCGAGAAGGCTACCTCCAACATCTGCACGGCGCAGGTGCTGCTGTCGGTGCTGGCGGGTATGTATGCCGTGTACCACGGTCCGCAGCGCGTGCGGCAGTTTGCTGTTAATGCGCACGCCCTCACGCAGTTGCTGGCGCAGGAGTTGGCCGCTCTGGGCCTGGAGCAGCAAAACGAATTCTTCTTCGATACGCTGACCCTCAAGCTGGAAAGCGAGGAGCTGCAAACGGCTATCCGGCAGGAAGCCGAGGCCGCCGGCATTAACTTCCGCTACTTCTCCCAGGAAGGTACGGCCCGCGTGGGCATTGCCCTGAACCAGAACACCGAAGCTGAAGACGTAGCCGACATCGTGCGGGTGTTCGCGAAAGTGCTGGGCAAGTCGTTCGACAGAACGCTGACCCTACCCACTGAAACGGAGCTGAATTGGTCTGAGGCACTAGTGCGTCAGAGCGCCTACCTCACGCACCCGGTCTTCAACACGCACCACTCCGAAACTGAGATGCTGCGCTACATGAAGCAGCTCGAAAACAAGGACCTGAGCCTGGCGCACTCCATGATTCCGCTCGGCTCGTGCACCATGAAGCTGAACGCCACCGCCGAGATGATTCCGGTGACGTGGCCCGAAATCGGCGGCTTGCACCCCTTCGCCCCACGCGAGCAGGCGAAAGGCTATACCCAGATTTTCAACGATTTGGAGCAGTGGCTCTGCGAAGTTACCGGCTTTGCGGCCGTGAGCTTGCAACCCAACTCGGGTGCCCAGGGCGAGTACGCCGGCCTGCTGGCCATCCGCGATTACCACGAGGCGCAGGGCAACAGCCACCGCAAAGTAGCGCTCATTCCAGCCTCGGCCCATGGCACCAACCCTGCCTCGGCCGTAATGGCCGGTATGCAAGTAGTGGTGGTGAAGAGCACCGAGGACGGAAACATCGATGTGCAGGATCTGAAAGACAAGGCCGCCAAGTATGCCGATACCCTGTCGTGCCTGATGGTGACCTACCCCAGCACGCACGGCGTGTACGAGGAAACCATCATCGACATCTGCCAGACCATTCACCAGCACGGCGGCCGTGTGTACATGGACGGCGCCAACATGAACGCCCAGGTGGGCCTCACCTCGCCCGCCACCATTGGCGCCGATGTGTGCCACCTGAACCTGCACAAAACGTTCTGCATTCCGCACGGCGGCGGCGGACCCGGTGTAGGTCCCATCGGCGTAGTAGCCGACCTGGCGCCCTACCTGCCCGGCCACGTGGTGGTAGATGCTGAAGGTCGCACGGCCGGCGCGGTATCGTCGGCGCCGTGGGGTTCGGCCAGCATCCTACCCATCAGCTACGCCTACATTTCGATGATGGGTGGCGAAGGGTTGACGCAGGCTACGCGCATTGCTATTCTAAACGCTAACTATCTGAAGGCGAAGCTGGAATCGCACTACCCGGTGCTGTACGCTGGTGCCAACGGCCGCTGCGCCCACGAGATGATTCTGGACTGCCGCCAGTTCAAGAAGGCCGGCATCGAGGTAGAGGACATTGCCAAGCGCCTGATGGACTATGGTTTCCACGCGCCTACTGTGTCGTTCCCGGTAGCGGGCACGCTGATGGTAGAGCCTACCGAGTCGGAAAGCAAAGAGGAGCTGGACCGTTTCGTAGAAGCAATGGTGAAGATCCGGGAGGAAATCCGTGAGGTAGAACAAGGCCGCGCCGATGCCAAGGACAACGTGTTGAAGCATGCTCCGCACACCGCCGCCACCGTATTGGTGCACGACTGGACGCGCCCCTACTCCCGCGAGCAGGCGGTGTACCCCACTGACTACGCCCGCGCCTACAAGTTCTGGCCCGCCGTATCGCGCGTTGACTCAGCCTACGGCGACCGGAACCTGATCTGCTCCTGCACCTCTACCGAGGACTACGCCGATGAGCCTGAGCAGTTGGTACAGGCCGACAAAGGCCCGTCGTATTAAGCTGATAGCTAACGAAGTCGACTTCGCATTGCTACACAAAAAGGTGCGTGTAGTTGAGCTTTAGGATTATTGAAAGCAAAACCGGCCGACGCTTCTGAAGTGTCGGCCGGTTTTGTTATAAAACGGAGGGTAGGAATTACCATTGCTTCGGGAAGCATGTGCGGTACATATAGCCGGTTACTACCTTGTCGCCGTTGCTCACGCGGGCTTTCACGAAATAAGCATCTACAGAGTCAATTACCTGCACCTGCATACCCGATTTGATTTCTGCCAGTTGAGGCGAATCCTTCTTCATGCCATCATATAGGATGCATTCAACGGCAGCCGTGCGCTCAACTGGGGCTTTGGAAGCGTGGCTGTTGCCACGGCCATCTTCGCGGGCAGCGTTGCAGCCACCGAGTAGGGTAAGGGCCAATAAGCCTGAAAAGGATACGCGTACTGTTTTTTTCATGGTAAAGGAAGTATGGTGTAATGCGGAAAAATTTATATTTTATCAACTTCCTCGCCCAGCTTCCTGAGTATAGCAATTTCGATACCAGAGGTGCTAACTAACGGGGAACGTTGGCTTTACGTGTGGTGTTTACTCTATACCATCGGCCACCTCGCCACGTTATAGCGAGGGCCTGGTTTCTCCCACGTTTTTAACTTTCGTATGAATCGTATATCCCGTTTCCTGAATCGCTCTGCCACGTTGGCGCTGGTGGGCGTTGCTTTGCTGCTAGGCGCTAGCAGCTGCGCCACCTCTTCCCGGGTAGGCGTCTCCTCCGATTTTGACCACGCCGTGAACTTCCGGGCTTACAAAACCTGGGCGTGGTATCCACAGCAGCCGGTAGATGCAGAGGGCGGCCCAGCCAAGGGCTACGAGTCGTTCTTGGATCAGCGCCTGCGTACGGCCATCGACCGGGAGCTGACCAACAAAGGCCTGACGCGGGTTGAGAATAACCCCGACATCTACGTGGCCTACAATGCCAAGGTAGAGGAAAAGCAGTCCGCATCGCCCTACTATAATGGCTTGGGTTACCCCTACTATGGTTATGGCATGTATGGTGGCCTATATGGCAGGGGCTACGCGCCTATGAGCCAGTATGCGGCCGGCACAGTCATCATCGACTTAGTAGATGCCAAGCGCAAAGAGCTGGCGTGGCGCGGTTCGGGCCAGGCTCAGATAGATAACAACCACTCTATCTCGGAGCAGGAAGTGTACCGAATCGTGAACGGCATCATGGGCGTGTACCCGCCTTCCGATCAGGCGCAAGCCCGTCGCTAAGCTTCTTCTCGATTAAATAGAAAACCCCGCTAACATCGTGTTAGCGGGGTTTCTTTATGCATATACATCATGCCTCGCATGATGTATATGCAGGCTGCCCTAGATCGGCACGTTTACGTGGCGCTCGGCGTGGTAGGAGCTGCGCACCAATGGGCCGCTTTCCACGTATTTCAGACCACGACGCAGACCTTCTTCGCGGTAGTGAGCAAAGAGGTCGGGGTGAATGAATTCGGCTACCTCTAGGTGGCGCTTGGTGGGTTGTAGGTACTGACCCAGGGTTAGAATGTCGAGGCCGTTGGCTACAAGGTCATCCATGGCTTGGTACATCTCTTCCTTCTTCTCGCCTAAGCCCAGCATGATGCCCGACTTGGTGCGGTGCCCAGCGGCTTTCGTCCGGCGGATTTGCTCCAGCGAACGGTCGTACTTGGCTTGTGGGCGCACGAGGCGGTAGAGGCTGCCCACGGTTTCTACGTTGTGCGAAATCACTTCCTGTCCGCCCGAAATCATGACGTCCAGCGCTTCCCAGTTGGCTTTCACGTCGGGAATAAGCGTTTCGATGGTAGTGGTAGGAGAAAGCTGCTTGATGCGCACCACCGTCTCGTGCCAGATACTGGCGCCGCGGTCCTTCAACTCGTCGCGGTTTACGGAAGTAATTACGGCGTGCTTTACACCCATCGTCAGGATGGCTTCGGCTACGCGGCGGGGCTCGTCGGTATCGTACTCGTTGGGGCGGCCAGTGGCCACGGCACAGAACGAGCACGAACGTGTACAGATGTTGCCCAGAATCATGAAGGTAGCAGTGCCCGCACCCCAGCACTCGCCCATGTTGGGGCAATTGCCGCTTTCGCAGATGGTGTGCAGCTTGTTTTCGTCTACCAGCTTGCGCACCCGGGCGTACTCGGGGCCTACGGGCAGCTTCACGCGCAGCCAATCGGGCTTGCGGGGCCGGGCCGGTGCAACGGCTTCCGGCTGTATTACGGGTAGTAGCAGCAGATCATCCATAGATAACAAAGATACGCAGCGCATGGCTTACACAAAGATGGCAGCCAATAGCGACGCTAGGTTTCCTTCACAACCATTAGCTGCGGAGAAAAGTTGAGGGCCTGAAAAGACAACAGGGTAGGGTTGAGGGCCTGAAAAGACAACAGGGTAGGCTAGCTGCGGTGCCCGAGGTAGATGGTGAGGTACACCGAGGGGTAGAACTGCTTGTTGAGCTTGGAGCTGGGCACGTTGTTGTCGCGCAGAATCTCTACGCGCTTGGTGTACATCTCCAACAGAAAGCCAGTTTCCACGCCGGCTACCGCGTCGCGGTAGCGGCCGTACTCAAAGCTGAGCGCCCCGCGTAGGTGCGCGCCTACCGTGGGCTTAATTTCGCTGGCACCCCGGAACAGCGGGGCCCGGTCGATGGGCGTTTGGGCGTTATTGGGGTCGTATTGCGCCTCGCGTATGTCCTGGGAAGCGCCGGGTATCGGATTGCCGTTGCCATCGCGCAGGGTGTAATCGTAATACACATAGTAAGGCATGAGCAGCCCGATAGACGGGCCGGCACTAGCCAGCGCATTTACCTGTACGCCCGACTCAGCCGCTTTCCGGAAGATAACGCGCTGCAAACCCACAGAAGGCCGCAGCACATAGAAATAATTGGTCTTGCCCGGCACATAGGAACCGCCGGTGTAAGGATTGATGAATTTATCTTCTTTCTGTCCTTTCACTTCCACTGCCTCTAGGCTCCAGAAGCGCAGCCAGTCCTGCGACAGCACTTTGGAGGAACGAAAGTGCACTCCGCCAATCAAACCGCCCTGAGTATTGAAGTTGACGCCGTACACCATTTCCTTACGGTAGGAAGGGTCGTCGCCGCTGCCGGCGGCGCTCTGTGCGCTGGCAGCGCCGGTAGCGGCCAGTAGCAGCGCCAGGGTAGAAAAACCAGAAGCCAGTAAAGTTCGCACGGCAGGCAAAGAAGCTAAGGGCGAGGAGATTCGAACAGAAAACGACCGCTCCGAGGCAGCCTGATCGAAAGTACGTAAATTTGTTGTCATTGTCCTGCCAAATTTCTGATTCTATGAGCACTGCCAGCGCCCGCTATACCGGCCAACTGCGTACCGAGGCTACGCACAACGCTTCCGGTAACACGATTATTACCGATGCGCCCGTAGACAACCACGGCCGGGGCGAGGCCTTTTCGCCCACTGATCTGGTGGCGGCTTCGCTGGGTGCCTGCATGATGACCATTATGGGCATCGTAGCCGAGCGCCACCAGCTGGACCTCACCAGCGTTACGTACGACGTGACCAAGCACATGGCCGCCGAGCCGCGCCGCATCCGGCAAATCGACGTGCAGTTTCACCTGCCTGCCAGCCTACCCGAAAAGGAGCGCGCCCTACTAGAGCGTGCCGCCCACACCTGCCCCGTAGCGCTTAGCCTGAACCCGGAAATCAAGCAGGAAGTTTCGTTCCTGTATGAGTAGGGAAGTGGTGAAATAGTGAGTTTGTGAAGTTGTGAATAAAGAGTGCATGTCATCCTGAGCGGAGCGAAGGACCTTCTCACACCTGAACGACTGACATAATAACATCTCGTTCTATCGTGAAAAGGTCCTTCGCTCCGCTCAGGATGACAGATTCTTTTTCACAGCTTCACAACCTCACCACTTCACCTTTTCCTATTTCACTAATTGCTGCACGTCGCTGAGGCGGATGCCCATGTGTGAAGCGTCGTAGCTGCACTCGCCGTTTTGGATGAGCAGCAGTTGCGGCGACTGGTGCTCTACGCCAAACTTCTGAGCTATTTCGTTGGAAATGGGCCGGTAGCGGAGCAGGTCGAGGTAGTAGATGGGGGTGCCATCGAGGCCGGCCGAATCCCACTGGCGCTCAATCTTGCCTTTGGCGGCAGCGCTGATGGAGCAAGTAGTGCTATGTTTGAAAACCAAAACCGGATGCTCGTGCGATTCCTGCACGATGTCGGCAAGCTGTTCGGGTTGGGTGAGGGGTTGCCAGGGAGTCATACTTCAGAGCGTTTTAGAGTTATTTTTTGCGGGTAAGACGTAAGCCGGGGGCCGTTGGTTCGCTGACGCGGGCTGTGCCGGTGCGGTCAAACCGGTAGTTGTTGCGGCTGTCGTGGGGTAGGGGCGTGCCTGTTTTGCCCCGTTTCAGCGCTTTCGGCGTAACGGCCAAGTGCGACTCTTTGTACTTAGCCGGGTACTTATACGCGTCGCGCAGGGCGCGGCGGTTTTCGGACCGGTGCTGGGCCGGGGTGGTGTACTCCGTTTGGGCCGAGGCCGAAGCAGCCAGTAGCAAGGCAGGTAGAAGTAGCAAGAGTTTCATACCAAAGCATACGGAAAGTGGGAGAGGGTAGCCATACAAAACGGCTTGATTATCTGCGAGTCAACAGAAGCGAAGACACTAAAATATGATGCCTAGGAACCGGTATTGCCCTACTTTACGCTTCCGGCTACGGTCGCGTGTTTTCTTTTTCAGCAGTCCCTGTTTGTCGTAGCTATTGTGCTGGGGCGGCGCGTTTTCTGCCTGGGCCGTGCCCTGGCTGCTGCCATCGGCACTCTGCTCAGCATCAGGAGCAGATGCTTTCGCCTTTTTCATCTTGGGCTGCGGCGGACCTGTGGGGTCGGAAATATGGTAGCGGTGACAGCCCGTTTGGGCTAAAAGCAGCCAGCCGCTCAACAGCACGAGCAGTACCAACCGCAAACACTTTATAGGCCGAGTAGAGAAAAACATAGGCAACGGGTTGATGCAATGAGAATAGAACCTTGCCCAGAAATCAAGCCAATAACGCTACTATGGTAGAATTAAAGCAGGAGGAAGTAACGCAAAAATAGGTTTTGTATGGAGCCTTTAAACGCTCTAAAATGAGCATTCTGAGCGCAGCGAGGTATCTGAATAAAAGATTCCTCGCTGCGCTCAGAATGATGCCTTTACAAGCTGTGTAAGTTAAATGGGTGAGCAGTTGAAAGGTTGTATAGACGCAACTATACGTCTCATAACCGTCCGAATCGTTCAACAACGAGACGCAAGTATGCGTCTCTACACCGTTCGAGCGGCGCGGAAAGCTTAGTAGTTGCGCAGCTTCTCCACCGCATCGCGCAGGCGCTGAAGGGGTAGAAAGTCCTTTTCCAGGGTAGGGGCAAAGGGCACGGCCGTATCCAAGGAGGCCACGCGGTGCACGGGCGCATCAAGGTGCTCGAAACAGTTTTCGCCAATCCAGGCGGCCAGCTCAGCGCCCAGGCCGCCCGTGAGGGTGTCTTCGTGCAGCACCAGCACGCGGCCGTTTTTCTCGGCGGTGCGACGCACGGCCTCCTGGTCCCAGGGTAGGAGGGTGCGCAGATCGAGAATGTCGCAGCTTACATTCAATTCTTCCGCCATTTGTAAAGCCCAGTGCACACCCATGCCGTAGGTGACGATGCTCAGTTCGTTTCCCTCGCGCACCAGGGCCGCTTGCCCAATGGGCGTAGTGTAATAGGCATCGGGTACGAGGCCACTCACGGAGCGGTAAAGCAGCTTGTGCTCAAAGTACATCACTGGGTTGGGATCTTCCAGAGCGGCGCAGAGCAAGCCCTTAGCGTCGTGCGGGTTGCTGGGAAATACCACCTTCAGGCCGGGGGTGTGCGTAAACCACGCCTCGTTGCTCTGGGAGTGGAATGGTCCGGCCGCGGTGCCAGCGCCGGTGGGTAGGCGCACCACCACATCGGCGTTTTGGCCCCAGCGGTAGTGGCTCTTGGCTAAGTTGTTCACAATCTGGTTGAAGCCGCAGGTCACGAAGTCGGCAAACTGCATTTCTACCATGCTCTTCTTGCCGCGCACGCTCAACCCCAAGCCAGCTCCCAAGATGGCCGACTCGCACAGGGGCGTGTTGCGCACCCGCCCCTTCCCAAACTCCTCTACCAAGCCTTCTGTTGCTTTGAACACGCCACCATATTCGGCAATGTCTTGGCCCATGAGCACCAGCTCGGGGTAGCGCTCCAGGCTCTGGCGCAACCCGTCGCGGATGGCGTCTACGTAGCGTTTCACTGTGGCAGGAACGTCAGGGGTAGGTGTTTGCTCAGAGCCCTCGAAAGGAGCGTACATATCGGCCAGCTCGCGGATGGGGTCGGGGGTAGGGGCAGGGAGGGTATCGGCTTCCCGCAGGCCCTGCTCAATCTCCGCCTTTATCTTCTCCTGGAACTGATGGCGGGCCGTTTCGCTCAGCAGGCCTTCGCTGATGAGCCATTGCTCGTACGTAGCCACGGGGTCTTTGGCGGCCCACTCCGTGAACAGCTCCTGAGGAACATACTTGGTGCCGCTGGCTTCTTCGTGCCCGCGCATCCGGAAAGTAAGAGCCTCTACCAGCACCGGCCGCGGATTCTGGCGTAAGTCCTCGGCCAGGCGCTGCATGGTGCTGTAAACTTCCAGCACGTTATTGCCGTCGATCTGCACGGCTTCTATGCCGTAAGCGGGGCCTTTATCAATAAAACTCTTGCAGCGGAATTGCTCGTTGCTGGGGGTAGAGAGGCCGTAGCCGTTGTTTTCGATGAGGAAAATGACCGGCAGCTGCCACACGGCTGCCACGTTCAAGGCCTCGTGGAAGTCGCCCTCGGAGGCGCCGCCGTCGCCGCTGTATACCAGCGTCACGCGCTTTTTTTCGTCCAGTATATCGGCCAAGGCAATGCCATCGGCCACGGCCAGCTGCGGACCGAGGTGGCTGATCATACCCACAATGTGGTGCTCGCGGGAGCCAAAGTGAAACGACCGGTCGCGGCCCTTGGTGAAGCCGCCTTCTTTGCCCTCCCACTGCGCAAACAGCCGCCCCAGCGGTACCCGCCGTGCCGTGAATACGCCCAGGTTGCGGTGCAGGGGTAAGATGTACTCATCGGGGTTGAGCGCCAAGGTGCTACCCACCGCAATAGCCTCCTGCCCAATGCCCGAAAACCACTTGCTGATTTTGCCCTGCCGCAGCAGAATCAGCATTTTCTCCTCAATAAGGCGGGGCTTGAGCAGCTCCTGGTAGATGGTTAGCAGTTGCTCGGTGGGGTAGGCGGCGCGGTCGAAGGGCATAGCGATAAGGGCTCAAAAGGGTAGCGTTGGCAAAAGTAGGCGTTTGCACCGGAAGGGGAATCGTGGGATGATTTTTGGGGTAGGCGGCCGACTCATTTTATAGCTTATTCTACTTCTACTGTTTGCCTATGCGCCCACTTTTACTCTTTAGTGTTCTGTGTGCCGCCGTGCCTACTCTGGCCCAACAACCCGATACGCTGGCACCGCGACGGGTGGCGGTAGAATTGCCAAGCACAGATTCATTGGCGTCGAGAGTACCGTCAGAAATTCACAAACGTTTTATCTGTTTCAATCCGACTATCTCGACAACACATACTACTTCTACTATAGTATTCCTCTCTATCCAAGAGCAGTTGCGCCAGGTGGCCGGCGTGCAGGTTACGCCCTACTCCGGGGCGCCGGGGGCGCAAATGGTGATGCGTATTAGGGGAGTGGCCAGTTTTACTGATGATGCCCAGCCGCTGTATGTGGTAGATGGTGTGCCGGTATTTCAGCGTACGTTTCGGTCAGGCGCAAGAAGTTCCGTTTATCTGGATGCGCTGCCGGAAATACAGCAGCTAGACACGAATCCATTACTACACATCCCAACGGAGGACATCGAGCAGGTAGAGGTGCTGAAAGGCGCCTTCGAAACCGCGCAGTACGGTTCACAGGGCATTAATGGCGTTATTCGCATCACCACGCGCCAGGGGCATACCGGAGCGCCGCGCGTGCAGTACATTGGCTACGGCGGCGTGCAGCAGGCTCGCTACCGCTACGAGCTATTGGGCGCCCGCCAGTACGCCGTACTAGCCAACGAAGCCGCCCGCAACGACGGACAGCCGCCGCGCTTCTCGTTGGCCGAAGTAGCCGCTCTGGATCGGGGCACCGACTGGCAGGCGGAGATGCTGCGCACTGCCGCCATACAGGAGCACCACCTGAGTCTCTCGGGTGGCACCGCCGCTACGCACTACTACACAGGCGTCGACTACCTCGGCCAACAGGGAATAGTGCTTAACTCCAATCTGCGCCGCTACGCCGTGCGGGCCAACGTAGACCAGCAAATAGGCCAACGCTTACACGTAGCGGTGCGAGGTAGCCTGAGCGAAACGCAACGGCGCGTGCCGTCTTATTATGCCCTGCAAAACGCGCTCTACGAGCAGCCTACCCGCACGGTGCAGGATACCACCAATCAGAGGTATCTGGTAAATCCGGTGCAGGAAGCCCGCGAATGGTATCAAACGCCCCGTCAGCAACGGCTATTAGCACAGCTGAATGCACAGTACCGCCTAGCCACCGGGCTCACGCTGGAACTACTGGGCGGATTGGAGCGGGCCACGCAGCGCAGTGAGTCATACAGATCAGCTTTCGCCTCCTACCCCGCCGGACAGAATGCCGACCTTGCCAGCACCTATAGACAATGGGTGATCAACCCGGCTCTGCGCTATGTCCGTAGCTTCGAGGATGGTCGTCATGCCATAACGGCCAGCGTAGAAGCTATTCGACAACGACAAAGCCTAACGAATAGGAAAGAGAGCTACATTCCGGGTACTCCTGTACTGAGCATTGAGGATGAATGGGAAAAAATAGGTGTCGATTTTTACCAGTTGACCGGCGGCTATACGTTTGCGGAGCGCTACCAAGTGCAAGGCAGTCTTCGCCGCGATATATCGGCCGCTTTTGCTTCCGTCGACCGCTCGCAGTGGCTGCCAGGCGTGCAGGCTATCTGGCACGCAGACAAAGAAGGCTTTCTACGGAAAAATCAACTGGTTAGCAAGTTGAACACCTGGGTAGGCGTGAGCTATACATCGGGGGCAGGCAATTTGGGTCGCAACCTATACACACTGCCCATGCCTGTTTTTGGTGGTAGCCCCTTTCTGCCGCTGCGGGAGCGTAGCCGGCAGCTCGATGCCGGCCTTGCGCTGGGCATGTGGCAAAATAGATTGAATCTAACTATTCAAGGCTACACCCGGCGTACCGTCGACGAAAAATCATCGTTCCGCGAGTGGCCCGGCATGCTGCACAACAAGGGGGTGGAGCTAACCGTGAATGGGCAGTGGCAACTAGGCCCGGTGCAGGGTAGTACAACATTGGCCGCCGCCGCTAATCGCAACCGCTACCAGCTAAAGTCGCCGGATGATGACAACCCATACGACAGGACGGTTCATAACCGGCCGCTCAGCACTTTCTATGGCTTGCACTACCTGGGGGTAGACGCCGTTGGCCGGCCGCGCTTCGTCGGGAGCAATTCAAACAGTCAATCCAGACCCGAAGACTTCCAGCCGCTGGGCAATGGCCTACCCCGGCAGCTGCTCACGCTCACACAACAGCTTACCTACAAACGACTAACGCTGGATGTGCAAGCCGATGCCATGTGGGGTTATCAGGTACAAAACCGTCAGTTAAACGTGCTAGATGTGCCATCTGGCCGTGATAATGCCACTACCCGCGTGCTGGACCGCTGGACGCCCACCAACACAACCACTAATGTACCACAGGCTAACCAGCAGCTACAAATATCGTCTTTCAACGACTACACTCTGCAATCCGGCAACCACGTCCGTCTGACGGCCGCTACGCTCAGCTACCCAGTGTGGCAGCGGGCGGCCCGCAGTGCCAGCGTATGGGTAGGCGGGCAAAACCTGCTAGTCCTCACGCGCTACCGCGGCTACGACCCCAACGTCAGCTCCTTCGGCTCCGATAATAAACAAGCCGGCATCGACCAGGGCGCCTATCCCACGGCGCGCACGTTTCTGCTGGGCGTACGCGCCACGTTGTAAACAAGGCCATCCAATTCTAAAGCAAAAGCGGTCCGTCTCATCAGTAGAGGCGGACCGTTTTTACTTGGTGGTAGCCAGCTAGCTTTACCAAGGCATTTCGTCGCCATCGCCATCCGCGTCGTTGCTGAAGAACTTGCCGGTAGGGCCGTCGACGCCTATGGTGGCGTACTTTGCAATGATTTTGGCTGCGTCTTCCACTGTGCCGGGGCCGCTGTGCTGGTTGAAGTCGGTAGCGGTATAGCCGGGGTCTACGGCGTTGACTTTAAACGGCGTATCGCGCAACTCATACGCTAGTACCACAGTGTAGGCGTTTAAGGCCGTCTTCGAGGGTCCATAGGCGCCTAATTTCACCGCGTAATATTTCCACGACGGGTCGCTGTGCATGGTTAGGGAGCCCAGGCCCGAGGTAACGTTGACAATGCGCGGTGCCTCGGACTGGCGCAGTAGGTCTAAGAAGGACTGCGTGACGTTGATGGCGCCGAAAAAGTTGGTGTCGAATACGTCCCGGATGATCTGCGTATCGGCAGTGGCGGCGGCTTGCGGCATGGCGCCGTTGATGCCCGCGTTGTTGATCAGCACGTCCAGCGAATCAAGTTTCTGCCCAAGCTCTGCGCGGGCTGCCTGGATGGAGGTCAGATCCGCTACATCAATCTGAATGGGCTCCACGTTGGTCAGGCCCTCGGCTTTCAGCTGCGCTACTGCTTCATTGCCGTTTTCCAAGCTGCGGCTTCCCAGGTAAATAAAATAGCCTTGCGCGGCCAGTTGTCGGGCGGTTTCCAGCCCAATGCTGCGATTGGCGCCGGTGATAAGTACAGTTTTCATGTTGCGTCGTCGTGTTGAATGAAGTACGATGCAAACCTACCATCGTGCCGCGGGCAAGCCGTAACCCATATTCCGGTTTCACTGGTACATTTCGCGGGTAGCTAGGCGGTAGTGTAAAGGCGTTTGCTGGGTGAGGCGTTTGAAGAAACGATTGAAGTAGGAAGCATCCTCAAAGCCCAGTTGAAACGCAATTTCCTTGCTGGTATATTCGGTATGAAACAGGAGGCGCTTGGCCTCCACCACCAGCCGCTCGTGGATGTGCGCAATGGCCGACTTGCCACTCTGCGCTTTCACTACCTCGCTCAGGTGGCCGGCCGAGAGGTGCAGCATGTCGGCGTAGGTAGCCACGTCGTGGTGGCGGGAGTAGGAAGCTTCAATTTTGGTTCGAAACTTACTCAGCAGCGCGGCTTCGTCGGTCTTTTTCGAAGAGCAATACTGCTCCGTGTACAGCCGGCTGAGGTACACCAACAGCACATGCAGATAGGCCAGCAACACGGTCCGGTGCCAGGGCTGAGCCGCGCTGTACTCGACGTAGGCCTTCTCCAAAATGTCTTGCACAAACGCCACATCCGATGGCGCCAGGTGCAGTTCGTGTCCGTTTTGTGGGTTCTGAATAATGGGTAGCTGGCGCAGCACGCCACTACTGTCCAAGGCCAAAAACTCTTCCGTAAAGTTGAGATTAAACCCCGAAACCGGCTGTAGCTCTTCCTTCAGGTGTACTTGGTGCGGCACGGTAAAGTAGAGCGTGTCGGGCTTGAGGGTGTAGGCGGTGGTATCAACCCAATGCCGCCCGCTTCCTTCCCAAAGCAACACCATAAAATAGTAGTCCTTCCGGTGCGGAATCAGCAAATCGTTCTTGCCATGCACCGCAATGCGCTCCATTTTACGAAGTTGAAAGGAGGAATTGCCCGTGGCGTCGGGTACCTCCAGCGGGTAGCTCGGAATGGAAGGGTAGGAGATAATAGGAGCGTACATAGCAAAAGTAGGCTGGTGGCGTTGGGAGCGATTATACAATAAACAGAACCCAGCAGCAAAAGGATAGTGCCATTGGTTTTCTTGCCGTCGGCAGCAATACTACCCAAGGCTTGCCCCCCGAAGGGTAGAGCACCTAACTTCCGCCTCCAGCTACCGAACCTACCGCCGATTTCGTAAGTTGTAACTTCCAAAAAAGAACTGCTTCTCCTTGATATGATCAATTTCACTGAATTTAAGCTTGATAACGGCCTGCGCTGCATTGTGCACGAAGACCACACCACGCCCCTGGCCGTGCTGAACGTGCTCTACAACGTGGGCTCGCGCGATGAGGACCCCGAGCATACCGGCTTTGCGCATCTGTTTGAACACCTGATGTTTTCGGGGTCGGTGAACATCCCGAGCTACGACGAGCCCTTGCAGCTGGTAGGCGGCGAGAACAATGCCTTCACCTCGCCCGACATCACCAACTACTATCTCACAGTGCCCGCAACCAACATCGAAACCGGCTTCTGGCTGGAGTCGGACCGGATGCTGAACCTCGCTTTCTCCGAAAACGGGTTGGAGGTGCAGCGCAAAGTCGTGGTGGAGGAGTTCAAGCAGAACTACCTCAACCAGCCCTACGGCGACCTGTGGCTGAACCTGCGCCCCCTGGCCTACCAGCAGCACCCCTACCGCTGGGCTACCATTGGCAAGGAAATCAGCCACATCGAAGAAGCCAACATGCAGCAGGTGCGCGACTTCTTTGCCAAGCACTACGCGCCCCAAAATGCCGTGCTGGTAGTAGCCGGCGCCGTTACGGAAGCCGAAGTGAAACGCTTGGCTGAGAAGTGGTTCGGTCCGATTTCGGGTGGTACGCGCTACGAGCGCCAGCTACCCCAGGAGCCTCGCCAGACCGAAGCCCGCTTCCTGGAAATGACGTCCGACGTGCCGCTGTCGGCGCTCTACAAAGTGTACCACATGCCCAGCCGCGCCGACGACGCCTACTACCCCGTCGATCTACTGGGCGACGTGCTGGGCCGCGGCAAATCCTCGCGCCTGTATCAGCGCCTGGTGAAAGAGCAGCAGTTGTTCAACTCTATTTCAGCGTCCGTATCGGGGTCGTTGGAGCCGGGGCTGCTGGTAGTAAGCGGCAAGCTGAACGCCGGCGTAACTCTAGAAGACGCCGACGCAGCGGTAGAGGCCATTATTGCTGAGTTGCGCACCGAGCTAGTGCCCGCCGAAGAGTTGGAAAAAGTAAAGAATCAGGCCGAAGCCAGCATTGTATTCGGAGAAATCGAACTGTTGAACCGTGCCATGAACCTGGCCTACAGCAAGCTCATCGGCGACGCCAACTTAGTGAACCAGGAAAGCGAAAAAGTGCAGGCCGTAACACCCGAAGCCGTGCTGGAAGCAGCGCAAGAAGTGCTCCGGCCTACCAATTGCAGCACCCTCTACTACCGCGCTCAACCCAAAATGGCCGCCGCTACCCTGGCCGCTGTGGAAGAGATGGAGTAGAGCGTAAGTGCTCGAATAAGAACGTTTTTTAAAAAGAGCGTCATACTTTATCTGGCATCCGCTTGTCGAAGCATCTCGTGTGCTGATGAAAGATAGTAACC
>NZ_JAHWGL010000053.1 GCF_019334315.1 Hymenobacter profundi
GTTGTCGTTCAGCCGTGAGAAGGGCCTTCGCGCTGTTCAGAATGATACTCATTCACAATCTCACTTTTCACAACTTCACTTTTCTTAGTGGTGATGATGATGGCCCGCATCAGGCTTGCCGAAGAGGTTGCGTAGCGTACCTATCACATATAAAGCAGCCCAACACACGTAGAGCCAATTGAAGCCCTGCACCGTGTGGTGAAACACAAAATGCAACAACAGGTGCGCCCCACCGCTCATGATGAGACCTGTGAGGGCAATGAACTGATAGCCGTTGAGGGCGCTGGGATGGTAAAGTTTAGAAAAATCCACGGGTAGGAGGGAGCTAAGGGTAAGCAGAAGGACGCTACCGGCTGAAAGAGGAGCAAAAGTCCGAAAACATTCTGAGTACGCAGGTTTGGTCGTAATGGTCAAGTTACACATGGCTGCAAAACTCAGATTAGTGTAGCTAATTACAACTAAAAACCGCATGTCGTAAACATGCGTCATATTATGTCGTATATTTACGACATAAAGTTACTGTTGTCATCCATTTATCCATGACTTACGCTAAAACCGAGGCTTTCACCGCCGAGCAGCAGCAGTTAGCCCGCGTGGCCAAAGCACTGGCCCATCCGGCCAGAGTAGCCATTATCCAGTTGCTGGCCAGCAAGCAAGCCTGCATCTCCGGCGATATTGCTGCTGAGTTGCCGCTCTCGCGCACCACAGTGTCGCAGCACCTACAGGAGCTGAAAGCGCTGGGGTTAATAAAAGGAGAAATTGACGGCCTCACGGTCTGCTATTGCCTCAACACCGAACTGCTACAACGGGTGCAGCAGCAGTTTGTCACCTTTTTCATAGAGGCAACGAGTGGCGCGGCCTGCGGCCCCGACGATGCCTGCGCCTGCTAATCTTTCTATTCACCTTTCTTACTTACTGACGATGAAAATCTCCGAAATGAAGCAGTCATTGGCTGAGCTCGACGCCGTTCATTTTCGCCTACCCTCGGGCGAGTATCTGCCCGCGCACTTCCACGTGACGGAAGTGGGGTTGGTGAGCAAGCATTTTATTGACTGCGGTGGTATAGAGCGCCAGGAAACTGTTGCCAACTTCCAGCTCTGGGAAGCCGGCGACTACGACCATCGCCTGGCTCCGCAGAAATTTCTACACATTCTCGCGCTGTCGGAGAAAATTCTGGGCCAAGAGGATTTAGATATCGAGGTTGAGTACCAGCAGGCTACCATCGGCAAGTTCGGCCTCGCGTTCGACGGCCAGGATTTTGTGCTCCTACCCAAGCAAACGGCCTGCTTGGCGCAGGATGCCTGTGGCATTCCAAGCAAAGAGGTTGCCCCACCCCAACTGCAAATGCTGGCCTGCACGCCCGGCGGCGGATGCTGCTAACCCTTTTCAACGGCGCTACCGGGAAGGGAAGCGCCGTTTTGCAGGTCTGGTTTCCTCTTTCCTAACTTCTTCTTTCTGTTTCTGATGACGATTGCCTTTTTCTCCGATGTGCACGGTAACCTGCCGGCGTTGGAAGCAGTGCTGGCCGACATGGAGCAGCGCCGCCCCGACATGATCTTCTGCCTCGGCGACCTGGTGGGCTATGCGCCTTGGCCCAATGAGGTAGTGAACGAGGTGCGCCGTCGGGGTATTCCTACCCTAGCTGGCAACTACGACCAAGGCATTGGCCTGGCTAGTAGCAACTGCGGCTGCGCCTACAAAACTGACACCGAAAAGGACCTGGGCGCGCAGAGTATTGCCTACACCAACCACGTAGTAGGCGACGACGAGCGGCGCTACCTGCGCTTGCTTCCCAAGCACATGCGTCTCGACTTTGAGGACGAGCCGTGTACGCTGAATTTGCTGATGGTGCACGGCTCCCCGCGCAAAATTAACGAATACCTGTTTGAAGACCGGCCCGAAGCCAGCTTTCTGCGGGTGCTGGCCGATGCCCACGCCGACATTCTGCTCTTTGGGCACACGCACAAGCCCTACCACCGCACCTTCGCCTACGAGGTAGAAGGTGAAACCCGCTACCGGCATGCGCTCAACATTGGCTCGGTGGGCAAGCCCAAAGACGGCGACCCCCGCGCCGCCTACCAACTGCTGCACCTCGATGAGGACACGCAGCTAATCAGCCCGGACGGCGTGCGTTCCGAGCTGATTCGTGTGGCGTATGATGTAGAGAAAGCGGCAAAAGCCGTAGAAGATTCGCCGCTGCCCAATGCGTATGCCGATATGCTGCGCAAGGCGTATTAAGCCATTCTGCCATGCAGATTCAACCAATGACCGCCGCGCACTACCCCGCCGTGCGTACCATCTACGAGCAGGGTATAGCCACTGGCAACGCCACCTTTGAAACCCAGGCACCCACATGGGAGGCCTGGGACCGGGCGCACCTGGTTCACAGCCGCTTGGTCGCTATTGCTGGTGGTACAGTGCTGGGCTGGGCGGCCCTTTCGCCCGTATCGAGCCGCTGTGTGTACGGTGGGGTTGCCGAAATCAGCCTGTACATCGCTGCTGACGCCCGCCGGCAAGGCGTGGGCCGGCAGTTACTGCAAAGCCTCATTCTCGACTCGGAAGCGCATGGTATCTGGACGTTACAAGCCGGCACCTTTGCCGAGAATACAGCCAGTATTGGCCTGCACATGCAGGCTGGTTTTCGCGTCGTTGGCTACCGCGAGCGGATTGGCCAGCAGCACGGTGTATGGCGCAACACCGTGCTGCTGGAGCGACGCAGCCCGTACATCGGCCTGACGTAACGTATTCCCTACCTCTCCATGAACACGCTCCCTCAACCCCTTCCGGCAACCCCTGTCGTGCTGGCAGAAAAGAAACTTTCGGGTCTTGACCGGGGCCTTACGCTCTGGATATTCCTAGCGATGGCGCTGGGTGTCGCGCTGGGTTATTTCGTGCCCGGCATCAACGAAGCCGTGAACTACTTCTCCGTAGGCACGGTGAACGTGCCGCTGGCTCTGGGCCTGATTTTGATGATGTACCCACCACTAGCCAAGGTGAAGTACGAACAGCTGCCGAAAGTCTTTAAGAACACGCGCATTATCGGCTTATCCTTGTTTCTGAACTGGATTCTGGGGCCATTGCTGATGTTCTTGCTGGCTGTGTGGCTGCTGCCTGATAAGCCCGAGTACATGATGGGCCTGATCCTGATTGGCATTGCCCGTTGCATTGCCATGGTGTTGGTATGGAACGATTTGGCCGACGGTAGCCGCGAGTACGCGGCCGGGTTGGTGGCGCTCAACTCTATTTTTCAGGTGCTGTTCTACTCGGTGTTGGCTTGGCTGTTTATTACCGTGCTGCCGCCCTACTTCGGCCTGAAAGGCTACGCCGTGAACATCGGCATTGGCGACATTGCCCAGAGCGTGCTCATCTACCTGGGTATTCCGTTTGCGGCTGGCTTTCTTTCGCGCTTGGTGTTACGGCGGCTGAAGGGAGACACATGGTACGAGCAGACTTTCCTCCCGGCTATTAGCCCCATTACGCTGGTAGCCCTGCTGCTCACGATAGTCGTGATGTTCAGTTTGAAAGGAGAAACTATAGTGCGTATTCCATTTGATGTGCTACGCATCGCCTTGCCACTGGCCCTGTACTTCGGACTCATGTTTGTGCTCAGCTTTGCGGCAGGCAAGTACCTGGGAGCCGATTATGCCGAAAATGCCAGCATTGCCTTCACCGCCACCGGCAACAACTTCGAGCTGGCTATTGCGGTAGCCATTGGCGTGTTTGGGTTGAACTCGGGCCAGGCCTTTGCGGGCGTTATTGGTCCGCTGATTGAGGTGCCAGCCCTGATTGCTTTAGTCAACCTGGCTTTCTGGTTTCGTCGTCGCTGGTACGGGGGCAAGCAGGAACCCCAGCCGCATAGTTTCTGGTAGTCAGATGATGGGTGCGGACGGAGTAAGGCTCCCGTACCAATCTGGTAGTCATCTACTACGTGCAACGCCATGCTGTTTGCGCTCAGGTATCTGTACGAGCCCGGCCTCAAACCCTATACTAGCTCTGGGCATTCCCAACCATGCCTGCCAGACTGCGTATTGCTAAGGAGTATTTTCCCACGCAATTCATCCCCAGCATATGGCCACAGATAAAGACGGTAGCATCACCGACCAGGAAAACATTATTCCGAAAAACGAGCAGCTCGAAAACGAAAAGGATTTTGACGAAAGCCAGAGCAATGGCAAAGAAATGAGCGACCCTTCGGCGGCACGCTATACCGGAGCCAACGGCTACAAACAGCGCAGCAACCAGAAAGATCAGCTCGAAAACCTGCACATCGGCGGCGACGAAACCCATCCCCAGGGTGGCAACGAGCACCATGCTGAGGGCGAAAACGCCCAAGGGCCGGGTTTCACCAAAGAAGGTAGCTACGAAATGGGCAACAGCATCCGTACCCAGGACCAGGATTTTGGTGAGGACGCCCCAAGTGGCCCCTCGCGTCCGGCGCACGACTAGCGTTTTCGTTTCCCACGATTACACTGTCTAATAAGAATCCCGCACGACAACGTGCGGGATTCTTGCGTTTGCAAGACAGATCGATTAGTCTGATAATATAGTATTGCCAAGGTAGTAATTATGGTTCATGTCATGCTGTATGTGTGCTCATTATAAGTAAAACGCTCTTTTTACTCGTAAGTAGTAAAGGGAGTGTAATAGCATAACGCAACCCATTATGAAACTATATATGCGAACATTCCTTAAATACGCCTGATCCAGTGAAAAGTCATTGGTTCATTATTAGAATAATTTTAGTCAATTTTGGAATAAAAAATTTTAAAGTGATATGGATTTCTGATAATAGTACAATATATTTGTATGCCTGATCGGAAGAAGGATACGGTTCAATGAGTTGAACTTTAGCCATGACACAACCGGGGCGATATTGTCACTACGAACATTATCAAGCCAGCACAAATGAAGTCACTGCTTACCACGCTCGTTCTTGTTGTGCTGCTACTCGCAGTACGCATAGGTAGCTATGCTCAAGGATATGCAGATGACGCTTTGCTGGCTAGCAATACCGTCGCAACGACTGTAGGGGAGGTAGCAGAAGATGAAAAAGAGGCAGAGGCGCCCCGTGTAACGACAACAACGGCTAGCGCCCGAGTGCCCATGATGACGATTCAAGGGCGCGTGATAGACGTTGATAAGGATCCATTGGTAGGAGCTACCATTGTGGTGGAAGGCACCCAGATCATCGGTATCACGGATGCCGACGGCTGCTACAAACTCACCATTCCTGCGGGCCGCTACACGCTCCGCTGCGGCTCCGCGGGCTACTACGATGATGAGGTGTCTGCCCGTCCAACGGCCACCAACCAGACAGTAGTGCTGAAATACCGGCCGGATGCTTTCAAACGCATCAAACGCTAAGTGAACCTACTTCCCACAAAAAACGCCCCGTTACCAGTAACGGGGCGTTTTTTTGTGGAAAGAAAATAGCTGTTACTCCGTAACTTAGATTACTTACTGATCTTCGTTAGGTAGTTGTTTGTTGAACTGCCGACCCAATACAAAGTAGACCGGCACACCTAGCGCCAGCAGGAGTAGCCCACGTTGCGAGAACGTGGCCGTGGCAGGGCTGAACAGCAGAATGGCGCAGAAGGCTGAGGCTACCACAATGTAGAACAGTGGCACCAGTGGGTAGCCAAACGCCCGGTAGGGACGAGGCGCATTGGGCCGGGTGCGGCGAAGCACGAAGATGCCGATGATGGTGATAACGTAGAACAGAATTACTGAGAACATCACATAGTTGAGCAGTTCGCCATACGAACCCGTAAGGCAAAGTAGGCAAGCCCAGGCGCATTGGGTCCAGAGGGCTACGCCGGGCACGCCGGCGCGGTTCAGGCGGGCCAGGGGCGGGAAGAACAGGCCATCCTTTGCCATAGCATAGTAGGCGCGGGCACCGCTGAGGATGATACCGTTGTTGGCCCCGAAGGTGCTGATCATGATGAGCACGGCCATCACGTAGGCGCCGGTGCGGCCCAGCATGCTCTCGGCCACGGCGGTGGCTACCCGGTCGTTGGCGGCGTACATAATGCCGCGCCCTACCACATCGGTAGCAGCGGCGGTAGGGTTGCCGGGGATGGGCAGCACCAGCAGATACACCACGTTGATGAGCAGATAGAGCGCCGTGACAATGGCCGTGCCGATGGCCATGCTGAGCACAATGGTGCGCTCGGGCCGCACGATTTCATCGCCCGAAAACCCAATGTTGTTCCAGCAATCGGAGCTGAACAGGGAGCCGGTCATGGCCAGGCCGATGGCGCCTACCAAGCCCCACGTGTCGAGGGGGGTAGCGTTGCCCAGGTCGTCGAAGCTGGCGGCCTGCCACATATCGGTGAAGTTGATTTGCACGGCCTCGTGGTTGACACCCAGAATCAGACCGAATAGAATGAGCAAGGCCAGCGCCACCAGCTTGGTGCTGCCGAACACGTTGGAAATCAGCTTGCCACTGCGCACACCGTTGGCGTTGATCCAGGTGAGGCCTACAATCATCAGGATAGCTAGCAGCTGTACGGTGGTGAAGGCCAGCGGTCCTACCGTGAACAGCACGTGCTCCTCGCTAAACCAGGGAAATAACACACCCGTGAAGCGGGCAAACGCCACGCCCACGGCCGCAATAACACCGGTCTGGATGACCGTGAACAGCGACCAGCCATAGAGAAACGCCACCAGCTTGTTGTAGGCCTCGCGCAGGTACACGTACTGCCCGCCTACCTTCGGGAACATAGCCGACAGCTCGCCGTAGCTCACGGCGCCGGCCAGCGTGATCAGGCCCGTGATAATCCACACTACTAGCAGCCAACCCGCCGAGCCCACCTGCCGGGCAATACTAGTAGAAACGATGAAGATACCGGAGCCAATCATGCCGCCGGTCACGATCATGACGGCATCAAACAGCGTAATGGCCCGCTGAAAGTGGCCTTGTTTTTCAGACATAGATAGGGAGTAGGAGTGTGTTCAGGGGCGGAAGATAATTAGATTCTGTTGGGTAGCCAGCTAGCCAAACGGGGAACCTGCCGGAACAACTTTGTCGTGCCCAATCACGAATAGCTACTTTTGCGGTTGCATGTCGCATAAGCTACTCGTCTTTCTGATTGGGCTGCTCCTGGTTTCGGCCCTGGGCTCCTATGTGTATTATCGCCATACTGTGGCGGCCGTGCCCGTAGACCCCTGGACGCTGGTGCCCGACGACGCGGCGCTGGTGCTCACCACCGACGACCACCCCACGCTGGTGCGCCACTTGCAGGAAAGCCAGCTTTGGGACAACCTCACGGCCGTGCGTTACTTCCAGCAAGTAGAAGACAACCTAACGCTAGCCGATAGCCTGGTAGGGGGGCGCAACGTAGTGCTGCGTTTCCTGGGCCACAAGCGGGTGTTCACCTCTGTGCACGTCACGGCGCCGGGCACGTTCGATGTGCTGTTTCAGGTGCCCGTTGCCACCGTGCGCGAGTACCGGCAAGTGCGGGCTCTGGAAGACGCCCTGCGCCGCGATGCGCGCTACCAAGTCAGCACGCGCACGTTTCACGACAACCAGCTCGTGACCATTCAGCAGCGTGGCAACGGCACCAGTCTCACCTACTTCAACTACCGCAACCAATTGCTCATCAGCGCCAACCCGACGTTGGTAGAAGCCGTGGTGCTGCGCCTGGAACACCCCGATGCCCCCACAGTAGCCGCCGATTTTCAGAACACCGACTACCTGAACATGCCCAATACCGATGCTACCCTGCTGGTGAACTACCGGCGGCTGCCGCAGCTCCTGGGTGTGTTTTTCAGGTCGGAGCTGGAAGGCGACCTGACGGCTTTCACCAGCCTGAGTCGCAACGGCATGCTGGGTATTCGATTGGCGGGCAATAAGGTGATATTGAGTGGATTCAGTAATCCCGAAATTGCCCGAGGCTCGTTGCACCAGCGCTTGCGCGGGCAGCCGACGCAACGCCTGCAAATGGCCGAGGTGCTTTCGCTGCGCACGGCGCTGCTGGTACACATGGGGGTAGGGCCGGCCAGCGTACTGCGCGACCCTCATCCCCTTGATACCGACTCGTTGAGCCAGCTTACGCAGCCGTTGCTCGATAGCCTGGCCGGGCAGTTCTCGCGCGAAGTGGCCCTGTGCTACTTGGCAGCTCCGTCGGCGCGAGCGGTGCCGGGCAAGCTGGCGCTGGCGTACTGTGCTACCCCCGACCGCGCTGGTATCCTATTGGGGCAGTTGCGCCGGGCTACGGGAACTACGCCGTCGTTTGAGCGGGTAGGGCCGTATCAGATGTACCAAACCGGCGTGCCCGAGCTGCCGGCCCGGTTGTTAGGGCCGCAGTTCTCCAATTTTGGGCAGCCCGTGATGACGCAGGTAGGCAACTACGTGGCCTTCGGAACCGATGCGGCTACCCTGCGCACCTGGCTGACGGACATAGCCGCCCGCGAGGTGTGGAGCCGCTCGCCGGTGCAGGTAGCTTTTTTGCAGGAAACCGCTTCAATGACTCGCCTGAGCGTACTGCTGGACATGCGCAACGCCTGGAACTTGCTACTGCGTGCCGCCGTGGAAGACCGTCGGGCAGGCCTACTGCGCAACGAGAACCTGTTCAAGCGCTTTCCGCAGATTGCTTTTCAGTGGGTGCCTGCCACCAATGAAAACGATACGACTGCGCAGTACTTCACGCAGTTTTTGCTACGCCATCCAGCTATTGGGCCGGCGGTGTCGCAGGCACAGGGCGCCAACGGCAACGACGCTGTGCTTACCTTCAAGACAGCCCTTGCCTCGGGGCCGGCGCTGGTGGCCGTGCCGGGCACTCGCAATGCTGGTGTGCTGGTGCAGGACGCAGCCCAAGTGCTGCACTACGTAACGCCCGAAAATGTGGTGGCGTGGTCCGATTCGCTGCCGGGGCCGCTGGTGCAGCCTATTCAGCGGCTGCGGCGCGACGGCAGCAATCAGCACCTACTGCTAACGCCTACCCAGTTGCATCTGCTGAACGAGCGCGGGACAGAAGCGCCACATTTCCCCTTCAATCTTCCTGATACCGTGCAGGCTACGGGGCTGGTGGCCTCACCTCCCGTAGGCAATACCGCCACGCGCCTGCTGGTGCTGGGGGGCGGCAACAATCTGTTTTTGTATGATACCAACGGGCAGCCCTACGCTGGCTGGCAGCCCAAGCGCGTAGAGTTCAGTCTGGCCGGCGAGCCGCAGTACCTAAGCATAAACGGCCGCGACATCATTGTGGTGCCGTTGGAAAACGGATATGTCTACGCCTACGATGCGCAGGGCGGGCTCTACCCTGGTTTCCCCATCAGCATGGGAGCACGGCTGCAAAGCGGTGTGTTTGTGGAGCAGGGCGCCACGCTACGCCGCACCCGCCTGACGATGGTAACCCAGCACGGCGAACGGGTGACGTTTGCGCTCAGTGGCGAGATTGTGAGCCGGAGCCGGGTGGCTACCTGGAGCCGTACTTCCATTTTTCGCCTGATTCCTGATCAGAACAATGCCACGTATGTGGTGGTACGGGAAGACGACCGCGGCCAGCTGGCAGTATTTAGCCCAGCGGGCCGGCAGTTGCTCAGTCGCCGATTCCTGACGTCGGGTATCAAGCCGGTGCAGTATTTCAACTTCAGCCAGAAACTTCAGGTGGTAGCCCTCTCTGAGCCCGGTCCCGGCAATGTGTATCTCTACGACACAGAAGGGCGCCTCATCGGCGGCCGCCCCTTCCCCAGCACTGCCCCCACCATCTCCCTCAATTACGATGCTACCCGTCGCGCCTACCAGCTCTACCGCGTATCCGGTTCTGAGTTGCACCGCACACTGGTGCCGTGGTAGATATGAACTAGTGAGTGATAGTAAAAACCGTCTGTCATCCTGAGCTTGCGAAGGACCTTCTCACAGTAGAACGACTATCGTACCAACGACTCGTTCTACTGTGAGAAGGTCCTTCGCAAGCTCAGGATGACAGACGGTTTTTCACTTCACAACTTCACAAACTCACAACTTCACCTTTTACTACTTATCCGATAGCCAGCCTTTGCGCCAGAAATAGATGAGCTGCCCAACAACAATCACCACCAGCACCACAATCAGCACGGGGTAGCCGATGGGGCTGTAGAGCTCGGGCATGTTGAGGTAGTTGATGCGGCCGTCGGGGCCTTCGCGTTGGAAGTTCATGCCGTAGAGGCCCACTACGAAGCTCAGGGGAATGAAAATGCTGCTGATGATGGTGAGCACCTTCATCACCTCGTTCATGCGGTTGCTCTGGTTCGACATGTACAGATCTACGAGGCTACTCACCGATTCGCGGTAGCTCTCAGCCAAATCCATGGCTTGGATGGCGTGGTCGTAACAGTCCCGGAAAAATACCTTCATTTCCTCGGGCACCACCTCGTCGGGCATCCGCAGGACTTCAGCAATTTTCTCGCGCTCGGGGTACACCAGGCGGCGGAAACGCACAATATCCTTCTTCACCTGCAAAATGCGGCTGAGCAAACGGCGGCTGGGCCGGTCGGCCAGAATGCGGTCTTCCAGCGTTTCGATGTAGTCGCCGATGGCGGCCATAGTAGGGTAGTAGTGGTCGAGCACTACGTCGGTGAGGGCGTAGGCCAGGTACTGCGGGGGGCGCCGCCGGATGCTGCTGAAGCCCGAGCGCAGGCGTTGCCGCACGCTGTCGAGGCAATCCTCGTAGTCGTCCTGAAACGTGAGCACGTAGTTGTCGCCAGTGAAGATGGACAGCTGGTCGTCGTCGATGTCGCGGGAGGCGGTAAACTCCGTCATGCGCGACACCAGAAACAGCCGATTCTCGTCGAACAGCTCCACTTTGGCCCGTTGGTAGTCGCCCAGCACGTCTTCCATTTGCAGCGGGTGAATATTGAAATCGACCATCAACTGCTCCATCATAGGCAGGCTATTGTAGCCGCGTATATCAATCCAGTGGCGCTGCTCGGGGTGGGCGCGGAAATAGCGCATCAGCTCGTCGTACGTATCATACTCCTCCTCCAACATGTGCTGCTCGTCGTAGGAGTACAAAAACAGGCGCGGGCGCAGGGCGCGGGGCGAAATCACCAGGGTGCCTGGCCGTTGCCCTACTACCTGGTCGCGGGCCTCGCGCGTGGCGTCGCGGTCCGAAATGCCACTGTTGTGCGCAAGGTCCTGGTCGTGGTCGTCGTCTGGATGGGGTAGGGTGGAAGGGGCAGCAACGGGAGGGGCCGTGGTGGAATCCATAAAAAGCAAAAAAGGAAAACGTACGGGTAAACTACGTAGGTAGGTTGGTAAAAGGTAAACTGTTGGCAAGATGCTACCTGTGGCGCTACCAGCGAACAGGCTGTCCACTTGCGGACAGTTTTTAAACAGTTGACAAAACTGTGTTAAGATGTAAATAATTGTATAATAGGTATTTATAAGTTTGGCTTGGCGCTTGGCTATCAGTACGGGAAACACCCTTTATCCCGTACAAAAATGGACAGAGCTATATCATCTGCTACGCAGCGGCAGCGTCACTGGCGGCTCGGCCTATGGTTGGTGGCCGCGGTGGTGGCCGTGGGCGCGGCCCTGGTAGCCTTTCGCACGGTGCTGCAACCCAGCATTCGCCGCCCCGAAATCCTGACGGCCACCGTGGACACCGGTCCTGTGGAGGCGTCGTTAACGGCCGCGGGCCTACTCATTCCCGCCCACGAAGCTGTGCTCACCAGCCCTATCGCCAGCACCGTGCGGCGTGTGGTGCGGCAGGTAGGGCAACCCGTGCAGCCCGGCCAGCCCATTCTGGAGTTAGACAAGGAGTTGACCGCCACGGAGCTGGCCAAGCTGGAAGATGCCCAGCAACAAAACCGCAACAAGCACGACCAACTGCGCCTGACGCTGGAGCGCGCCCTCAACGATTTGCAGTCGCAAGAACAGGTGCAGCGCGTGAAGGTAGGCAGCCTGCAATCGGCCCTGCGCGACGAGCAGTACCTACTGAAAATAGGCGGCGGCACCGCCGAAAGTGTGCGTCAGGCTGAATTGAACCTAAAGGTAGCCCAACTGGAACTGCGCCGCTTGCAGGAGCAAATTGGCAACCAGCGCCGCGCCAACGCCGCCGATGTGCGCGAGCTGGGCTACACCATGCAAATGCAGCAGCGTAGCATTGCGGAGTTGGCCGGCAAGCTCACCCAGGCCGACATCAGCAGCCCCCGGCCGGGCGTGCTCACCTGGGTGAACGAAGACCTGGGCAGCACCGTGCGCCAGGGCGACGTGCTGGCCCGCGTGGCCGACCTGAGCAGCTTTCGGGTGCGCGCCACCATTGCCGACACCTACGCCGGCCAGCTGAGCCCCGGCGGCGCCGTAGTGGTGCGCCTCAACAACGACACCGACCTGCGCGGCACCATCGGTACCATCAGCCCCGCCGCCGACAAAGGGGTAGTCACCTTCTACGCCCAACTGGCCCAGGACCACCACCCCGACCTGCGCCCCAACCTACGCGCCGACGTGTTTGTGGTGACCAAAGCGCACCCCAAGGCCGTGCGCGTGAAAAACGGCCCCTTCTACCAAGGCGGCCGCGAGCAGCCGGTATTTGTGGTGAAAGACGGTTGGGCCGAGCGCCGCCAGGTGCGCTTCGGCGACAGCAACTTCGACTACGTGGAGGTAATAAGCGGCCTGCGCCCCGGCGAGCAAATCGTGCTCAGCGACATGAAGGAACACCAAGACACGCCGCGCCTGCGGATAACGGAGTAGAAAAATGAGAAAAATAACCTCACCCCCCAGCCTGCTGGTATTGTTTCTCCTGCTACTCGGCTCCCTACCCTTGCGCGCTCAAACCCTCACGCTGCCTGGTGTCATCGGCGCGGCGCTAAAGGAGTCGGCGGTGGCGGGGCAGGCCGCTACCACCCGCGAAACCAGCTATTGGCAGTACCGCACGTATCAGTCGAACTACCGGCCGCAGCTGGCCTTGCAGGGCACGGTGCCCAACTTCAGCCGCGTGATTACGCCCGTAGTGCAGCCCGACGGCACCATTGAATTTCAGGCCGTGCGCCAGAACTATTCCACCCTGGGTCTTACCCTGAGCCAGGCCATCGGTCCTACAGGCGGCTCGGTGTACGTAACCTCCGAGGCTCAGCGCTTCGACGATTTCAATCGCAATACCCGCCTCTACAACAACCAGCCCTTCAGCCTAGGCCTCACGCAGCCGCTGGGGCGTTACAACGCCCTGCGTTGGGCGCGCCGCATCGAGCCGCTGCGCTACCAGGAAGCCAGCCGGCAGTTTGTGGAGGAACGTGAAACCATTGCTCAGCGCATCACGGAGCTGTATTTTGACGTGCTGCTGCAACAAGTGAATGCCCGCGTAGCCACCCAAAACGCCCAGGCCAATGCTGAGCTGCTGCGCCTGGGTAGGGAACGGCAACAGCTCGGGCGCCTGTCGCAAAACGACTTGCTGCTGCTGGAATTGAACCTGCTCCGCTCGCGCCAGGCGCTGGTGCAAGCCCGCCTTGATGCTCAGCAAGCCGCCGTGGGCCTACAAAGCTACACCGGCCTGCGCGCCGATACGCTCCTGCTCGCGGTGCCCGTCGTAGCGCCGCGTCCGGTGGTGGCTCCTGCTCAGGCGCTAGCCTACGCCCGCCAATACCGCGCCGCACCGCTGGCCTTCCGGCGGCGCTTACTGGAGGCCGAAAGCGAGGTAGCCCAGGCGCGGGGAACCACGGGGTTTGTGGCTACTCTACAGGCCAATGTGGGTTATACCAATAGTGCGCAGGACTTCTGGCGCACTTACCATCAGCCGCAGCAACAGCAGCAAATTAGTCTGGGCTTTGCGCTACCGGTGGTGGACTGGGGTAGGCAAAAATCGGTGCGGAAAACGGCCGAGTTGAGCCGCCAGCAGGTAGCCCTCACGGTAGCCCAGGAGGAGCTAACCTTTGAGCAGAGCATCACCACGCAGGCCGCGCAACTCGGTGGCCTGCACGAGCAGTTAACCCTGGCCGCCCAGGCCGACACCCTGGCCCAGCAGCGCTACGATATTGCCCAGGCTACCTACAAGGTTGGCCGCATCAGCCTCACCGACCTCAACATTGCCCTTGCGGAAAAAGACCAGGCTAAGCGCGCCTACATTGCGGCCCTGCGCGCCGCTTGGGTGGCGCACTATCGCCTGCGCGCCCTCACGCTGTATGATTTTGAGCAAGAACAGCCGCTGGCGCGGGAGTAGCGGAAAGGTCATGATAAAAACGACACCAACAATGGCTGTCATCCTGAGCTTGCGAAGGACCTTCTCACGACAAAACGATAGCCGCGCCAATGACTTGTCCTACCGTCATAAGGTTCTTCGCTGCACTCAGGATGACAATCTAGGAAAGATGGTGATAAATACTGGGTTGATGAATCCGAACAACCTGTTCGTTTGCGGACATATTTTAGCAAGCGCATTTTATGAATGGCGAATGTAAATTATTGATAATAAAAACTTTACGTGAATGGCACGCGGCTTGGCTACTTCTATCAGAGACGAGCACCATGCTACATAAAACCGAACACTTCTTCCACCTTCGCCTACTTCTATGAACCAGTTTCCTACCTCTGCTACCCAGCCAGCGCCGACAGTAGCCGCTGCTGAGGCCGTTATTCAGCTCACCGGCATCGAAAAGGTATACCAGACCAAAACCATCGAGACGGTGGCCCTAAACCAAGTGAATCTGTCGATTCAGCGGGGCGAGTTTGTGTCGGTGATGGGGCCGAGCGGGTGTGGTAAGTCTACCTTGCTCAGCATCATGGGTTTGCTGGATGAGCCCACCAGCGGCACCGTCGCCATTGACGGCCGGTCGGTGACCAGCTACTCCGACCGGGAGCTGGCAAACCTGCGCAACCACAAAATCGGGTTCGTGTTTCAGAGCTACCACCTCATCAACGACCTCTCGGTGCTCGACAACGTGGAGCTTCCCCTGCTCTACCGCAGCGGCGTGAGCGGAAAGGAGCGCCGTCAGCGCGCCCTGGCTGCCCTCGATACGGTGGGCTTGAGCGCCCGCACCCGGCACTTCCCTAGCCAGCTCTCGGGCGGGCAACGCCAGCGCGTAGCCATTGCCCGCGCCCTGGCTGGCCGGCCCGAAATCATCCTCGCCGACGAGCCCACCGGCAACCTCGACTCGGTGATGGGCGAGGAAATCATGGACCTACTGCTGACCCTGAACCGCCAGCAGGGCGCCACTATCGTGATGGTAACGCACGACGAGCAGCAAGCCCTGAAAACCGAGCGCATTATCCGGTTTTTCGACGGCAGCCAGGTCAATTAAATGGTAAAATGGTGAGTAGTGAGATGGTGAGTTTGAAGAACAAACTGCGCCATTAGCACCATAACTCACCATTTTACTACCCACCATTTCACCTTTATTCTTATGCTTCTCAACTACCTCAAGATAGCCTGGAAGGTCTTGCTCAGGCGCAAGTTTTTCACCTTCATCAGCTTGTTCGGCATCAGTTTCACGCTGATGATCTTAGTGGTGCTCTATGCGATGATCGACTACACGATAGGGCCGCACACACCCGAGAAACGCGTCGACCGCATGCTGTTCGCGAATCGGATGCAGCTAATGTATCGCGAAGGCGGACAGAGCAATTCCTCCATCGGTTACGACTTTCTGACGCGGCACGTACGCACCCTGCACACACCAGAAAAGGTGTCGCTCAGCGAAAGTAACTTCGGTACGACGGTAGCCTACGTAGGACAACAGGTACTAAAGTTAGACCATAAACGCACCGATGGGGAATTCTGGCAGGTCCTAGATTTCGACTTCGTGTCTGGGCGGCCCTACAACTTAGACGAAGTTCGCGACGCGGCTCGCGTGGTCGTCATCAATGAGACGACTAGCCGTCGCTACTTTGGAACCACAACTGGGGTAATAGGTCGGCCACTGGTGCTCGATGCGGTGCCGTATCGAGTGGTAGGAGTGGTACGCGACATTTCTATTTCACGAATCTTCTCCTACGCAGAAATCTGGACCCCGGTGACTACAACTACCGATAACCTGAAAGACCCCAACTACTTGGGCGGCTACCAGGCTATCATATTGGCTCGCCGGGCTGATGATTTGCAGCAGATACAGGACGAATATCAGCAGGTTGTGAATCGCCTACCTGTACCCGACCCCAAAACCTACAAGAAGGTAAACTCCTACGCTCAGCCGCTACTGGCATCGCTCACTGCACGCTTCAACAACGATGCTGGCGTTGAGGGGGGCGTAGGGCGCTTCATGAAAGTGGTGTTAAGTATGGGGTTGCTGTTTATGCTATTGCCCGCTTTGAACTTGATCAACATCAACGTGAGCCGCACATTGGAGCGCTCGGCTGAGATTGGAGTACGAAAGGCATTTGGAGCAACAGCGGGCAACTTGGTAGGTCAGTTTCTGCTCGAAAATATCTTTCTGACCCTATTGGGGGGCATACTGGGGCTGGGGTTGGCAGCGGGAGCACTGCACCTAGTCAATGACAGTCATTTTCTGGCGTACTCCACATTCGCTCTCAACGGGCGGGTATGCGCGGTGGCACTAGGAGTAATCCTGTTTTTTGGAATTCTGTCGGGAGCCTACCCGGCTTATAAAATGTCGAAGCTACAAGCCGTGAAGGCCTTAAAAGGAGAAACTGCCGCATGATACGCCACCTGATTACCCTTATGTGGAACCGCAAGCGAGCTAATGGCTTGCTCATTGTGGAGATATTTCTGGCCTTTGTGGTCTTGTTCTCGGTTGGCAGCGTGGGTGTATATACTTGGCGCAACTACCAAACGCCTCTGGGCTTTGACTACCAAGATGTGTGGGAGATAGATCTTAACCCTGGTACGCAGCCCCGCGCAGAACAATTTGGAACCCTGCAACGCATCTTGCAGCGCCTACGGAGCACCCCAGGGATAGTAAGCGTGTCGCGTAGCGTGAGCAACACCCCGTTTGCATTCAGTGAAAACAGCACAACGCTGGATACAGGTGAGGGCACCCCACAAGGCTATGGTGATGTATACGATGCAGACGCCGAGCTACCTGAGGTAATGGGGCTACGAATAGTGGCAGGCCGGTGGTTCGACCGCCGCGACGATGCCGTAAGCCGCCGCCCACCGGTAGTAATTACCGAGCTTATGCAAAGGGCTCTTTTCCCAGATGGCCAGTCAGCAATAGGAAAAACAGTGCGCGCCAGCCTAGGCAAACCCGAAGAGTTTCAGGTGATAGGTGTGAGCGGGCCCTACCGGGCTGGCGGTGAGTTGAGCGAACCACGGCCCGGCTTCTTTCTCTATGTAAGCCCGCAGGATACGGCACGGGCAATGCAAGTTCTGCTTGTGCGGGTGCGCCCTGGTGCAGGGGCTGCCCTAGAAAAACGCATTACGAATGATGTGCGTGCGATTAATGCTAGCTGGGAAATGGGTGTGAATCCTTTGCCTACACAACGTCTGGCTCAGCTAAAGGTGAATCTCGCACCGCCCGTAATACTAGGTATGGTATGCATATTCTTGATTGTGAACGTGGCCCTCGGCCTATTCGGCGTGCTGTGGCTCAACATCAGCCGCCGCCGGGGCGAAATTGGCGTGCGCCGCGCCATGGGCGCCACCGCTGGCAACATCAGCCTACAAGTGCTGGGCGAAATCTTGGTGCTCACTACCTTCGGGCTAGGGTTGGGGCTGCTGGTGGCGGCGCAGTTTCCGCTACTGGGCGTGATGGGCGTGCAAACTGGCGTCTACCTCACGGCCATGCTGCTGGCAGCGGGGCTGCTCTACCTGCTGGCTACTGTATGCGCGCTCTACCCCAGCCGCCTGGCGGCCGGCATTCAGCCGGCCGTGGCGCTGCGGGAAGAGTAGGCGCCTCTGAGCGGCCGGCACCTATCGCCCACCTAGCCACTGCGAACCTCAGCGCCTACCTCAGCGAACCTCTGCGAGAAACAACACCAGAACAACCAGACAACATGCTCCTGATAATCGACGATGACCCCGCCATTCGCATTTCGCTTGGTTTGTTGCTGAAGCAAGCCGGCTACCTCACGCAGGCCGTCGACAACCCCGAAGCAGCCCTGCAAGCGGTAGCCGCCGCGCTGCCGGAGCTGGTGCTGATGGACATGAACTTCTCCCTCGATACTACGGGTCGCGACGGCCTGCAACTACTGGCGCAGGTGAAGCAACTGGCGCCACAGGTGCCCGTGGTGCTCATCACCGGCTGGGGAAGCATTGCGCTGGCCGTGGAAGGCATGAAGGCCGGGGCTGCCGAGTTCATCACCAAGCCCTGGAACAACGACGCCCTGCTCCAGACCATTCGCACCCTACTAAGCCTACCCGTGGCGCAGGGTAGGGGGCCAGAGCCCACGCGCCGCCAGCTCGATCAACAATTCGATTTTCGGGACATTGTGGGGCAAGATGCCGGCCTGCTACACGTGCTGCGTCAGGTAGGGCAGGTGGCGGCCACCGATGCCTCGGTGCTGATTGAGGGCGAGTCGGGTACGGGCAAGGAGCTGATTGCTGAGGCTGTGCACCGCAACAGCCCACGCCGGAACAAGGCGTTTGTGAAGGTGAACCTGGGCGGTATCTCCGCATCACTGTTTGAGAGTGAGCTGTTTGGCCACCGGCGCGGGGCCTTCACCGATGCCAAAACCGATAGGGTAGGGCGCTTCGAGCTGGCCAACGGCGGCACCATTTTTCTGGACGAAATCGGGGAGCTGGACCTGTCCTCGCAGGTGAAGCTGCTGCGCGTGCTGCAAGACCGCACCTACGAGGTGCTGGGCGACAGCAAGCCGCGCCGCCTCGACATTCGGGTGATTTGCGCCACCAACCGCACGCTGGCCGAGGAGGTGCGCGCCGGCCGCTTCCGTGAGGATTTGTTCTACCGCATCAACCTCATCACAGTGCGCCTGCCCGCCCTGCGCGAGCGACCCCAGGATATTCCGCTGTTGGTGCAGCACTTTGTGGCCGGGCTGCGCACCACCTACGCCCGCCCAGCCCTGAAGGTAGGCACCCGCGCCGGGCACTGGCTCCAGCAACAGCCGCTACCCGGCAACATCCGCGAGCTGAAAAACCTGGTGGAGCGCGCCGTGCTGGTCTCCGGCCACGACGAGCTGCTGCCCGAGGATTTCCAGGCCCAGGCGCAGTCCCTACCCACCCGCACCCCCGAGCCCGGCGAGCTGCCCCCACCCGGCACCATGACGCTGGACGAGCTGGAAGCCCAGATGATTCGCAACACCTTGGAGCATTATCAGGGCAACATCAGCCGCGTAGCTAAAGCCCTGGGCCTGAGTCGACCGGCCTTGTATCGGAGACTAGAAAAATACGAAATCCCCTACGAATGATAGCTGTTAGCTGCTGGCTATTAGCTATTGGCTCTCGTTCTACAAAATGCTAACAGTTAATAGCCAGTAGCTAATAGCTATTATTGCTCCCCATGTCCCTTCGCCTGCAATTTCTGCTTTTTGTCACGCTGATACACGCGGTACTGCTGGTGCTGGCGGCGCAATTGCGGCATACCAACGTGCCGCTATTCATCGGTGCGGAAGTGTTGTTGCTGGTGAGCATCGGGCTGACGGTGCAACTGTACCGGGGCTTCGTACGCCCGTTTCAATTGATTGCGGCCGGTACGGAAGCTATGCAGGCCAAGGATTTCTCGTTGAAGTTTGTGCCCGTAGGCCAGCGGGAGATGGACCAGCTCATCGGCGTATACAACCACATGATAGACGAGCTGCGCCGCGAGCGGGTGACGCAGCACGAAAAGAGTTTTCTGCTGGATAGTCTGCTGCGGGCCTCACCGGCCGGGGTGCTGCTGCTGAGCTTCGACGGCACCATTGAAAGTGTGAACCCTGCCGCCGAGCGGATGCTGCAACTACCCGCCGCTGCACTCCTGGGCCAGCCATTGGCCGCCCTACCCGGCGCGTGGGGCACAGCGCTCAGCACGTTGCTGCCCGACGCGCCCCAGGTGGTGCGCCTCTCAGGCGTACAAACCTACCGCGCCCACCGCGCCCACTTTCTCGATCGGGGTTTCACGCGCTATTTTATTCTGCTGGAAGAGCTGACCCAGGAGCTGATTCGGCAGGAAAAGCAGGCCTACGAGCAACTGATTCGGATGATGACCCACGAAATCAACAACTCCATTGGGGCTATCAACTCCATCCTGCAAAGCTTTCACCACTACGCCCCTCAGCTCCGCCCCGACGACCAGCCCGACTTCCGGGAGGCACTCGATGTATCCATTCAGCGCAACACCAACCTGAGCAACTTTGTGGGTGGTTTCGCCAACCTGGTGCGCCTACCCCCGCCTACGCTGCAACCCACGGATGTGCACGCCCTGCTGCACCAGCTGGCGCGCCTGCTGCACGTAGTGAGCGAGCGGCGCCAGATTACCTGGCGCTGGCAGCTAACCGACGAGCCGCTGTGGGCCTCCCTGGACCAGCAACAGCTGGAACAGGCGCTGCTCAACATCGCCAAAAATGCCCTGGAAGCCCTACCCGATGGCGGCACGCTCACTGTACGCACCCAACTCAGCCCGCCCCTCATCGAGCTGGAAAACAACGGCCCATCCATTCCGCCCGAGGTACAACAACGCTTATTCACGCCGTTTTTCAGCACCAAACGCGACGGCCAAGGCATCGGTCTCACGCTCGTGCGCGACATTCTGCTACAACATCAGTTCCCCTTCCGGCTGGAAACGGTGGCTCCCGGCCGCACAGTATTCACCATTTGGTTGGGTGAGGCGAGGGTAGGAGAGTAGGAAGGTAAGAGGGTAGGAAGTCTATCATCCTGAGCATGTGGCGCAGCAAGCCAGTGTCGAAGGACTTGCTCACGATAGAACGAGTCGTTGATACACTAGTCGCCCCTGCACTCGCTCGGCTGTGCCGAGTGAGGCTTACACTTGAGAGGCTGCGCCCCGAAGCCGTCCGCGCCGCTTGCACGAAGCCGTCCCAACCGAATGCAGGCGCACGCAGCAGAGCTGCTTGGGCGTAGTGCTCACTCGGCACAGCCGAGCGAGTGCGGTAGAGAATGACGGCTAGGCTCAGCCCGTAATATTTCCCATCGAATGGAAACCGACGGGCTAAAGCGCCCTTTTCCAGCAAACGCGAAATCTGCCGTACTTTTGAACAGTATTCGTCCTGCCGCTTTGCTTCCTACTTCCACGCCGCTTTTTTCGTCTGATGACCGCTACCGGGTGCGGTGCGCGGTGCCGCCCGCGCCCGATGCTACCCTGCCGCTGGCCTACGAGCCCTACCTATACCTGCGGCCGGCGCACATAGCCTTGCAGCACGCCCCCGGCGAGACGCTATTCTTCTACCTCGAAGATCATCAGCAGGGCCAGACGGTAGGGCAATGGCCGCTGACCGTAGTAGAACACCAAGCCTATAGCCCCTGGCAAGCGCCGTTCGGGGGCATGCAGGTAGCACCCGGGGTACCAGCGGCCACCACGCGAGCCTTTGCGACGGCGGTGCACCAAACCCTAGTGACAAACGGAGTAGCACGGGTGCACCTGCGCGCCTACCCCACAAGTTACGACGAGGCCGCTAGCAACGTGTTGCTCCCTGTCTTTGAGGAACTGGGCTACCGCATCACGCTGACGGAAACCAGCTACACACTGCCATTGGCGCAGTCTTTTGAAGGAGGACTACATCCCTCGGCGCGACGCCGGCTGCGCAAGTGCCACCGCCACGGCCTGCGCGTGGAGCAAGAAACGCCGCTTTTCCTACCTCTGGCGTATGCGTTCATGCAGCAGTGTCGGCAAGAAAAGAACCAAAGGATGTCGTTGCCGCTAGAGCGGCTGCAAGCCTTATTTCGCGCCTTTTCCAACGACTATTTCCTGTTCTCGGTGCGCGATGCGGCCGGCGCCTGGGCCGCCATGACGGTGCTCACCCGCGTCAGCGATGAGGTGCTCCACTGCATCCACCCAGCTAGCCCACTCAGTTGGAATACGTTTAGCCCCGCCATTTTGCTCACCCAAGGCCTGCACGCTTTTGGTCAAGCCAGCGGCTACCGCCTCCTCGACCTAAGCACCTCCACACTCCCCGAAGGCCCCAGCGAGTCTATGTACGCCTTCAAGCGTCACCTCGGCGGCGTAGCTAGCCCCCGCCTGACACTGGAGTGGCGAGCTGGTGTGTAGTGAAATAGTGAGTTTAACGTTCTGCTGGTGCAACTTGCGCCATCTGCGCGGCTAGAACGTCAAACTCATCACCATCTCATAACTCCCCATGTCCACGCTACAACGGTTTCTGAGGGGCTCGGCGGGGGCGGGGGTGGCCGTGGTGGCGCGGGGGGTAGGGGCAGTGGTGCTCAATAAGCTGCTGGCCGTGTACGGTGGCCCCGGTGGGTTCACGCTGCTGGCGCACTTTCAGAACCTGCTAGGCCTATTCACTACCCTGCCCGGTGAGGGCGTGAACGTGGGAATCACCAAATACTTGGCGCCGTTGCGGGCTGGCTCAGGACGCTACCGGGCGTGGTTGGGCGCCGGGGTGCTGCTAAATGCGGGCACGCTGCTGTTGAGCATGGCGTTGCTGCTGCTGCGTCCGGCTCTGCTCACAGAGCTGCTGGGGCCGGGCCTGATGCTACGGCTGGGCTTCGGGGTAGGGATAGTACTGCTAGTGAGCTACGCGCTGCTGCAAACGCTGTTGCTGGCGGCTGGCCGGTTGCGCCACTACGTGCCACTCACGGTGGTGCTGAGTGGCGTGAGCGTAGCTGCCGTGGCGGTAGTGCTCCTGCGGGGCGGCTCGGCAGGCGAGGCCCTGCTGGCCTACCTGCTGGCCCAGGGTAGTATGGCCGTGCCGGCATTGTGGCTGGCGTTTCGGGGTGGACTGGTGCACCGCTGGCGCGGCCAGATGAGTGCGGCCGCACTACGGGGGCTGGGCCGGTTTCTGCTGATGGCCGTGAGCCTACTGCTCTTCGGCAAAGCCGTAGATTTTGCCGTGCGCGACCTGCTGATAGCCCGCTATGGCCTGGCCCGCACCGATTTGTGGCAGGCCGTAGTGAAACTATCTGACAATTACACGATGGTGTTTTCGGCGGTGATAAGTAGTGTATACTATCCCCGGCTGGCGGCGCTAGTGGGCCAGCCAGCCGCCATGCGGCGCTACGTCCGCACGGTGCTCCTGCTACTGGCGCCGGTACTGGCCGTGGGCCTCAGCCTTATTTATCTGCTGCAAGGTTGGCTGCTGCCCCTGCTGTTCGAGCCGCGCTTTCTGGCGGCCCGGCCCTTGCTTGCGCCCCAACTGCTGGGCGACTGGGCCAAATTTCTGAGCTGGCTGCTGCTGTATCAGCTTACGGCCCGCGCCCAGGTAGGGCGCTATGTGGCGGTGCAAATAGGGGCCGCCGCACTCTACGTAAGCTTGCTGGCCGTATTGTTGCCGCGCTATCAACTGCTGGGCGCCACATTAACTCACGCCGTGCACTATTGCCTGCTGCTAGTAGCATGCGCCGTATATTTCCGGGCCGATTGGCGCACTTCACCATGAGTAGTCCCGATGCCAACTCCCTTCTTGCTGCACCGCCTAGCCATCAGGGGGGCAGTATGCCGCTGGTGTCTATTGTAGCACTTTGCTACAACCATGCGCCCTTCTTAATCGAAGCATTGGAGTCAATTTTGGCCCAGACGTACCCTCACCTAGAAGTAATATTGGTGGACGATGCCAGTACCGACAACAGCCAAGCAGTGTTAGCACGTTACGCTCAGGGCAATCCGCACTGGAAAACCTTACTCCTACTCCAAAACGTGGGCAATTGCGCGGCGTTTAATGCGGCTTTCCGGCAAACGAACGGCGAGTTTATCATTGATTTTGCCACCGACGACGTATTGCTCCCCACGCGGGTAGCCCAGCAAGTGGCTGCTTTTCAAGAGCTACCCGCCGAGTACGGTGTCGTGTATACCGATGCCGAGTTGATTGACGAAGCCTCGCACCCTGTGCGTCGGCACTATCGCCGCGACGCCCGTGGCCGGCTGCATCCTCGTCCTGCCGAGGGCTGGGTGTTTGCTGACGTGCTGCGCCGCTACTTCATTAGCGCACCTACCATGATGATGCGCCGCACTACGCTGCTCAGCCTCGGTGGCTACGATGAAACGCTGACCTACGAGGACTTCGACTTCTGGGTACGGGCTGCCCGCACGTGGCAATTTCGTTTTCTCGACATCGTTTCCACCCGTAAGCGGCTGCACCCGCGCAGTAAGTCGAGTGTTGCCTATCGCCCGCACGACCCCTACCTGGCGTCCACTATTCGGGTGTGCTACAAGGCATTAGCCCTGTGCCGCACGCGCGCCGAACGTGATGCATTGGCAGTGCGCCTGCGCTGGGAGCTGCGCCAGGCCGTACGTTGGGGCAACCACGTAGAGGTTCACGACCTGTACCGGCTGCTCCGGCAGCTACGCGCCGTATGGCCGCTCGACTGGCTACTGTATCGCCTGCCTCCGAAGGTAGTACGCGTGATAAATCGGTTTTTTGCGTAGCTATTACTTGGCGCTGTACAGTGCCGCTCACCACGCCAGCAAGAATACGCTGAGCAGCATTTTTAAAAGAATAATGAACGCGCAAAAACCGTATTTGCTTACCTTCGATACAATAGGTGCTCCCGATTTAGGGTATATAGCTGTAGCTGAAAATAGCGCGTTGCCTTTTCAGATAAAGCGAACCTACTGGATTTATTGTACGCCAGAAACGGTAGCCAGAGGTCATCATGCACACCACGAGCTACAACAAGTAGTAATTGCTGTGCATGGCAGTATTGAATTTGTATTGGAAAACGTAGCAGGAGAAAAAACTATATTCCATTTAGAAAAACCCAATGTTGGGTTATTTATTCCTGAAATGCACTGGCGCACCATCAATTTCTCTCATGACGCCGTTTTACTGTGCTTAGCTTCCACTGAATACAATGAAGCTGATTATATAAGAGATTTTGAAGTATTTCAAGCTTTAGCTAATCAATAATGGTTGTTTTTCAAAGCGTTATTGCGAAAGCGTAGTGTTTGATCGTGCTATGCTTACTACTTTTCAAATCAAACGTTACGCCCCAAGCGATGCACATATTTGGGATGAGCTGATCGAGCAATCTGTTAACGGTGGCTTTATTCTGAAGCGTTCATTTATGGAATATCATCAGGAAAGATTTGATGATTTTTCATTTTTACTATGGAGCAATAACAAACTTCTCGCTGTGTTTGCGGCCGCTATGCCACGACAACGTGCACATGACAGATTGCTTATTGCGCATCCAGGTCTGACCTACGGCGGGTTAATTACAGCGCACAATTTAAAGTTCTCCGTGCTGGAAGCACTCTACACGGCCTTATTCAATTTTCTGAAAGAAAACGGATTTACGCAGTTAAAAATAAAACTTACACCAAGAGTATTTTGTAAATACTACTCCGATAATAGTTCGTTTATACTTAGTAAAAGTAGCTTTGAGTTGGAAAGAAGGGAGTTGAATTCTGTTGTTGATTTAACGCAGGATTTTAAGATTGGCTCCAGGCAGCAGAATAATCTTCGTAAAGCGAGGAAAAATAACGTAAGAGTAGAAATTTCAGAGCGACTTGATGCGTTTTGGCAAATATTAATTGATAATCTCCGGCAAGTACACGGCGTGAAACCGGTGCACACACTAGCAGAGATTACATACTTGCGCGAAAATCACCCTGAGAATATAGAATTATACATAGCGCAGATTGAAAATCGAATACTAGCGGGGGTGGTAGTTTTCAAGGAGTTGCAAAAAGGCTATCTGCATAGCCAGTACGTTTCAACAAATGCCGAGGGTAGGCAGGTAGGTGCGGTTGATGCCATTCTGTATCATATTATGCAGCAGGCACAGGGCAAGTACCAGCGGTTTTCCCTTGGTATTTCCACGGTGGAAGGGGAGGTTAATTATGGCCTGTTGAGCTATAAGGAAGGGTTCGGTGCCAGAGCAGAGGTAGTGGAAACCTACGCGAAAGTGTTATAGGGGGAGTAGCTTATGCTGATGCGCTATAAGATTAACTCGGCTTGGCTGGTGCTAGGCGGAGCCACGTTAAGCTACGGCCTACACGCTGTGGGCCTGGTTGCCTAGGCATAACCTTTTTTTACGGGTTACTTAAGGCCTACGGTATACAGCTCTACCTGGCCGTCCTGTGCTAGCAAGCGGCGGCGCGGAAACCAACTCAGCACCGAATCGGGGGAGTAGCGGATGAGCTTGCGGGTTAGCTCGTCGTTGCTGAGGGTAGCGCGGTTGAGTAGCAGCCACGCCTGCTGCCCAGGCGCCAGCTGCACTGAGTCGCGGGCCCAGTAGCGACGGTAGCGTAGGTTTGGGGGTAGCTGGTAGCGGTAGTAAAACTCATAGTTGCCAATCAGGTAGTCATCCACGAATACCACGCCGCCGCTTACAGGCGCCGCCAGCTGCTGCTGCACAAGCCGGTCTTGCGCAAAGTGCGCCGACACGCTGGGCTTGCGCATGAAATAGAGAGGCCGGATGCTGAGGGCCACCGCTAATACCAACAGGCTAAGTGCTGCCACAGCAGGCCGCCCCGGTAGCAAAAGCACGCTACGCCCAGGCCAGTGTCGCCACAACCCTACCCCCACAAAATACAAGCCGGGTAGCGCGTACAGCACTGCCTGACTGTTGTGTAGCCATGCGGCCAGTGCGAGCAGCAAGCCCCCGGCTACCCAATAGCCGCGCCCCGTTTGCCAAAGGCGTTCTATCCCAAATCCCGCTGCCAGGGCCAGCGGCGGCAGTATTGGGGTGGTCATGCGTGGCAATAGCGTAATGGGGTTATACTCGCTCAAGGATGTACTCCCTACCCAGTATAGTGCTAGCGTGCTGCCCGCCAGCACCAGCCAGAAACGGGCGTCTGAATCTGGCCGGCGGAGTAGGGGTAGGGCTGTTCCTGCCAGCAGTAGCATCAAGCCCAAACCGATGCCCACAAAAAACGTGAGCGGCTGCCACGTAATTCGGGCCATCAGCGCATCTCGGTTGCCGAGCAGATAGTTATTTTCCTTCATGAATTCATTGGTATGCTCAATCAGGTGCAAGCGATACAGGGCATCATCTGTATACACTCGATAAAACCACAAATAAGCCGTTAGCAGCGCCGCGCCCGTGAGTAGGGCCACGCACCAAAAGCGGACGTGGCGGCGCTGCCATAGGTCGCGTCCCAGTACAAGTAGATAGAAGGGTAGGTAATAGACTATGGTTTCCTTGCTGAGTAAGGCCGCGAAGTTGAGCAGTGCAAAACCCACGCCCCATAGGCTGGCCCGTTGCGTTGCCTGCCGGCCCCGCAGGAGCGCGGCGGCGCTGGCCAGGCACCAGAACATCAGGATGTTATCGGGGTAGAGGTAGCGTGTGAGGTCCAGTGTGAAGTAGTGCAGACCCAGCAATAGCATGGCCGCGCTGGCCACAACCGGTGCCTGGCGGTGGTATAGGAAATAGAGAATGCCGGCGCAGCCCACCGTAGCCAGCAGCGGCCACAGCGTAGTGGAAATGATGTTGACACCTAGTAATGCATACAACCCTGCCACTGGCCCGAAGATCATAGGGCGCTCCTTCAGCGGGTCGTGCAATAGACCAAGCGGGTCGGGCTGTAGTCGGAAGGCGCCAGTAAGCAGTTGGTGCGCGTAACGGGAGTAGAAATAGTCGTCCAGCGCGTATAGTCCTTCGTGGGTGAAGATGAAAAACGCGACGGTCATCACCGCCACAAACAGCAGCGTGAGCAAGGGTAGGCGAGAGGCAGAGAAGTTCACGCGGCAAGTTAAGTAGTTGCGCTACCGAAAAGCAGTATAATCAGGGGAGTCCGTTGCTAACACTCTCCCAAATCCCCGTTCTTTGCGGACTATGGTATACCGCAAATCCCGGCGCTGGCTTTTTGTCTGGCTGCTGCCCGCGCTACTGCTACTGGCTACAATAGTGGGGCTCGGCAGCTACTACGAAACCAACGACGACACAGTGCTGACCCTGTTTTTACAGGGCCGTATGAGCGCCGTGCCCATCACCAGCCTGCACCTGTACTTTCATGGAGTAGCCGCGCCGCTGGCATATCTCTACCAGCAATGGCCCGATGTGCCCTGGTATGGCTTGCTGCTGTACGGCCTGCTCTACCTGGCTACTGCGCTGCTTTTTAGGGTACTATACCGGCTGCTGCGGGCCTGGCTGCGACCGAGTGAAACGGTGCTGGCTCTGGCGTTGTTTTTTCTGGTGGGGTGGCTGGAACACGCCATGTGGTTCAACTACATGCGGGTGCCGTTGCTACTGGCCGCGGCGGGCGTATGGTACGCGGCGGCGCGACCAGCACGAAATTCTGCACTCGTAATAGGAATACTTGCTTTCGGAATAGCGTGGCTGATTCGGCCGAGCGCGGCGGTGCTGGGGCTGCTGCTGGCCGTGCCGGGCGCATGGTGGCTGAGTGGGCGGCGTAGCTGGCGGGTGTTGGCCAGCGCGGCCGCGCTGGCGCTGGTAGGCGCGCTGGCCGTCAGTCTCACCCGCTCGCCCACAGCCGCTACCTTCCGTCGCCTCGACGTGCTCAAATCCAACCTCAACGACTACCAGCTGTTGCGCCCTACCCCCCGCACCGCCATCGACAGCCTGGGCGTGCGCGCCGTGCAGCACTGGTTGCTGGCCGATTCTACCCTGGTCAACGAGGAACTGTTTGAGCGGGCGCTGCCGTTGGATGCGACGTATTTCGTGCAGGAAACAGTGCCAGCCAAGCTTCGAGAAACTGCACAACTGCTGGTGCAGAACTACTTTCCGCTGCTTGTCTTGTTGTTGCTGTCTTGGATATGGGTGGCGCGCCGCGCCAGGCACATTGGGCGCCGCGAGTTTGTATTGGTGCAAGTTGGCTTTGGGGTAGGGCTGCTGCTACTGGCAGGTATCCTCAAATTGCCCCCTCGTTTGGCATTGCCCTACCTCGATGCCTGGGTGCTGGCCAATGGTGTCTTTATGCTGAAGCGTGCCGAGCGGCTGCCGCGCCGTCCGTGGCCGGTGGTGGTAGGGTTGGTAGCGGTGATTGGGCTATATGGCTACAAGACTGTGCACCGTCGGCAGGTGCTTTATGCCGAGCAACGTGCCAATAGCCACATGCTGCGCAGCCTGGCGCAGTCAGCCACTACCTTGCTGGTAGCGGATGGCCTAGAAACCTACTACAAATCCCGCAGCCCGTTCGACGCAACGTGGCCGCTATCGGGGCGTATCTTGTCGCTTTCGGGCTGGCAGTCCCTCAGCCCCGAGCAGGCAGCTTTGCGGGCAGTACACACCGGCACGCGGGCTGTTCCCGATGCGCTACGTTATCTGGCTGCTCAGAAGCAGGGCGTGCAATGGGTGTTAACGCCAGCAGGGGCAGAACTACTTAATAACCAGCTTGAACATACGCTGTCTGCCACGCAACCAGCGGTGCAGCTGCGTGCGCTGGCACCCGATTCCTCCTATCTGCCCAACCAACCGCAGCCGTACGTGCCAGATGTGCAATCTGTGAAGTAGCTCAATAAGGCCAAAATTTTTTAGGGTATAAATGGACTTATTCTATCCGATACGGGGTACTGAATACATACATTTGACGCGTAATTGCTTTTTTCTCTCTTTTTTGTCCCCCCTGCTATGCTTTCCACTGCCATCTCCCGCGCCGAAGTGCTCGTGCACCTAGAATCGTTCGTAAAGGAAAACATTGGCACTTTTCTTCGTACCGTAGAAGATAGCTGGCAGCCCTCTGATTATATTCCTGATTCGCGTCTCGATACGTTTTTCGATGAGGTAAAGCTGCTCCGTGAGCGCGCCGCGGGCCTTAGCTACGACCTATTGGCCGTGCTGGTAGGCGACACGATTACTGAAGAAGCCCTACCCAACTACGAGGCGTGGTTTCATGAGTTGGACGACCTGAACCGCGACCGGGACAACGGCTGGGCGCAGTGGGTCCGGGGCTGGACGGCTGAGGAAAACCGCCACGGCGACCTGCTCAACCGCTATCTCTACCTCTCGGGACGCGTGAACATGCGCGAGTTCGAAGCCTCCACCCAGCACCTTATCGCCGATGGCTTCGACCTGGGCACGGCGCACGACCCCTACCGGGCGTTTGTGTACACCAGCTACCAGGAAATGGCCACCAACATCTCGCACCGTCGCGTGGGCCAGTTTGCCCGCAAAGCTGGCGACGATCAGCTATCCAAAATCTGCGGCATGATTGCCGGCGACGAAACCCGCCATGCCCGCGTTTACAAAACCTTCGTCGACAAGATTTTTGAGGTAGACCCTTCCGAAATGATGTTGGCTTTTGAGGATATGATGCGCAAGAAAATTGTGATGCCAGCGCACTACATGCGCGAGCTGGGCGTGGAGATGGGCAAAACATTCGGTCACTTCACTGATGCTGCCCAGCGCATCGGCGTATACACCAGCGCCGATTACACGGATATTCTCGACACGCTGCTGATAGATTGGAAAGTAGGTGACCGCACCGGCCTGACTCCTGCCGCCGAAAAAGCCCGCGATTACGTGATGGCTCTACCCGCCCGCCTGCGCCGCGTGGCCGACCGGATGCCTGTACCCAAGCTGGAGTACAAATTCAAGTGGATCGACTAACCACATAGCTGAAAACAACCCCCGTTAAATAAAACGCCCCTTCAACCGACAGTTGAAGGGGCGTTTTATTTAAGTCTGAATACGATTTACTTCTGATCTGCAAAAGCTACTTGCTGTAGCGTGAGGCCTTCGGGGGGTAGGGTGTAGCGCACGGTGCGGGTGCCGCCGGAGGGGCAGCAGTTGGCATCGGCGGGCTGGTAGATAGGAAACATGCGCTGCACTTCGTGGCCTACTACTTTAAATTCGTCGTGCCCCTGATAGCCCTGGGCTGCAGGGCCGCTCAGGTCGGGTAGATCGACTGGGCGGCGCCCCTGGTTCATAAACTCATACCCCAGCAACTGTCCATAGGAACCGCTACCCGCGTCGGCCACGAAGATGAGCAGCTCGGGAGAATTGTCTTCGTTGAGGTTAGTAACGACCACATCAGATACTTGGCCGTTGAGTGGCTGCCGGGTAGTAGTTAGTTCCCGGCCGTTCTTTTCGGCACGGAGCATGAGCTGGCGTTGGCTTCCCTCACCAGTGGTTTGCACCACAAAACGATGGTCGCCGTCGGTCACTTCTTTACGGAAGCTCACGGCCTCCGTAGGCACCGAGCGCATGGTAGCCGGGTCGGCCATTTCGGTGGTAGAGCGTTGCGAATCGCAGGCAGTCAGCACCAGTGTAGCACCTAGTAAGGGTAGTAAAAAACGGGGTAGAGAAAGAGCAGGCATAGGCTTAGCCGGAGCAGAAATTAGATTAGAAAGGGAGACAGCCACGGCTGCATCTTTCTACAAACGCCGGCCCGCCCGGAGGGTTACGCCCATTAGGAAGTCACCTGCACACCTTTCCAGAAAGCCACGCGCCCCTTGATCTGCTGTGCAGCTTCTTTGGGCTCGGGATAATACCAGGCCGCATCCTTGTTCAGCTCGCCATCTACCCGCACAGAGTAGTAGCTGGCGCGCCCTTTCCAGGGGCAGGTAGTACCGGCAATGCTGTCCTCAAAATATTCGCGGTTGAGGGAGTCGGCCGGGAAATAGTGGTTGTTCTCCACCACCACTGTGTCGTCGCTTTCGGCTAGCACGGCGTTGTTCCAAATAGCTTTCATGTAAGGGGTTTTTAGGGTTGTTACGGATGAGTTTTGACTAATATAACCACCTTAGGTTAGGTGAAGTTTTGGGTTTGCCAGCAGAGCTGTGTGGCCGCCGGAAGAGTGCTTCTGACTTTAGTTGCTACTTTTAATACCTCGCTATTTCCTGAGAGTAGAATAAGGCAAATGATGCGTCACATCCGACACAATAAAATAGACCTAGTGCAGTGGGATGCGCTGATTGAGCTAGCGCCCAACGGCCTCATCTATGCCCTTACTTGGTACCTTGATATTGTATCGCCCGGTTGGGAGGCACTGGTTAAAGAGGAACAAGGACGCTACGTGGCCGTGATGCCGCTACCAGTACGCAAAAAATTTGGGTTTCGCTACCTCCAGCAACCGTTGTTTGCGCAGCAGTTAGGCGTATTTTTCCTCGAAACACCTACGACCGAAGACTGGAAAGAAATTGGTCAACTCCTACGTAGAGAATTTCGACTCATCACCAATTATGCTTTCAACATAAGTAATTCACCATCCATAATTACTGATAGCTTGTTGCTGCCTGGTGTAAGCCGCTCCACTTATCATTTGTCGTTGCGTCCCACCTATTCGCAACTATTTGCCGATTACAAACCTAGTCGCAGACGCCAACTCCAACAGGCCCGTAATCACAATCTGACGATTGAATCCACTACCGATATTGAGCAGCTAATTCGACTATTTGATGAACATACAGCTCCAAAAATCTATGGTCTTATAGGTGAAGGGCATGCTTATCCCTTATTGCGCAGTTTGTATCGTGAGGCGCAACGGCGTGCAAAGGCGTCTATATGGCAAGTGAAAACCACAGATGGAAAAGTAGTAGCCAGTATGCTATTATTGAAGCATAACAATGAGGTGACTTATTTATTTAACTCTTCCTCAATCGAAGGCAAAGCCACTCGCGCTATCTCTTTACTCATTGATGAATTTCTGTCTTCTCATGCCGAAACCAATTTGCTTTTTGACTTTGAAGCTCCCGAAATCCCTAATTTAGTACAGTTTTATAGCAGTTTTGGCTCAGCAGCGGTACCATATCTTACTATTTCCTATAACCGCTTACCATGGCTGCTACAGCAGGCCAAAGCGGTCCGCATGGCGCTCATGCGCCGTATGCACTCGCGCAACACGTAGGCCTGGCCCTACAGGAAACATTCCTGCGCAAGGCGGTGTTAGTTTTTGGCGCGGCTACGCATTCGTTCATGCACGAAGCTCAGTGCCGATTATTCAAGCAGTTCAGACACACATGGCACTAGGTTTTCGCTTCCAGGATTTTGTGCCCGAGGAATCGGGTGAGAAAGGCTTCGACACGCTTTTCAAACTATTCATGCAACTCGTGACCATTACGAGCGGCGACGTGGGGGAGGCTCTGCAATGGCTCAACGAGCTGGACAAGCAATACGGCCTCACCGACAATGACTACGGCATGGGCGACTTCATCGAAGACCTGAAGAAAAAAGGGTATATCGATGAGAACCCGCAGGAGCCGGGTGCGTTCAACATCACCGCCAAAAGCGAGCAGAACATTCGCAAATCGGCGCTGGAAGAAATCTTCGGCAAGCTTAAGAAGGGCAACTCGGGCAACCACGCTACCCCCCACAGCGGTCAGGGCGACGAGGCAGGTACCGACATGCGCAGCTATGAGTTCGGCGACACGCTGGAGCAGATTCAGATGACTGAATCCCTGCGTAATGCCCAACTCAACCACGGTCTCAGCGGCGACTTCATGCTGACCGAAGGCGACTTGGAAGTGCGCGACACCGAGCACAAAACCCAGACTAGCACGGTGTTGATGATTGATATCTCGCACTCGATGATTCTGTACGGCGAGGACCGCATCACGCCCGCCAAGAAGGTAGCCATGGCCCTGGCCGAGCTGGTGAAGCAGAAGTATCCCAAAGATTTCCTCGACGTAATCGTGTTCGGCAACGACGCCTGGGAAATCAAGGTGAAAGACTTGCCCTACCTGCAAGTAGGTCCCTACCATACCAACACCGTAGCTGGTTTGGAGCTGGCAATGGATTTGCTGCGCAAGCGTAAAACCGCTAACAAGCAGATCTTTATGATTACCGACGGCAAGCCGACTTGCTTGAAGGAGCCTACCGGCTACTATAAAAATAGCTTCGGCCTGGACCGCAAAGTGGTCAACAAAACCTTAAATTTGGCCGCCGCCGCTCGCCGTCTCAAAATCCCCATCACTACCTTCATGATTGCTCAGGACCCCTATCTGCGGGAGTTTGTGGAGGAATTTACGGAGGTGAACCAGGGCAAAGCTTACTACAGCGGCCTGAAAGGGCTGGGGCACTTGGTATTTGAGGATTATAAAAAGAACCGCAGGAAGTCCCTGTAGAAGCCTTTCTCTGTCATCCTGAGCGCAGCGAAGGACCTTATCACGCTTGAACGACTAGCACTAGGTAATTAGCATTTACCATTACTTGTTCAGGCGTAGTAAGGTCCTTCGCTGCGCTCAGGATGACAGCAAGGTTCTTACCGCGTTGCTACCCGCACGCCATCTTCCGCCGTGGC
>NZ_JAHWGL010000054.1 GCF_019334315.1 Hymenobacter profundi
CCTTGTCACGATAGAATGACAGACGTACCAACGACTCGTTCTCGCGTGAGAAGGTCCTTCGCAAGCTCAGGATGACAAGGAGGCGCAGCACGACAAGTACTTTCCTTTAGCGTTAATCATCTTAATTACTTATTCAAATTTCGTTTTGCCCTGCTCTACCTTCAGGTTCTTGGAGTTGCCGAAGGGCACAGGCACACGCACCAACACTGCTACCGGCTGGCCCTTGCGAGTGGCCGGCTGCCAGGCGGGCATAAGGGCCAACACGCGCAGGGCCTCGGCGTCGCAGGCGGGCGAGAGACTTTGCACCACGGTTGGGTTTTGCAGCTTGCCATCGGCCGCCACAGTGGCCTGTACCACCACATCGCCCGCCACGTTGCTGACGCGTGCCGCCTCCGGATACTTTACCTGTTGCTGAAAAAAAGCACTTAGGGCCTCGGTGCCGCCCGGAAACTGTGGGGCCACATCGGGGCGGTTAGCGGCGGGGGCGCGCTGAGCCTGCATCCGACCAGCGCGCAACTCAGTGGGCTGCTTGGCCGGCGGGGTAGGAGTTTGGGCCTGCGCCATAATACCCGCAAGAAACAGCAGGCAGATGAAGAACAGATGTTTCATAGCGGAGGGGTAGTCCAAAATATAGCTTCAGACCAGCGCACAAAGGTACGCTACCCCTCAACAACCTCTACACCGCAGGGTTCAATTCGCGAGTAGCGGCGGGCCGGGAAATTAGCAGGAGGCCGATAAACGTGAGGATACCGTTGAGTATCAGGATTTCAAAGCCAAACTCGTAGTCCCACCACGCTTTGGAATTGGCGTTGATAAACCACGTGACGAGAGGGGCCGCGAAGCACACGGGCAGTACCAGCCGGTCGTGCAGGCCGCGGCCGGTGAAGATACCGAAAGAGTAGAGTCCCAGTAGCGGCCCATAGGTGTAGCCCGCCGCCTTGAACACGGCCGTAATCACGCTTTGGTCGTTGATGGCCCGGAAAATCAGGATAATGACAATCAGCACCAGCGAGAAGCCAAAGTGCGTGAGCTGGCGCACCTGCTTCTGCTTGCGCTCGTCGTACTGCTTGATATCCAGCATATCCACGCAGAAGGAGGTCGTGAGGGCCGTCAGGGCCGAGTCGGCGGAGGCATAGGTGACGGCAATGATGCCCAGGATGAACACGACGCCCGCAAACAGGGAGAAATGGTTGGTAGCCAGCAGCGGAAACACGTTGTCGCCGATGACTTTGCCGGTAGCCGGGTTGGTGGGTAGGGCAATGCCCTTGGCTGCGGCAAACTGGTAGAGCAGCACGCCCAGCGACAGGAAAAACACGTTCACAATCACAATGGCAATCGTGAACCAGAACATATTTTTCTGCGCGTCTTGGAGGTTGCGGCAGCTCAGGTTCTTCTGCATCAGGTCTTGGTCGAGACCGGTCATCACGATGGTGATGAAGGCGCCCGAGGCGAATTGCTTCCAGAAAAACTTGTCGTCTTTGGGGTCGGAGAAGTAGATCTGCGACATGGCGCTTTCCTTCACCGTTTTCACCAAGCCAGCAAAACCCAGGTTCAGCTCGTCGGCCATCAGGTAGATGCTCACGCCCACGCACACCAGCATGGCCAGGGTTTGGAAGGTGTCAGTCCAGAGAATGGTTTTGAGGCCGCCGCGAAAGGTATACAGGTAAATCAGCAGAATGCTAACCGATACGGTAACGGCAAACGGCACGCCCAGCCCATCGAACACGGCAAATTGCAGCACGCCCGCCACCAGAAACAGCCGGAACGCCGCGCCTACCGCCCTGGAAATCAAGAAGAAAAAAGCGCCCGTTTTGTAGCTCCAAAACCCAAACCGCTGCTCCAGGTAGGTGTAGATAGACACCAACTGCAAGCGGTAGTAAAGTGGCATCAGCACGGTGCCAATTACCAAGTAACCTATCGTATAGCCCAGTACCACAGCCATGTAGCTCCAGGCCTGCCCCTGCACCATGCCCGGAATGGAGATGAACGTGACGCCCGACAGCGAGGTGCCAATCATGGCAAACGCCACCATGTACCAGGGGGCGTTGCGGTTGGCAATGAAAAACGACTCGCTAGTGGCCTTCTGCGATGTGAGGATCGAGATGATGACGAGCACCACGAAGTAGCCCGCAATCAGGCTCAGGATGAGGGTAGGGGACATGGACTTTAGCTGTTAGCTTTTGGCTGTTAGCTGATAGCGCCGATGTGAAGGTCGACAGCTACAACAAGAACCTCAAAGCTAACAGCTAACAGCCAAAAGCTAACAGCTACTCATCCTACTCATTGCCCAGTGTGCGCGTGCCGGCATAGTAATACAGCTCGGCCAGCGACTTTTCGTAGTTGGCGCGCATGCTTTCCTGCTTGAGACGCAGTTCAATGAGCTTGCTTTCGCGGGCGTTGATGAGGAAAATCGTGCTTTCGCCCAACTCAAACTTTTGCAGCTCAGCCTGCAGCAAAATCCGCTGATTGACAATGGCTTGCTCCTGCACGGCCAATTGACGTTCGTAGGCCTTGAGGGTATTGTACTTGGCGCTGACCTGGTTGGCAATCATGCGGCGGCTGTTCTGCTGCTCCAGCGTGGCATCCTGCACCTTGATGCGGGTTTGCCAGAGCTTGCCGCGCTCCTTGCGTAGGAACAGCGGGAAGGCAAAGTCTACCCCTACCTTGTAATTGTCGCGGCCGAAGTCGTAGTAGCCGGGCACCTCGGGGCGGTAGAAGTCGCCGCGACTGAGCAAATAGCCACTCACGTTCACGGTGGGCTTCAGCAACTCGCGGCGGTAGCGTACCTCCACGCCCAACTGCCGAATTTTGGCGTCGAGCTTGAGTAAGGTAGGATGGCGGTTGGCCGCAAAATCCTGGAGCTGCTCATACGTCAGACTGTCGACTGTGCGCATGGTAGGCAGCTGCGGCACAGCATAGGCGGGCAACTCCGCAGGTTGGCCGTCTTTGGTCCAAAGGTAATTCGATAAGAGCAAGCCAGCGTTCTGCTGCTCCACCTGCAACTGCGCGAATTGTACCAAGCGGTCCTGCACCGTAATCTGTGCCTCCACTGAGTCAATGGGGGCTTGGTCGCCCAGTTGGGCGCGGCGGCTGGTACCCTGGAAGCGGGTTTCGGCCAGCTCTACCCCCTCCTGAATGAGCAGCATTTGCTGGTAGTTGAAGTACCAGTTCCAGTACGCCTGCGTTGCCTCCAGCCAGATGGTGTTGATCTGCTTCACCTGATCGGCCTCGGCGGCGTCGACCATGATTTTGGCTTGGCGCAGCGTACTGCGGCGGGCGTCAATCAACAGGCCCTGCCCCAACGGCACCGACAGGCCGGCAATGGCCAGGCCGTTGAGCGGGGTGCGGTGCTCGGGATTCACGTAAGTGCCCACCATGCGGTCGTAGCCTACTTTTAGGTCGATACCGCCCGGCCAGATCGGGACCTTCAACTCGTTTGCCCAGTTGTTGTAGTAGTCGGTGCCGCCAAACAGCTTGCGGTCGAAGCCCGAGCCCAGCTTGGGGTCGAAGCCGCCGCGGGCCTGCTGCACCTGCGAGCGGGCATCTTCGCTGAGCAGCGCGGCCTGCTTCACCACGGGGTGGTAGGCAAACACCAGCTCTGCCAAATCTTGCAGCGAGAAAATACGGGCCGTATCTACGGGTGGCCGGTCCTGCGCTAGTTGTTTGGTTTGCAGGGGCGCAGGCTCCAGTCCCGGCGCCTGGGTAGGGAGGCGGGGCGTTTGGGCCAACGCGGCAAGGGTAGGCAGCAGGATAGCTAGGGGCGTGAGCCAACTAGTCAGCACAAAAAAACGCATCCTCATTTCCTACTTCTTTTCGACTTTTACAGGCGAGTCGGGTTGTGGCTCAGCCTGTAAGCTAGGTGGGAAGCCGTTGAGCTGTCGCCAGATTTCGTACCATACGGGCACCGAATCCAGAATTACCCAACCGTATACGCCCGAGCCCAGGCGTAGCTGGGTAGGCCACTTATGGTCGTCGTCGTTGCGGTGTTCGGGGTGAGGCTCGGGGCGCACCAGCAGGCGGTACTTGCCGTTGGTGCTGCTCACCACGTCAATCACCGTCACCACGCCGCCAAAGGTACCTACAGCCACCGAGGGCCAGCCCGAAAACTGCACTGCCGGCCAGCCATCAAACTGAATTCGCACCTGCCTGCCCCGCTGAATCAGCGGCACATCCATGGGACGCACATACAGCTCGGCGGCCAATACCGGCGCTTCGGGCTGCAACGTAGCAATAGACTCGCCTTCCTTGATGGTTTCGCCGATGCCCGCCTTGAGCGTACGCACCACGTAGCCGGTTTGCGGGGCGCGCACCACGTACAGGCCGCGGCGTACCTCTACGTTGGCAATCTTGTTGCGCAAGGAAGCCACTTCCCCCTCCGACGACGCCCGGCTCGACACAGCAGAGCTACGATCCGACAAGGTTTTAGCCAAGTCCTGCCCGTACTTGGCGCGCAGGTTACTCAACTCGATAATAGCATTCGCCAGCGATTGGCGGGAGTTCAGCAGCTTGTTGCGCTGGGCCGTTACCTTGGCTAGGTCTTCCTGTAATTTCAGGCGGCGCGTTTCAATGTCGGTGAGGGAAAACAAGCCGTTTTGGTAGCCATTCTCGTAGCGGGCCAGGCGGGCTTTGGCAATGTCATAGGAGTTGGTCACGGCCACCAGGTCGGCGCTGTCGCTGGCAACGTAGTTGCGGGCCTGTTCCACCTTGTTGCGGGCCGATTCCAGTTGCACGTTCAGGGTAGTGCGCAGGGCGGCTAGCTGCTGGTCGGTAGCTTCAATTTTGGCGGTATTGGCCGTCACGTTGCCGCGCTTGGCCGCCAGCTGTTCAGTTAGGCGTTCGGGCAGGTTAGGGTCAAAATACTCGTCTTTAATTTCAGAAATAGTTAGGATGGTATCGCCTTTACGCACAAACTGGCCCTCTCGCACGGCCCAGTGCTCTATACGGCCCGCAATCTGGTTTTGCACCGTTTGGGGGCGGTCTTGGGGGCGTAGGGTGGTAAGCGTGCCAGTGCCCTCAATGGTCTGGCGCCAGGGTAAGAACAGGATAATCAGGAAGATGATACCCACGGCCAGCATCACGCGGCCCAGCGTACGGCTGCCGTGCGGCACCAGTAGTTCTTTCTGAGAGCGTTGGGGCTGCTCCTGCCATACCGCCTCGTCTACGTTTTGGTTGGATAGGTTAAGCATGGGTTCCCTCCGTCTTTTTCTCGTCCATGGGTAGGTCGGTCACGGCGGCTAGTTTCTCTACCCCCGTTAGCATATCAAACACGGTACTCACGCCAGTCATTAGTTTTTCAATAGATCCGCTGATCTGCACAATCAGCACCTCGGCCGCCACGAACTGGCCCAGCGTCATCTGCCGCGACACCACGAACAGCGTGCCGGCAATCAGCAAGCCAGCCGTGAGCACCGTGCGCAGGGCCACGCCCCAACCATAGTAACTTTTCAGCACCCGGAAGTGGTCGTTGCGGGCGTTCAGGTAATCGGCCGTCAGCTCGTCGGTGCGCGTGAGGGCACGCTGCTGTTCTTCCTTGCTGTGCCGAAACTGGGGCAGCTCGCGGGCTACCTGCTCCAGCCAGTCCACTGTTTCGTACTTATGCGCTGATTCTTCAATGCTGGTGCGCAAGGCCCGGCGGTAATTCATGATGTAGATGAACACCAGCATAATGATGGTGAACAGCCCGAACGCAATAAAAATGGGGTGGTAAAAAGCCAGCACAATCACCCCAAACAGAATCTGAAAGCCCGCAAACATCAAGTCAATCAGAAACTTCGTGAGGCTTTTCTGCACCGTTAGAATGTCGAAAAAGCGGTTCACCAGCTCCGGCGGATTTTCACCTTCCAGCGCTTCCGGCTTGATGCGGGGTAGGCGATACGCAAACTCGATAGCGGCCTTCGCATACAGACGTTGCTCGATGGCCTCTACCAAGGTCATCTGCCCAATCAGCAAAATGCCGCCCAGTAGCACGCCCAGCACCACTACCCCAATCAGGATATAGGTAGAGCTGAACACGGCCCCCGTCGAAACGAGGTTAAACACGGCCTGGGTACCCAGGGGTAGGGTGAGGCCAATGAGGCCCGTTAGAATAGCAAAAAACAGAATGTAGCGAATCGTGTCGCGTTCTGTGTCGAGCATGCGCGTAAGGCGCTGCCAAGGGGTAGGAGGCGGGAGGCTGGTTGAATGAGACTTAGAAGCCATGGAAAAAATTAAGAAAAGAGCGGGCTACCTGAAAACACGTAGCTGGTGCGGCACATTCTCCGCATAGTTGGCTGCGCCGCAGCCGGCAATGGGTAGTCTATTTACAGCTGCTACCCAGCAGCTCATGTTTTACAGGCATTAGGTAGAAGCATGCTCACTTACGAATGCCAAATTTACGGTGCTTATTGGGAAAAGTCATATTAATTTGCATTAAAATGATATTAAAAGCTATGATTAATTATAAATATTGCATTTCCTGCTTAACTCATAAGGGTAGATTTTGAGAGTTGAGAAGCACGGCAATAAATAGCCTAAAGCCATTCCTGCCAGGGCATCACCTCGCCTACCGCGGGCGCATGCAGCTCGGCACGGAGCATGCCACCGGCCGCTATTTCTTCTAGCAGGCGCAGGGGTTCCGAAGCCGGCTCGTCGCTCAGGTCGAAGGTGCCGTAGTGCATGGGCACCACGTGGCCGGCGCGTACTATATTGGTGGCTTTGGCAGCCTCGTGGGGATTGGTATGACTCATCTCCATCATAAAGGGCGGCTTGTAGGCGCCAATGGGCATAAGCACAATGTCCAGGGGACCAAACTGCTTCTCAATGGCCTCAAAATGACCGGCAAGCGACGTGTCGCCGGCGAAATACAGGGTGCTGCCTCCGGGCATGCGAATGAGAAAGGACCCCCACAAGACCTTGTTTAGGTCGAATACTCCCCGGCGATGCCAGTGCGAAGCGGGCAGGTAGAAGATTTCCAGCGGCGCCTCGGGGCCCAGGTCGTACTGCTGCCACCAACCGGCCTCCTGCACCGCCAGGGTAGGGGCCATGCCGCGCAGCAGCGGTGCCATACTCAGGGCCGTCAGCACCTGCATCTGCGGGTTCTGGCGGGCCAGCAGCTTCACGGAGGCCTCGTCGAGGTGGTCGCGGTGGCCGTGGCTGAGCAGCAGGTAGTCGATGTTCGTCAGGTCCTCGGGGCGGCAGGGTAGGGGGTGGCGGCGTTGCAGCCCGAAGGAGGAAAACAACACCGGATCGGTGAGCAGCGTGACGCCGCCTACCCGCAGCACAAAGGAGGCGTGCCCCAGCCACACCAGCCCGTCCGTGTCACTGCGCAGAAACTCCGTGCAGTCTACCACTGCCGGCGCCCAGGTGTCGGCTTTCTTCTCCGCTTTCTGTGGGTTTTCGGTTAGAAATTTCCACCGAAATACGTTGGCAAAACTAGGTTCGTACAGCTCTTCGCCATTGCAGTATTCCCGGCCAATCATCTTATTGCCAGGGTATTTGGGTAGAACGGTCAGCAGCTTTTCGTTGCGATGATAGGTAGGGCGTGAGGACATGGGAGGAGGGTAGAGAAGGCAAGAGTAAACACAACCGCCGCGCCCCGGAATGTTCCCGGAGCGCGGCGGTGGAAGGTAAAGCGAAACGTCGAAGGCCTACGTCGCCTTTATTGAAGCCTTTATGTATCAGAAACCAAAGCCAGGACCATACAGCGGCGCGTAGCCCACGCCACTTGCCATACGCACCCCACCCGACACCGTCAGGTTTTCGGTGAGGCGGTAGTCGGCGCGCATGCTCATGCCCTGGCCCATGCTGCCAAAGCCCGCGTAGGGGTTAACAGTAGGCGACATATCTTTCCAGGCTGTGCCCGTGAGGGCCAGGCGCGGGCTTACGAGGTAGGTGCCGCCACCGTAGATAAGGTAGCGGTTGCTGACAGCGAAACGGTTGTTGTTGAATAATGCATCAGCAGTAGTCGAGGCCCCGGTCGGCGAGGTGTAGTAGGCCGGATTGATGAACGTACGCATGTACGTCATGCCGCCGAACACGAAAAAACGCTTGCCCAACTGATGCGTCACCCGCGGGCTGATGTGCATGGCCGAGCCCAACCCACCCGCGAAGGTCGTACCGATATTTAGCTGATAGGAAGTGCGGTTGGCCTGTAAGCCGATCAGAGGTGCTTCTACCTCGGCGGCCATCGGAACCACCATAGGCGTTTGGGCCAGCAGTGGGCCAGCCGATAGAAAAGCTATAGCGAAGGGTAGGGTACGTAGCATGGATAGTAGAAGGGAAAGCCCGTATGTTTAGTTTCGACAAGATACGCAACCGCGGTGCAAACCGGCGAATATTTTACGCAAAACAGGCCGCCACGCGTAGCATGACGGCCTGTTTCTCAAGTAAGTAGCCAAAGGTAAGCGGGCAAATCCCTTCGGTTTATGGGAAGATGCCAAGTGCTTGGTAGCTCACGCCAATCTTCTCAATGGCCGCGTAGAAGGCCGCCGTGCGCAGATCTGTAATGCCTGGCACCTCGTCCATCACCGCCCGAATTTCACGGTAAGCGGTAATCATAGTGTCTTCCAGTCCCGAATGCACTAGGTCAATTTCGTCGGCCCCGTGGATGATGAGGGCACGTTCCCGCTCGCTCACCGTTTTGCCGGTGGTTTGCTCAATGGTCATCACCAGGCGCTTCAGCGAGGCTTCTTCAGCCCGCTTGCCCATGCGCCCAAAGCGCACATTCGACAGGTTTTTCAGCCACTCGAAGTAGGAAACCGTCACGCCACCGGCGTTTAGATAGAGGTCGGGTAGGATAACTACGCCACGTTCCAGCAGAATCTTTTCGGCCTCCTGGGTGGTAGGGCCGTTGGCACCTTCGGCAATTATCTTGGCCTTGATATTCTTGGCATTGCCCTCGTGAATCTGGTTTTCCAGCGCGGCCGGCAGCAGCACGTCGCACTCGTATTCCAGCAGTTGCAACGAGTCCTCGAAGTTCTTCGCATCAGGATGGAAATCGAGGATAGAGCCCGTAACGGAGCGGTGCTTGAACACTTCCTCCACATCTAGGCCTGCCGGGTTGTATAAGCCGCCTTCGCGCTCGGCAATGCCCACAATCAGGGCACCTTCGCGCTGGCAGAAATGCGCGGCGTGGTAGCCCACGTTGCCCAAGCCCTGCACGATGATGCGTTTGCCTGCCATGCCGCTGGTCATGCCTAGCTTTTTCAGCAGCGGCTCATCTTCGAGCAACTCCCGTATGCCATAGAAAATACCTAGGCCCGTGGCTTCCGTCCTGCCCCTGATGCCGCCCTGGCCCACGGGCTTACCCGTTACGCAGCCCAGCGCGCTGGTGTCGCCATACTTAAAGGTGAGGTAAGTATCGGCAATCCAGGCCATTTCGCGGCTGCTGGTACCATAATCGGGTGCTGGCACATCCATGCCTGGTCCAATCAAGTTCTTTTTAATCAGTTCACTGGCATAGCGGCGCGTCACGCGCTCCAGCGTTTGCACGGAGCTAGTACGCGGGTTGATCTTCACACCACCTTTGGCACCACCAAACGGCACGTCTACCAAGGCGCACTTAAAGGTCATGAGCGTGGCCAGTGCCATCACTTCTTCCTCGTCCACGTGGATGCTGTAGCGAATACCACCCTTGCTGGGCAGCTTGTGGTGGCTATGCTGCACCCGAATGCCCTCGAACACCTGCACGTGCCCGTCTACCTCCACCGGGAAGTTTACTTTATAGATGCTGTTGCAGGTCCGAATCTGGCTTATAATGCCAGGATCGAGCTTCGAGAAGCTCGCCGCGTGGTCGTAGAAGTGCAGGACGCTTTCGTAAAAGTCCTTGCCCTTCACCAAGTGGTTGCTCATGGTAAGTGTGAGTTGGTGGGAAGATAAATAAGAAGACAGTATACCCGCAAACGGCCGATCAGCACCTTGCGTTGTGTGGCTGCCCGGCGCAAAGGTCGGGAGTTGCCGGATATAGGCAATCATAGTGCGGTTCAGCGCTTCCGACACGAATAGTTTCTCCCAAAGGAATCAAGAAGCCAGTAATTGAAGAAACCGGCTGGGGTTTGCACTAAATAGTTAAATTGTATTTAAATACAAGTAATCGGCTATAAATTATTTTTTATGGAATATTAATTGAATATTTTTAAGCTGATTGCCAGGGATAAGATGCATTATTTTGTTGGTAAAATACTATAAATGTACTTTTTGGTGAAGTTGGTATGACACAACGTATATTTTGTTGTTCGCTTTTAAGTATCTGTATGTTAGCTGCCACTGGGAACGCACATCCCCAGCCCTGGCTACCGGCAGACGAAGCAGAAAAAACCTCGCTTGTGGTGCCAGGCAATCAGACCGGGCTCACAGCGCTGTACTTCAACAGCAGTACGCTGGCGGGCAAACCAGTGCTCCAACGCCGCGATGCTGCCCCCAACTTTGATTGGGGCAAAGATGCAGCGGCCCCCACCATATCAGCCGACTACTTCTCGGTGCGGTGGCTGGGCTGGCTTATAGCCCCTACCACCGGCTCCTACTCGTTTTCTGTACGTGCCGACGAGCGAGTGCGATTGTGGATAGGGGGGCAAAAGGTGCTCGACACCTGGGACGGTACTGGCCAGCTACAGCCACCGGCCTATATAACGCTGGCCGCCGGCGAAACCACAACAGTGAAGATGGAATACCACAGTGAAGAAGGCAACGCGCACGTGCAGCTGCAATGGCTACCTCCTGGCCAGGCACGGCAGGCTATTCCAGGCCAATTTTTTTCTTCGGAGAGCGGTGATGTTGTAGCCGCAACGGCACCGGGCACCGGCGCCAAGCAGCAGAATGCCGCTGCCAAACGCAAGCCAGCCCCCGCTACGACTCAGCCAGCAAAGACGGCCCAAGCTAAAGCCGTGCCTACCACCATGCCGGCTCCCGCAGAGCTAGCAGGTATATTCACGCTGAAAGCTCGCACCACCGGTCAGCCACTGGCCGTTGCCGATGAGCACCAGCCTAGTACCGATGCGGCAGCGGCTGCGCACTGGCGTATCGAGCCAGCCGGCCAAGGCTACTACCGGATAGCAGTGCAAGGTGGCACTAAAGTGTTGGAGGTGCTAGGTAGCTCGTCTTCCAACGGTGCTGCCCTCAACCTATGGCCTTACTACAGTGGCAATAATCAGCTGTGGCAAATTAAGGAGGTAGGCGACGGCTACTACACGCTGGTGGCTAAGCATAGCCGGAAAGCCCTCACGGCCAAAGCGCCTGCCGAGGGTGGCGTACAGCAGTGGCGTGCAAACGGCCACGAAGACCAACAGTGGCGGCTGGATCCCGTGAAAGAGAAGGTAACCCAACCGGCTACCACCAGCACACCGCTTATGGGCAATGGTACCTACAACGTGAGCTTGTCGCCTAACCCTGCCAACAGCCTCTCACAACTGCGCTACCAACTGCCGGATGCTATACCAGTGGGCTGGGTACTCTACGATGCGCGTGGTATTGTGGTGCGTACCTCCGATTACCGCCGGACAATCAGCGGTGTGCATCAGCAAACGCTAATGTTATCGGCCTTACCCAACGGTAATTACCAATTGCACCTCACTGTGGGGACCATCACCACCACTCAACCTATCCTGGTGCGCCATCCATTGGCCGAAACACAAGCTCAAGCTGAATAAGCAGCCCAAGAAAAGGCCAACTGGCTACAATCGTAGCTGGGTAGCAGAAGTAGGGTAGCGTTTCACTGGATGTTATCTAGCTTGTATGAGCCATCTGCCGCTGGAATAGGTATAGCATCATATTATTAAATAAGCTATATCAAGCATATTTGTGATTAATAGTAAAATTATAAGCATTGTATTGTAATATGCTACTTTGGCTTGGTTTTTATTGTGTTTGATAAGCTTTGAAATAGACGTAACAGAGGTAGTATTTATTAATAAAATACTATTTTAACCAAATTCCGTACATTCTTCTCCTATGATGCGACACTTACTCTACTGTTCCTTGGTGGGGATGCACCTGTTTAGCCATACCGAAGGTGCGTTTGCTTCTGCTAAAGGAGCGCCAGGCAAAGAATTTCAGCAGTTGGTAGCGCCAGCGCAAAACGGAACGCCGGGCCTCACGGGGTGGTATTTCGGTAACAGCACGCTGGCTGGTAAACCCATCCGCCAGCAGCAGGACGCCGCACCCAATTTCCAGTGGGGAAAAGACGCACCAGCCCCTACCATACCAGCCGATTATTTCTCGGTACGTTGGGAAGGCTTCCTGACGGCTCCTACCACTGGCTCCTACTCGTTTGCCGTGCGCGCTGGGGAACAAGTGCGGTTGTGGATCAACGGACAGAAAATTCTGGATACTTGGGATGGCCAGAGCCTCACCGAGTCGGATATTTACGTGAACCTGGCCGCTGGCGAATCAACGCCGATTAAGCTGGAATATCACAGCGAAGAAGGCGATGCGCACGTGCAGTTGCAGTGGACATCGCCGAAGCAAGCACGCCAGGCTATTCCGGCTGAAGCCTTCTCGGCCGAAGGATTTGTGATGGCCGCTGCTCCGGCGCCCGCACCAGCAGTAGCGCAACCAAAAGTAGCAGTAGAAGCTCCTAAGCAAACTGTAGCGCGTAAATCTGGCATGCGCCTACCCAAAGGCGCCGTAGCCGCTCCAGCGGTAGCCTCCATGTCGGGAGTATATCGTTTGAAGGCCCGCAACGATGGCCAAACGCTGGCCGTGGCAGAGCAGCAAGCGACCAGCAAAGTCGCCGCCGATGCCGCTGCCCCCGAATGGATGATTGAGTCGGCAGGCAATGGCTACTACCGTGTGTTTGTGCAGGGTAGCAACAAAGCACTGGAAGTGCTCGGCAACTCCTCTTCTAACGGGGCCGCCCTCGACCTATGGCCTGCCTATAAGAGCGACAACCAGCTGTGGCTGATTCACGAGGCGGAAGATGGCTACTACTCGCTGGTGGCCAAGCACAGCAGCAAAGCCCTAACTGCGAAAGAAACGTCGGAAGGTGGTTTGCAGCAGTGGCGCTACAATGGCGGCGCCGATCAGCAGTGGAAACTGGAGCCCGTAGTGGGTGCCAAGGTTAGCACCAAAGCTACCCCGCTCGTGGGTAATGGCGATTATAAAGTGCACGTGTACCCCAACCCCTCCAATGGCATCTCACAGCTACGCTATCAGCTGCCTGGCAATATGCCCGTGGGCTGGGTGCTTTACGATACCCGCGGCGTGGCAGTGCGCTCTTCCGACGCTCGCCAATTGACCGACGGGGTGCATAACCAGACGCTGCCCTTCCTGGAACTACCCAACGGTAACTACCAACTGCACCTCACGGTGAATGGCGTAACCACCACGCAGCCCGTCATGATTCGTCATCCCAAAGCAGAGCCCCAGGGCGAAGCACGGGTCCAAACAGCAGAACCGATGCAAATTGTACAGATGCAGGCTAGCCGGTAAGTCTAATAGTCCGCAAACGCTTGGAGGGGTAGCAATGGTCACAATATGCGTGACCATTGCTACCCCTCCAAGCGTTTGCGGACTGCTGGGTTTTATTGAAGTTGTTTAGAGAATCGTGTGCCGGTCCGATGCCGTAGGCGTCCAACCGGCACACGATTCGTGCGGAAGTCCGAATAAAGAAAAATGAACGTCATGCTTGATCTGGCGTCCGCTTGCCAAAGCATAACCGGCAGATTCTAGCGCCCATTTCTGATTTGGAAACAGGTCTATTAGCTGTAGTAATCTACTAACTGAGTAGCAAGGCGTGCGGGTGCAAATTGCGTGTGGGCGTATTGGTAGCCCTGTTCCCGCATGTGATTCGCATGTGCTGAATCGGTCAGGACTTTCTCTATAGCGTGCGCGAGCTGCTCAGGACTAGTGGGGTCTATATAGCACGAGGCTGGCCCTCCTGCTTCTGGTAGAGCAGAAGTGGAGGAAGCAATAACAGGCGTTTTGCACAACAGTGCCTCGGCTATGGGTAGCCCAAATCCCTCGTACAGTGAAGGGTAGATGAGAGCCGAAGCCCCTTGGTACAGCGCCTGGAGTTGCCGAATATCCACTACGTTTTCCAACCAATACACTACATCTTCCAAATTTGCTTGACTTAGTAGCTGTTGCAACTGCTGTTTATGACGCTTCCCCTTACCCACCAAAACAAGCGGTACCCGCAAATCGACTGGCAAGTGTTGGTAAGCGCGAAGCAGTGTGGCAATATTCTTACGGGGCTCTAAGCTTCCTACCCCTAAGACATAAGGCGTTGTTACGCCCAATTGTGCCACCGTGCGAGCCGCCTGTTCAGTGGGTTGCCGCTGATAGTATACAGGGTCACAGGCTTGATAAATGACTTTGATTTTGTCTGGCTCTACCCGGTAATACTCTATCAAATCACGCTTCGTATGCTCGCTGATAGCAACTATTTTAGCCGCGTGCCGACAGCTGTAACGTACCTTCTGGTCGTAGATAATGCGCTCTACAGCACCGTACCACTCCGGATGAACTTTGGAAATGACATCGTGCATGGTGACCACGCCTGGAATGCCCGCACGCGTAAGGCCTACGGGTAATTCGTGGCTTAGCCCGTGGTATAGTTCAATACCGTCTCGTTTCAATTGTTTTACTACGCCGTAGCTGCGCCACAAGGATCGGAAGAAGGCACTGGGGGGCACAAACGTGGTATACTGAGTGCTTTCCAGAAAGGGTTGTGTTGCTGGATGTTGCCGGATGGCAGGCGTGTATAAATGGTAATCGTGTTCGGGATGAAAACGCGCCACATCCTGCACCAGAGTCCGGCTGTAGTTTCCTAAGCCAGTAAAATTGCCAAACAGGCGTTTTGCATCATATCCAATCCGCATACCGCAGGGGAAAAAGACTAGGATAGCAACACGCTTACTATCCATGAAAATACAGGCAGCGTACGCTTTCCTGGTAAGTGTTAGACGTTGTAGCTGCTTATTTGGCTTTGCTACCCAGCCACGCGTTGCGGTAGGCTTTCATCTTCTTCGTGACGGTGCGCTTGTCGGCTTCGTAGGGTAGGACCTCCAAGATAGGATCTTCGGTGAGGGTTAGTTGAGCAGTGCGCTGTTGCCCCCGCGAACGGTACACTACTGGCACCACGTCGCCGGGCTTGTGGCGGGCCAGCAGGGCGCCGTAGGCCGTACGGTTGGCAACGGGCTGACCATCCAATTTCGTGATGACGTCCTCGCGGTCGAGGCCGGCTTGGTAGAGCGGACTACCTATCAGAGGAGTAACTGGGATAGTGAGTGTGCTATCAGTGTTGAACGACAGCCGATTGGCGCCCAGGCTGGCTTGGCCGGCGTGGGCTTTGCGCACCAAGAGGCCAGCCGGAGCCAGCAGCTTTTCAAAATTAGGCAGGGTATGCCCGTAGATATGCTGGCGGAAAAACTGTCCGGCAAAAGCCGTATCGCGGGCTACTTCGCCCAGCACGCGTTGTAGGTCGGCGGTGGTGTAGGGGCGGGCAGGGGCATAGTTCTGCTGTTTGCTGCCATACTGCTGCCACAGCGCCCGCATATAGGTGTCGAGGTCGGTTTTGTGGTCCTGGCGCAGCATCATATCCAACGCCAAGGCATTAGCCGCCCCAATGTAGTAGTAGGAGAGGTAGGTGTTTGCCCGGTTGTTGGGGTCGATGCTAACGGCGGCATCCACAAAGGGTGCCTGTTGGCTCATGTATACCGGCGAGTAGCGCGCCGCTCCGGGCGAGTTTAGCATGGCATTCACCACACCCGACAGGGCCTCGTCGCAATACTGCTGGTCGGTGCTGAAGGCACCGGAGCGGCGCAGGAGTAAGTCGCCGTAGTACTGCGTAAAGCCCTCGGCAAACCACAGGTTACTGCTCATATTGGCCTGTTCAAAATTGAACGGCTCCAGGTCCTGCGGGCGCAGGCGCTCCACGTTCCAGCTATGGAAAAACTCGTGCGACACCGTGCCCAGGTTATCCAATGCTCCCTGCCCGCGCAATGGACGGTTGCTGGTGAGCGAAGTGGAGTTGCGGTGCTCCATACCGTCGCCGCTGGTTTGAGGCAAGTAGTTGGCAATGAAGGTATAGCGACCAAAATCGTAGTCCGGCAGCGTGCCGAACACGGCGGCGGCTTCCTTCACTACGCCTTTAGTTTTGGTTACAAAATCATCTAGTTCGGCGGCGGTGCCATCATGCAGTACCTGCATTTCAATGGTCTTGCCTTGCTCCTGCCAGCTGCGCACCTGCTGTGCCCCCAGGGAGGTAGGCGAATCCATGAGGTACTGCAAATGAGGCGCATAGTAGGTGTTGCCGGTTGGCTCAAGACGCAGCTGAGTAGCGGCTTTCCAGTCAGCGGGCGCGTCAAACTTCACTTCTACCGGGCGTTGCTCCAGGCCTCGGGCAAACGCCAGGGTAGCGGGCATGTTCAGGTGGGCGTGGCGCCAGTCGATGCCGGCGTAGGTGCCATCGGTCCGGTCGCCGAACAGGGTATAGGTGAACGTGACGGTGCCATCGTGGCCGGCCACATCCCAGCCGTAGGGGTCGGGGTGGGTCACGGTCAGCGGCTGGCCTTTGGAGTTGGTGGCGCGCACATCGTACACGTTCTTAGCAAACTCGTGCAAGGCGTAGCGTCCCGGCGAGGAGCGAGCCATCCGTACCTGCAAGGGTGTAGTAGGTAGGTTGGTAAACGTAGCGGTTACCTGGGCTTCGTGATGCACGGCATTGGGGAAAGCCACCGTGTAGCGCACGGGGGGCGAGGTAGTTTGAGCCGCCGCAGGCTGGCACAGCGCCAGCGGAAAAGCCAGTGCCAGAAGAAGAGTAACGTGTTTTTGCATGAACGAATAGTCAGGAGTGGAGATAGTAAAAGTAAGCGTTCCGCTCAGAACGGCGCTTTCTCAATCAGCAACCGGCTCCGAAAATACCGTTGCCTCCATCATCCGCCCAAAGAAGAAGGCCTTATGTTGTGGCCGCAGCCCCACCTGCGCCAGTGCCTCGTGTACAGAGGGTAGGGCCCGGGCTGAAATACCCGTAGTGAGCTGAAAGAAGCGGTACATTAAAGCCAGCAGCCCGTGGTGCCACCAGCGGGTAGGGGTCGTGAAATCGGCAAGCAGCCAGGGCGCGCCGGAGCGCCGGACTGCGTTAAGCTGTTGCACTACCCGCTGCAACTGGTTGGGTGCAAACAGGTCGAGAAAGAAAAAGGTGAGTACCACGTCAAACTGCTCCGCTGGACGCAATGCGGCTTCAGTGCCCAGCCGAAATTCAACTTGTATGGCCCGCTGCGGCTGATGGCGGTGTTGCCACGCGCGGGCCTGCGCCAGCATCTGGCTTGAGGCCTCTAGGTAGAGCACGTGGGCCTGCGGACACTGCCGCCAGATGTCACCCAGAATCCAGCCCGTGCCGCCCCCGATGATGATTACCCGCGGCGTGCCCACTGGAAGCCCCGCCAGAGCTGCTTGCTGGGTGCGGCGCAATGCCCTACCAAATACCAGCTGCGCCAGCGCATCATAAAACGGCGCCACGTAATCGAAGCCTTTCAGAAGGGTAGAGGTTGAAGGTGAAAGAAGGCGGTTTCCGACCAACGATTGGCGAGTACCCGTATCTACAATAAGCTATGGGCAATGCCAAGGGCTACCCTGTAAAGATGGCTCGAAGAAGCGTTACTATCTTCGATAGAGTTTAATTCTGTTTGAATGACTACTTCACTCCGGCGCCTGCTGGCAGGCATTACGCTGTTTATCACCGAGTTTACGCTCACGCTGGGGTTGGGCGCGCTGGGCACTGTGGCGTTTCTGGCGATTGGGCGCGAGGTGTTCAACGAGCACGCTGCACCCTTCGACGAGGCCGCTTTCCGCTGGACGCGCGACTTATTTGGCCCTACCCACCAGCAGTGGGTGGAGGTGCTGACGTTTTTCGCCTCGCGCAACTTCATTGTGGCAGCGGCGCTGGGGCTGATTGGGTATTTTCTGTTGGTGCGGCGGCATCGGTGGTATTCGTTGCTGGTGCCGGTGGTGGCCCTGGGCAGCATCACGCTCAACCTGCTACTCAAGAATTTTTACCACCGCCCGCGGCCATTGCTGCCGCTGGTGTCGGCCTCGGGCCTGAGCTTTCCCAGCGGCCACGCCATGATTTCGGCTTCTTTCTACGGCTTACTGATTTACCTGACCTACACCCACATGGCGCGCCCTACCCTACGCTGGGGGTTGATGACGGGATTAGCGCTACTGATTTTGCTTATCGGCCTTACTCGCGTGTACCTGCGCGTGCACTACGCCACCGATGTGCTGGCGGGCTACGCAGCCGGTATTGTGTGGCTGCTTGTTGCCATTCCCTTGCTGAAACGCTTGGAAAAAATTGTAAAAAAGCGCTTTAAACATGATCCGCAACTCGCTGAAAAACAGCTTATGTGATGCAAAAACACGGTTTTTGAGGAATTATTTTGAAGAAAATGTTGCGCAAAGCAAATTCACCGTTGTATCTTTGCACCATCAAACGACCACCAACAGGGCGGTTTTCTGATAAACGTGTTGCGCTTGTGGCGAAATTGGTAGACGCGCTGTCTTCAGGCGGCAGTTCCGCAAGGTGTGAGAGTTCGAGTCTCTCCGAGCGCACTGAAAGCCGACCCCTCACCGGGTCGGCTTTTTTGTTTTTAGGCCAGACTGATTGTGCCTTCAAAGTATCAACTACGGCAAGTGGTGCGTAGGATAGGCCATATGAGAAAACGTCTGCATAAGCGCCTAACTACGCTGGCCGAGCTGATTACGTTGGAAGTGGCCCTGGCTGGGTTGTTCTTTCTACTAGCCTTCGGAGTGTTTTTTTACCTCACGCGCATCGTGTTTGTGCAGCATTCCGCTGCGTTTGACGATTGGGCGTTTGCTCAGCTGGATGCCTTGCGGGCGGCCGCGCCGTGGCTCACAGCCTGTGTACGCGGCATCACGTTTTTCGCCTCTATGCCCTTTTTGGTAGCAGCTGCGCTGCTTATACCGGGCTTTTTGCTGTGGCGGCAACAGCGGCGCGAGGCCCTGATGGTCTTTCTGGCCGTGGTAGGTGCTACAGTGTTCAACCAATTGCTGAAGCTCCATTTCCAGCGCACTCGCCCCGGTTCGGCCTTAATTCCGCAGCCAGGCCTGAGCTTTCCCAGCGGCCACGCCATGATTGGCAGTTCCTTGTACGCGGCGCTGGCATGGCTGGCGTGGCGCCACGGTCAGCGCGGCCTTGCCGTGGGGCTTTTGGTATGGGCCGCCCTCATTGGCCTCACGCGTGTGTACCTGCATGTGCACTATGCCACTGATGTGACGGCCGGTTTTGCAGCGGGCGTAGTCTGGATGCTTGTTCTGCGTATTATCCTGCGCTGGCGCAAAGGGCTGGGGCAGCCTGGGTAGGAAGAAAAAGGCGTAAAAAAGCCACCCAGATATGTGTTCGGGGTGGCTTTCGCTTCTAAAACGGCAGCGCCGTTCATTTACATAGTGGTAGCACCTGTGGTACCAGCTGTGCCGACGGTGGTAGTAGCCGTGCCAGTTGTAGTAGTGCCAGCCGTGGTGCCGGTGGTAGCGCCGTTCATGGTACCGCTGCTGCCAGTAGACATGCCAGCAGTGGTAGTAGCTGCGCCAGCATCCGACATGGTGGAAGTGCCGTCAGATGGCATCGTCGACATGGTAGTATCGGCATTCATGCCCGTATCCGAGTTCATGGTCGGGTTGGAATCCATTGCGCCGCCGGCAGTAGTCGAGGTGTCGGTAGTAGTTGAATCGTTGCCACAGCTAGAGAGCGACAGGGTAGCAGCAGTAAGAGCCGCGGCAGCGAAAAAGAATGAGCGTTTCATGAAAAGAAAGTTTCTGGTGAAAGAGTAGATGATAGCGGGTAACAAAACTAAGTGGCCTACAACGGCCGGTAGTCTGGCAGGTTGCAAAGCGCTGGCTTTTGTAGCCGTGCAAATCCGTAATCTTAACGGCTGGCAGGTAATTCGGTTACTCATTTGAAGTACATAATTACTTCATTATGAATTTGTTGTTGAGCTACGTGCCGTGAAAATACGTTTCCTGCCTATTCTAAGAGCATTATCGGCGTTTCAGCCAGTAGCTTTACAACTTCCTCTGCACCATGCGGAGTAATTTATTTTCGCCCATGTCCTACTCTCTGCTTTTGTTTGATTACGATGGTACGCTCTGCAACTCAGAGGCGGCTATCCTTCATAGTCTGCACCAAGTATTTACACATTACCAAGTGCCGGTGCCGCCTCAAGCCGAGCTGGAGCGGGTGGTAGGACTGGGCCTACCCTCGCCCGACGCCCTACAGGCATTGCACCCGCAATTGGCCGGGGCCGAGTTAGCGGCGTGGCTGCTCACCTATCGGAGCATCTATACCAACGAGGGAGAAGAGTTGGTAAAGCCGTTTGCGGGCGCCCGTGAGGTGCTGGCTGCGGCCCGTGCCCGAAACATTGCCGTAGCCGTAGTAAGCAACAAAGGCGCTGTTACGTTGGAAACTTCCCTAACGCGCCTGGGCCTGCGCGCCGATGTGCAACTGCTCGTCGGCGATGGCAGCTACCCCGACCAGCAACTGCCTCTAAAGCCTAGCCCCGTGCTCTACGAGCAAGTTGTGCGGCCCTACTTCGCGCCGGTGCTGCCCGCCGCTACCCTCATGATTGGCGATACGGCCGCCGACCTGCTGTTTGCCCGGAACTGCGGTATCGACGCCTGCTGGGCGCGCTACGGCTTCGGCGACGCCGACGCGTGCCGGGCCTTGGAACCCAAGCACCAGATTGACAGCCTGCGCGACGTGCTGGGCCTGATGGTGCGTGAGAAAGCGAAGTAACGAAACCAGTCCGTTTCCTCTTGTTGCGTTCATCACTGCCTGCATTCTGACTGATGCCTCTACCCGAAGAAAGTGCGCTGGAAGTAGCCGTAGTGCGCGGACAGTCGGTGCTGACGACGTGCCGCAGCGTACAGCCGCTCAAGATTTTGCAGCCTCGTTCTGCCGCTCGGGCCTGCTACGCGGTGCTGTCGAACTACGGCGGCGGTTTGGTTTCCGGCGATGCCATTCGGCTGCGGGTGAGGGTAGGGGAGGAAGCACAGCTGTTTTTGGGTACCCAGGCCAACACCAGAGTATACAAGGCAGTAGATACGCAGGAAACCCTGCAACATACCACCGGCGCCCTAGCCGAAAACGCGCTGGCGGTGGTGTTTCCCGACCCCTTGGTGCCCCAGGCCGGCAGCCGCTACCGCCAGCTACAGCACTGGCAACTGCAAGCCGGCGCCGTGCTCCTATTGGCCGACTGGTTTCACGCCGGCCGCACCGACAGCGGCGAGCGGTTCGCCTTCACGTCGTTGCACACAGAACTACGGGTAGAGCGACTGGGCAAGCTGGTGCTGCTGGACCGCTTTCAGTTTCGGCCTGGGGAGCACATTGCTGCCTCACCCGCGCATTTCGGTCCCTATCAGACCATGCTCTTGCTCTACCTGGTAGGCCCACCCAACAACCCGCGTTTCCAACGGCTAGCCGAGACGTTGCTGGCCCAACAACTGCCCGAGCGCCGCGACCCGCATTTCACGCTGGCGGCCCGTTCTTCTGTAATCTCCGTGGCACCAGCCCGCGAAGACGTGTACGTGCTGCGCGCCTTGGGTCTAAGTCGGGCCGACTTGCAGCCGCTTTGCGAGGAAATAATGCGCGTGCTGGCCTCCCCGGAGCTGCTGGGCTTCAACCCGTGGACGAGGAAGTTTTGAGGAGGTGAAGTAGTGAACTATGCACGTGTAGAGACGCATATTTGCGTCTCATCGCATGCGCCGTGTGGACGAAATCGTTCAACGATGAGACGCAAGTATGCGTCTCTACATCCTTTTCAACGGCTCACCCGCCCCTAGCAGAACCAGCACGTATACGTAGCAACAGTCCAGCCTTGTCTGGATTTCTGTTTCTTCGCCTTTCTCCATGCCCGATTTCCCTACCCCTTTCTACCGTTGGCCCTACCTGATGCGGCAGCGGTGGAGCCAACTGCTATTTGCGCACTGGCCGGTAGCGCCGGAAATACTGCGACCCTACCTGCCGCTGCGCCTAGAGCTGGATCTGTTTGAGGGGCAGGCGTGGTTGGGCGTAGTGCCGTTCACCATGAGCAACATCCGGCCGTTGGGGCTACCCGCCGTGCCAGGCTTCAACCACCTACATGAGCTGAACGTGCGCACTTACGCTACCCTCGATGGGGTGCCGGGCGTGTGGTTCCTTTCCCTTGATGCCACCCAGCCGCTGGGCGTGTGGGCGGCCCGTACGCTGTTTCACCTGCCCTACCTCCACGCTCGGATGCGCCTCACGCAGCAGGGCAACACGCTCCAAGCGGTGGCCGAGCGCACCCACGCCGGCACCGTGCCCGCCATGTTTGCCGCCACCTGGACGGTAGGAGCACCACTGCCGACCTCACAGCCGGGTTCCCTGGCACATTTTCTCACCGAGCGCTACTACCTCTACACCGCCGGCCCCGATCTGATGGCAGATATTCACGGCCCCAACCTGTGGCGCGGCCAACTGCTGCACGCGCCTTGGCCACTCCGCGAGGCTACGATAAATAGCTGGCAGTCAACGGTAGTGGAAAGCCACGGCCTTCCTACCCCTACCGGCCAGCCGGTGCTCTACGCCGCCGACCCGCTCGACGTGTGGGTGCAGACACTCCGGCGGGTGTAGCTGAAAAGGCTTCCGCGCAAAGATGGTCAGTCTACCGTCGGTCTTCCCGCACGGAGGCTAGCGCTTTGGTTTTGGCCTCTTTGATGTGGGCGATGATAACATCGAGATTGTAGCCATCCAAGGCGCGGGCAAATACGAAGGGGCCGTCGCCGCGCATCTTCTTCGAGTCGCGCTCCATCACGCCCAGATCGGCGCGCACCAAGTGTGCAATATCTATCTTATTGATAACCAATAGATCGGCTTGCGTGATACCGGGGCCGCCTTTGCGCGGAATCTTGTCGCCGCCCGATACATCGATAACGTAGATGGAGTAATCAACCAACTCGCGGCTGAAGTGCGCGGCCAAGTTGTCACCGCCACTTTCCACGAACAGGAAGTCGAGCTTGCCGTTGAAGCGCTGCATCAGGCCTTCCAGGGCGTTCATGTTCAAGGATATATCTTCCCGGATAGCGGCGTGGGGGCAGCCGCCGGTTTCTACCCCTACAATGCGGTCTTCGGTGAGGGCGCTGTGGCGAATGAGAAAGTCGGCGTCTTCGCGGGTGAAGATATCGTTGGTGACTACGCCCAGCTCCAACTCGTGGCGCAGCCGTTCGCACAGGGCTTTCAGCAGCGCCGTTTTGCCCGTGCCCACCGGCCCACCAATGCCCACCGTGAAAGCTCGCTTGCGGAAGTTGCGGTAGGAGGGTAAGCGGCGCGTCTCCCGCTCGTTGTAGTCGCCCGGCGACTCATAGGCTTCGTGCGGGTTGTGACCGTGGAGCAATAGCGCGAGTTTATCAACAAAAGCCATAGGAAGTAGCGCGAAGCTCTGCTTCGCAGTTTGTTGGGATTAGAGAACGGCTGGCGTAAGCTTTGTTTGGCGGCGCGGCCGGTCGCGAAACGGAGCTTCGCGTTACATTTCCTAGTTCTGAAACAGCTTCGAATATATATCCTCGTGAAACATTTGCGTTACCTCCAGCAAAAAGCCAGAGCGTGTGGCTTGCTGGTAATAAACGGAGGTAGGCGCAGCCAGCAACTCCTCAAAAATAGCGTAGAAATCGTGCTGAAGCTGGTGGCCTTCCATCGGCCCCAGCACGCCCAGCCGGATAGCCGCGCTGATTTGGTCGCGCAGGGCCATGTGCAGGTAGGCCGTTCGTGCTTCGTCCAGCCCAAACCCCACCCGCTGCAACGACAGCGCAAACGCTGGCACAAAATGCAGCGGCAACTCTTGCTCCGCAGCCCGGACGCTAATACCAGACAAGCCCATTGCCGGGTAAAACGACGCCAGCAGCCGCAGCCAGTTGCTGGCCTGCACCAAACTAGCGCGGTGCAATGGCGGCACCAGCAATTGAGCGTCGTACTCGATCAGTAGGTTACGTAGCTCGTCAGTGCCTTCAGCCAAGTGGAAGCAAGAGTTGATAAACGGAAACTCCAAGTTGACGACCTGTTGCAGAAACGAATACAAGTAATTGCGCAACGCACCCGGACTCGGCAGCAGCCCAAACGTAGCACTGCTCTCCAAGCCATAAGAGTAGGCAAAAGAGCCCGTCGGCAAGGCCGAATCGGTGAGGTGAAGCAGGCGGGCTAGGTGGGGCATGGGGCGCTTACCCCACCCCCCGGCCCCCTCCCCTCGGGGAGAGGGGGAGCCACACGATGAAGTGTTGAATGCTGAGTGTTAAATGTTGAATGCCGTTTAATAGCCATTCAACATTCCTAATTCCTTTTGGCTCTTCCTCTCCCCGAGGGGAGGGGGCCGGGGGGTGGGGTACCCGTTAGAACAGGTTATACAACTGCCCCAGCGGCAGCTTCGTAGCCGGCTCACACGTCAGGTGCACGCCATCAACGGTCACCTTATACGTCTCCGGGTCTACCTCGATATTCGGCAGGTAGTCGTTCAGGGCCATGTCGTGCTTCGTGACGGTGCGGCAGCCGCTCACGGGCACCACGCGCTTCTGCAAGCCGTAGGTGGCCGCCACGTGCTCGGCCGAGGCCTGCGACACAAACACCACCGACGACTGGCCCACGGCCCCACCCAGCGCCCCGAACATCGGCCGCGAAAAGGAGGGCTGCGGAGTAGGAATAGAGGCGTTGGCATCGCCCATCTGGTTCTGTACAATGATGCCGCCCTTGATGATGGTTTCGGGGCGGGAGCCGAACAGGGCGGGTTTCCAGAGTACCAAGTCGGCCAGCTTGCCTACCTCCACGGAGCCAATTTCGTCGGCGAAACCGTGGGCGCGGGCGGGGTTGATGGTGTACTTGGCCACGTAGCGCCGGGCGCGGAAATTGTCGTGGCGGCCGGGGGCGTCTTCGGGGAGGGAGCCGCGTTGCTGCTTCATTTTGTGGGCCGTTTGCCAGGTGCGCGTAATCACTTCGCCTACCCGACCCATGGCCTGCGAGTCGCTGCTGATGATGCTGAGGGCGCCCATATCGTGCAGAATATCCTCTGCGGCAATGGTTTCGTTGCGGATGCGACTTTCGGCAAAGGCCACGTCCTCCGGGATGTTGCGGTCCAAGTGATGGCACACCATCAGCATATCCAGGTGCTCGTCGATGGTATTCACGGTGTAAGGCCGGGTAGGATTGGTGCTCGACGGAATCACGTTCGGCTCCCCGCAAATCTTGATGATGTCGGGAGCGTGGCCACCGCCCGCGCCCTCGGTGTGGTAGCTGTGGATGGTGCGCCCCTTGAACGCGCCCACCGAGTTTTCCACGAAGCCGCTCTCGTTCAGCGTGTCTGTGTGGATGCACACCTGCACGTCGTATTCCTCGGCCACCGAGAGGCATTGGTCGATGGCGGCGGGGGTAGTGCCCCAGTCCTCGTGCAGCTTGAAGCCCAACGCCCCGGCCTCAATCTGCTCGCGCAGCCCTTCGGGTTTGGACGAGTTGCCCTTACCCAGAAACCCGAAGTTGAGCGGGTAGGCTTCCGTCGCCTTCAGCATCATCTCGATGTAGAACGCGCCGGGCGTGCAGGTGGTGGCCGTGGTGCCCGCCGCCGGACCGGTGCCGCCGCCTACCATCGTGGTCAGGCCCGAGGCCAGCGCCTCCGGAATCTGCTGGGGGCTGATGAAATGAATGTGGCAGTCTATGCCGCCAGCCGTAAGGATTTTGCCCTCGCCGGCCACCACCTCCGTCGTCACGCCCACGGTCATGCCGGGCGTCACGTTGGGCATAATGTGGGGGTTACCAGCCTTGCCGATACCCACAATCCGGCCGTTTTTGATGCCGATATCGGCCTTGTAGATGCCGGTGTAGTCCAGCACTAGGGCGTTGGTGATGAGCAGATCCAGCGCCTCGGCCTGCGGAATGCCAGCGGCCTGGCCCATGCCGTCGCGCAGCACCTTGCCGCCGCCAAACTTGCATTCCTCGCCGTAGGTGCAGTAGTCTTTCTCAACCTCAATCAGCAAATCGGTGTCGCCCAGGCGCACCCGGTCGCCGGTGGTGGGTCCATACATGTCGGCGTACGCGCGCCGGGAGAGGGGGTAGGACATGGGGGATCAAGCTTTTTAGATGTAATGTTTATTTTTCAGATGAAACATAATAATGATGGGTTCCTGTTATGCCATCTATTGAAAGAGAGTCTTTATTACTTTGGATTATTTTATACTGAATTATGTTCGTACCGGTGTTTTTAGGTATAGTTGAATAAATAAATCTATGCTCTGGTGATAGATGCAATATCTTGAATGTATCTGTTGCGGTATTATTTTTATCAATTTTACCAATAATCAATTTTGTGTTATTTGGCAATGTATAGCCAAATGATATTGTTGTTGAGTATGTGTTTCCTGTTTGTAATGTATCTTTTCTATCATTAAATATAGGAATGATAGTGTCACTGCTTTTTGTGCCTTTTTTATCATATCCTATAACTCTTATAACTTCTCCCTTTTTACTGATAATCTGTTTTTCTGAAATTATACCCTGATTATAAAAAATAATATAATCTATAATAGTGTCATTTTGATAAATATATTTTTTTGTTATTTTACCCTTATTATCAAACTCTTTCCATGATCCGTCAGCTAAGTTGTTTTTCATATGTCCGATTCTCAATAATTTTTCTTCTTGGTCGTAGTCTTCAAAAAAGCCATTTTGTAAGCCATTTTTCCATATAGATTTTGATTTTAAATTTCCGTTTGAATAATACGATTCAATTAATCCGTTGGGTTTATTGTTTAATAAATTTATCTTGTGTTGTATTTTGCCATTTTTATGATAAGTATATTTTACTGATTTTTTATCACAACAAACAATAATTACGATACAACATAATATTATAACATATTTATATAGTGAGTACATATTTCTCAATAGTCTTTGCGTTACGCATCCTTTATTACACATGCGTAAACATTAAGTCAATTTCCCCAACGCCCTACCCTTATTCTCCTCATCCACCTTCCCATCCGTCCACCCATTGCCGCCATATACAATCCGTTCCCCGGCCAACGCTACTAGCGTCACGCGCTTCCGTTCGCCGGGCTCGAAGCGCACGGCGGTGCCGGCCGGGATGTTGAGGCGGTAGCCGAAAGCGGCAGCGCGGTCGAACTCCAGCGCGGCGTTGGTTTCGAAGAAGGGGTAGTGCGAGCCTACCTGCACGGGCCGGTCGCCTTGGTTGAGCACGTCTATTTCAATGGTGTCGCGGCCTTCGTTGAGGATGAGGTCGTCCTCGGCCAGCAGGTACTCGCCGGGCTGGGCGTTGATGACGGTATCGGGGCCGGCGAGGGTAGGGCGGCGGGTGAGGCCGGAACCATAGAGCGCCAGCTCTGGCGAACCATGCTCGCGGCAGATGGGGTAGTGCACCGTCACGAGCTTGGTACCGTCGGGGAAGGTGCCTTCGATTTGCACCTCGGGGAGCAGCTCGGCCACGCCGGGCAGCACATCGGCGTGGCCGAGGAGCTGCTTGCCTTTGTCCATGAGCACGGCCACGCTCTCGCCGTCGCGGATGAACTCTAGTAGCTGAGTAGCAAGTAGCGCTGTGGCTTCGGGGTAGTTCAGGCGCAGACCGCGGGCGTAGCGCTTCTGAGCCACGAAGCCGGCTTGGTGCAGCACCAGCTTATCAAGATCATTGGGGGCGAGGTGCATACGGTGAGGGGAGAAATGGTGAGATTGTGAAGTTGTGAAGTATTGTCATCCTGAGCGGAGCGAAGGACCTTCTCACGTTGGCACGAGTCGTTGAGACGTTAGTCGTCCGCACGTGAGAAGGTCCTTCGCGCTGCTCAGGATGACAAGAAAACTCAGGATGACAGGCAAGCGCAGGATGACAAGATACTGACGGATGGCAGCAAGCCAAACTATGTCAGCACGTTCGAATAGAACATCCACCCCCCATACCCAATACTCAGCAGCGACGTGGCGACGACCACCGAACTCGTGAGCACGCGGCTGATGCGCATGCGGGGCGTGAAGGGAATGTTCATAAGAGCTGCCGCGCCGAACATGCCAACCACCGAACCCAGCCCGAACAGCAGGATGTAGGCTAAGCTGTGGAGCGGGTCGCGCAGCTCGCTCATCACTAGCAGTACCAGCGCGCCGCTACCCGCTAGGCCGTGCAGTAGGCCGATAGCGTAGGCCAGTTGGTGACGGTTGCGCGTTACTAGACTCGGGAGGGTGTAGTTCTGTTTATTGAGTAGTCGGCCTACCCCCATCGTAATAAGAAGTACGCCCACGGCCGCCTCGAAGTAGCCACTGGATAGAAAGGTGACTTTGCCCAACAGCACCAAGCCGCCGAATACCACCAGCGTGGTGGTGTGGCCCAAGCCCCAATATAGCCCGTCTTTCACGGCGAGTAGGGTAGAGTCGCGGCGGGCTACGAGTTGGCTGACGGCTAGTAGGTGGTCGGGCTCGAAGGCGTGGCCGATACCGATGAGGAAGGCAAACAGAATGGGTAGGAAAGCCTGCATAGGCAATGGATGACTTGAAAATCTAGAGCTAGAGCGAGAAAGCTAGTTCCCCTCTTTTTTAAATGTCGCGCATCAAGCGAGTGTGGGTGCCCGCAGGGCGCGGTGGCGAAACCGTGAGAACGACAGCTAGAACTAGAAATGTAAGAACTAGAAAAACTAACTCTAGATGCCGTTCAACGACGTTTACCACTCCGCCCTACGGGCACCCCTCTTAAAAAAGGAGGGGAACTAGCTTTCTAGCCTCTGGGCAAGCACCTGGAGCCAAATATAGACAGGGCGACCATACAGCGGGAAAACCAGCACCGCCCCAACGGAGTATCTTTACCTATAAATCCGAATAGTCCCGGATGCATCCTCCCGTCACTCAACAGCTCTATGGCCTCGTTCCGTCAGAAACTCATGAAATTCCTGTACCCGCTGATTATGCGGCTGTCGAAATCGAGCAGCAAGGGGAAGGTGCTGACCAGTAAGCAACAAGGCGGCGCGCCGGTATCATTTTATAAGCTGGCGGGGCAGCGCAACAACGGTCAGGCCCTACCCTTCGAGGAACTGAAGGGCAAAAAGGTGTTGCTGGTGAATACGGCTTCCAACTGCGGTTTCACCAACCAGTACGAGGAACTGCAACAGCTCTCGGAGCAGTTTGCCGACGAGCTGGTGGTACTGGGCTTTCCGGCCAACGACTTCGCCGAGCAGGAAAAAGCCGACGATAAAGCCATTGAGCAGTTTTGCCAGATGAACTTTGGCGTATCGTTCCCCTTGATGAAGAAAAGCGTGGTGGTAAAAACAGCCGCGCAAAATCCTGTGTACCAATGGTTGAGCCAGGCCCAACAAAACGGCTGGAACGAGCAGGCGCCCGACTGGAATTTCTCAAAATACCTCGTCAGTGAAGACGGCCGCTTGCTAGGTTATTTTGGGCCGGCTGTATCACCGCTGAGCGACGACGTTACCGGTAGCATTCGGGGCTAGCGGCGTGGTGGGCCGACCGCGGTGGCCCACGCAAAACCGCGTATCTTTTGGCCCTTGCTTGTTCAGCTTCCCTACCTTAGTATATGAAGAATTTTTTCCTGGCTGGTGCAGCGGCCTGCCTCTTATTCAGCTGCTCGGAGCAAAACAAGAAACCGGCCGAAACGGCCGATGCCTCTACCTCTGTACCCAAACCGGCCAGCCTACGGGCGCTCTACAGTAATTACTGGGAGCAACAGTCGCGCTTTTTCCCGCTGGAGGCCACAGGCCAGGGCGACAACCGCTTCAACAACCGCCTACCCAACGACCAGACGCACGCCTTCCGCGACTCGCTGCGCACGTTCTACCAAACCTCCCTCGACCAGCTGCATTTGTTCCAGCGCGATTCGCTGGCCGAGAACGACAAAATCAGCTACGACATCTTTGAATACGAGATGCAGACCCGCCTCGGTGGGTTGAAATTAAACACCTGGCAGATGCCCTTTCAGCAGTTTTGGGGCCTACCCCTCACGATGGGCCAGCTGGGTGCGGGCACTGGTAACCAACCTTTCAAAACCGCCCAGGACTACGATAATTGGCTGGGCCGCACCAAGGGCTTTGCCGTGTGGGCCGACTCGGCCATTGCCAACTTCCGGGTAGGGATGCGCACGGGCGTGGTGCTGCCCCGGCCGCTGGTGGAGAAGATGATTCCGCAAATGCAGGCCTTTGTGGTGAGCGACCCCACCAAAAGCCTGTTTTTTGCGCCGGTGAAGCAGTTTCCGGCGGGCGTATCGGAGGTAGACCAGCAGCGGCTGGTAGACTCGTACAAGGCGGCTATTCTCACGCAGCTGGTGCCTACCTACCGCAAGCTGGCCGATTTTCTAAAAAACGAGTACCTGCCCGTATCCCGCACCACTACCGGCATTTCCGAAATTCCGAACGGTGCCGACACGTACCGCTACTACGTGAAGTACTGGACCACTACCGACAAAACGCCGGAGGAAATCTACCAGACTGGTCGCGCCGAGGTGAGCCGCATTCGGGGCGAGATGGAGGATATCAAGCGCAAAGTGGGCTTCAAAGGCGATTTGGCGGCTTTTTTTGAACATCTGAAAACCGACAAGCAATTCACGCCCTACCAGAACTCCGAACAGGTACTCGACGCTTTCCGGGGCATTCAGGCGCGCATCGAGCCCAACCTGAAAAAGATGTTCGGGCGCACGCCCAAAACGCCGTTCGAGATTCGGCAGACGGAGGCTTTTCGGGCTGAGTCGGCCTCGGCTGAATACAACCAGGGTAGCCCCGACGGCGCGCGGCCGGGCATTTTCTACATTCCGATTCTGAACGCTCGCGAGTTCAACATCACCTCGGGCATGGAGTCGCTGTTTCTGCACGAGGCCATTCCGGGCCACCACTATCAGATTTCGTTGCAACAGGAAAACGACAGCCTACCCAAGTTTCGGCGTTTTGCTTGGTACGGCGCCATGGGCGAGGGTTGGGCGCTCTACACCGAAAGCCTAGGCAAAGAGCTGGGCCTCTACACCGACCCCTACCAGCGCATGGGCGCCCTGGGCGACGAGATTCACCGCGCTATCCGGCTAGTGGTTGATGTGGGCATGCACACCAAGGGTATGACCCGCGAAGAAGCTATTCAATACATGATGGAAAACGAGGCCATCAGCGAGCAGGGCGCCACCGCCGAAATTGAGCGCTACATGGCCATTCCGGGCCAGGCGCTTTCTTATAAGGTAGGGGCGTTGAAAATTCAGGAGTTGCGCGCCAAGTACCAGAGTCTACTAGGCGCTACGCAGAAGCTGCGCGCCCGCAACCGCCGCGAGCAAACCAGCCATTTCAGCCTCAGCGCCTTCCACGATGAGTTGCTGAAAGACGGCGTGATGCCGCTCTCGGTGCTGGAGCGCAAAATGGACGCCTGGGCCGAAGACGAGCGGTAGGGTAGGGGTGAAGGAGTACAGCACGCCAACCAGAACATTATTCTGACCAATCAGAACGTCATGTTGAGCGAAGGCGTAGCCGTGGTCGAAACATGACGTTCTTTTTTAACCTTTCTACCCATGCCCCACATCACCGCCGCCGATATCGAATCGTACGAGAAGATCTACCGGCTCAACCTCATCAATGCCATTACGGGCTACAAGCCCGCCAACCTCATTGGTACGGCCTCGCCCGATGGGCAGACCAACTTGGCTATTTTCAGCTCGGTGGTGCATTTGGGCTCCAACCCACCGCTACTGGGTATGGTGACGCGCCCTACCTCGGTGCCGCGCCATACCTATTCTAATATTCAGGATACGGGCTGCTACACCATCAACCACGTGCCGGCCGCCTACGTGGCGCAGGCGCATTACACGTCGGCCAACTTCCCGGCCGAAGAATCGGAATTTGACGCGTGCGGATTTACGCCCCTGTACCGCGACGATTTTCCGGCGCCCTACGTGCAGGAAAGTCAGATTAGCATTGGCTTGCGCTTGCAGGAAGAAATCGAAATAAAAGCCAACGGCACGCGGTTACTGGTGGGGGCAGTAGAGCACATCTACCTGCCCAACGAGGTGCTACAGCCCGACGGCTCCTTGCACTTGGCCGCTGCCGCCGACATCTGCATTTCCGGCCTCGACGGCTACCACAGCGTGACGCCGCTGGCAGCCTTTGCCTACGCCCGCGCCGGGCAGGGCCCGCAGCCGAAAGAGAAGTAGCCACAATTCTTTGGGCAGGATATTCGTCCGGGTAAGAAGTTGCGCCGTTAAAGAAGGTAGGAAATAACTCCCTCCATCTTTCTACTGAATCATGAAAAATAAATTCTGGCAAACGCTGGGGCTGGCTACCGTGGCTAGTATGCGCAGCATGTTGGCTCCAGCCTTGTTGAGCAAATCGTTGGTGAAGCACAACTCGCCTTACCTTGGCAATTCGCCCCTACGCTTCATGCAGTCTCCCATTACGGCCAATGTGCTGTCGGTACTGGCTGGGGCTGAGCTGATTGGCGACAAGCAGCCCGATGCCGCCGACCGCACTTCTGCCACTGTAATGCCCAGCCGGGCTGTAGCGGGTGCCTTGCTGGGCGCTACGTTGTACAAATCACAACAGGGCAGTGCCCTCGTCGGTGCCCTGATTGGTAGCGTAGCAGCCGTAGCTACTAACTATGCAACCCTGGCTTTCCGCAAACAGCTCATCGAAAGCACTAATCAGCCCATTTTGGCTGGTATTATTGAAGATGGTATTGCTGTAACCAGTGGCTTAGCCATCCTGAAAGGCCGCAAAGGTACCAAGCTCACCAAGGCCGATAAGAAAGCCAACAAAGAAGCCAAGCAGGCCGCTAAGGCCAGGCAGATGGCTTAAAAACACTGTAATCTTACAGCAGAACGCCCCCCGGAACTGGTTCCGGGGGGCGTTCTGCTGTTATAGAAGAAAGCAGTTAGTTGCTGCCATTCATAGCGGGTGGGTTCTGACCACCGGGGGCGTCCATGGCGCCGTTGTTGCTGGTAGGTGGCGTGTCTTTGGTAGCTTGGTCGGCAGGCGAGTCCAGGCCTTGCGGCGTGGTTACGGTTTGCTCGGCATTCACGCTGTCAATATCGGTGTCGGTGGCGCGGGCTTCGGGGGCTTCTGCGAAGGTGCCTTCGCGCTGGGTTTCGTTGCCGGGGCCTTTGCTATAGTCGCAGGAAGAGAAAGACAAGGTAGCGGCTGCTAAGGCCGCGCTTAGGAAGAAAGAGCGTTTCATCGGGAGTTAGTCATGTAAGTGGAGTCAGAAAGGCTATACGTAAACTACCCACGAAACGGCCGGCTTAGCCAGTAGAATTGGCGGGCGCGTATCTTCGGCCAATGGCAATTTCGATAACCATGAGCTGGAGCGGGGGTAAAGATTCGGCCCTCGCGCTCTACCACCTGCTGCGCGATGGCCGCTATCAGGTAACTCACCTGCTCACCAACGTAAACGCGCACTACGGCCGCGTATCCATGCACGGCGTGCGTGTAGAATTGCTAGAGGCGCAAGCCCAACGCCTGGCCTTACCCCTACACCAGGTGCGCCTACCCGAGGCGCCCAGCATGGCCGAGTATGAGCACCAGACGCAAACGGCCTTGCAGGAATTGCAGGCGCAAGGCACGACGCACGTGGCGTTCGGGGATATTTTTCTGGAAGATTTGCGCGTCTACCGCGAGCAGCAGCTTACCCAGCTGGCTATGCAGGCACTGTTCCCGCTGTGGCAACGCCCTACCGCCGAGCTGCTCCACGAGTACCTGACGCTGGGCTTCCGGGCCGTGGTGGTGTGCGTAAACGAAGCCTACCTCGACCGCAGCTTCTGCGGCCGCCTACTTGATGCAGACTTCCTCCGCGACCTACCCGCCAGCGTAGACCCCTGCGGCGAAAACGGCGAGTACCACACCTTTCTCTTCGACGCGCCCTACTTTAAGCACCCCATTCCCTTTCAACGCGGCGACATCGTGCGCCGCACCTACCCCGCGCCGGTTGGCGAAGCGCCACTGAGTGCGTTTTGGTATTGTGATATTTTGTTGGGAGAGGAGTAAAGGGTGTCTCGTCCTAAAATAGGTTGACCATCAATTTCAGTCAGATGGAACACTTGTTTTTGTTTCGCAAGCAGGCGCAT
>NZ_JAHWGL010000055.1 GCF_019334315.1 Hymenobacter profundi
CTCAGCTGAGGAGGGGAGTTCTCGTCCTTCCTACTTTCCTCCACCCATGAGTCTTTCTTCCACCAGCATCAACCGCCCGGTTTTAGCCATTGTGATGAGCTTGCTCATCGTGATTTTCGGCGTCATCGGGTTTCGCTACCTCAGCATTCGGGAATACCCGAGCGTCGATCCGCCGTTTATCTCGGTATCGACCACTTACACCGGCGCGTCGGCCGACGTGATTCAGTCACAGATTACGGAACCGCTGGAGGAGGGCATCAACGGTATTGCAGGTATCCGCAACCTAACGTCTACCTCCCGCGACGGCCGCTCGCAAATCAGCGTGGAGTTTGACCTGGACGCCAACCTGGAAGCCGCCGCCAACGACGTGCGCGACAAGGTATCGGCGGCCCAGCGGCGCCTACCCGACGACGTAGACCCGCCCACCGTGAGCAAGGCCAACGCCGACTCGCAACCCATTGTGCTGGTGTACCTCAGCAGCAACAAGCGGAGCCTCTTGGAGCTGACCGACTATGCTAACAACGTGCTGCGCGAACGTCTGCAAACCATTCCTGGCGTGAGTGAGGTGCGGGTGTGGGGCGAGCGGAAATATTCCATGCGCCTGTGGCTGGACCCCGTGAAGATGGCTGCGCTAGGCGTTTCGCCGGTAGATGTGCAGGCCGCTTTGCGCCGTGAGAACGTGGAGCTACCCGGTGGCGCCGTGCAGGGCGAAGCTACCCAATTGACGCTCCGCACGATGGGACGCCTCTACTCCGTAAAAGATTTTAATAACCTGATTCTGCGCAACGACCCGGCTGCGTTGGTGCGGCTTTCGGATGTGGGTACGGCCGAGCTGTACCCCGAAAACGACCAGTCGTCGCTGGCACGCAACGGCTTCCCGATGGTGGGCATCAACGCTGTGCCGCAGCCGGGCTCCAACCAGATTGAAATTGCCAACGAGTTCAATAAGCGCATCGAGCAGTACAAAAAAGACCTACCCGAAGACTTGAATCTGAGCACTGGCTTCGACAACTCAGTCTTTATCCGGGCTTCTATTGGCGAGGTAGAGCACACCATTATTGAGGCCTTTGTCCTGGTGGTCGTGGTGATTTTCCTGTTCCTGCGCGACTGGCGCTCTACCATCATTCCGGTAGTAGCTATTCCGGTGTCGCTGGTAGGCATTTTCTTCGTCATGTACCTGCTGAATTTCTCTATCAACGTCCTTACCCTACTGGCTATCGTATTGGCTATTAGCTTGGTAGTAGACGATGCTATTGTGGTACTGGAGAATATCTACTCCCGCATTGAGGCCGGCGACGAGCCGCGGGAGGCTGCCATTAAGGGCTCAGAAGAGATTCTGATGGCCGTGGTTTCGACCACGGTGGTGCTGGCGGCGGTGTTCCTACCCGTTATTTTCCTGGAAGGCATCACGGGTCGCTTGTTTCGTGAGTTTGGGATTGTGCTGGCAGGCTCGGTGCTGATATCAGCCTTTGTGTCGCTGACACTCACGCCCATGATGTGCTCGCAGATTTTGAAGCGGCAGGAAAGTCACAACTGGTTTTATCGCAAAACGGAGCCTTTCTTTGAGCGCCTGACCACCGGCTACCGCCACAGCCTGGAAGCTTTTTTGCGCAACCGCTATTGGGCCTGGCTGATTGTAGCAGGCACGGGAGTAGGCATCTGGTTTTTTATGGGTGCCCTACCCTCCGAGTTGGCGCCGCTTGAAGACCGCAACCGCATCAGCATCAATGCCACCGGGCCAGAAGGGGCCTCGTTTGAGTACATGACCACGTACATGGATCAGCTCACCAAAATCATTGTGGACTCGGTGGGTGCCGAAAACCTGGATAACGTGTTGACGGTGACTGCCCCCGGCGGTGGCGGCGGCGCGGGCGTCGTGAACACGGGCATCGCTCGTATTCAGCTGATAAACGCCGAGAACCGAACCGCGACCCAGCAGCAGCTAGCGGATAAACTGACGAACAGCGTAAAGCAGTTGACGCTGGGCCGCACCTCCGTGTCGCAGGACCAAAGTATTGGCAACAGCGGCGGCGGCCTGCCTGTGCGGTTTGTGCTGCAAACTCAGGATTTTGAGAAACTGCGCGGGGCTGTGCCGAAGTTTCTGGAAGCCGCCCGGCAGGACCCTACCTTCAGCTTCGTAGATGTGGATTTGAAGTTCAGCAAGCCGGAACTGCGCGTGATTATCGACCGCGAAAAGGCGCAGAGTCTGGGCGTGTCGGTGCAGGATATTTCGCAGACGTTGCAGGCCGGTCTTAGCGGAGCGCGCTACGGCTACTTCATCAAAGACAGCAAGCAGTACCAGATTATTGGGCAGGTGACCCGTGAAGACCGCAACCAGCCGCTGGACGTGCGCACGCTCTACGTGAAAAACCGCGAGGGCAAGCTCATCCAGCTCGACAACGTGATTCGGCTGGAAGAGCAGAGCACGCCGCCCCAGCTCTACCGTTTCAACCGCTATAATGCCGCCACGATATCGGCGGCCCTCAGCCCCAACCAAACCCTGGGCGACGGCATTGCCGCCATGCGCCGCATTGCCGACAAAACGCTGGACGACTCCTTCAGTACAGCTCTGTCGGGCGCTTCCCGCGATTTCGAGGAAAGCTCCTCGTCGTTGTTATTTGCCTTCGGACTGGCGCTGGTATTGATTTACCTGATTCTGGCTGCGCAGTTTGAGAGCTTCCGCGACCCTGGCATTATTATGATTACGGTGCCGCTGGCGTTGGCGGGCGCGTTGCTGAGCTTGTGGTATTTCAACCAGACGCTCAACCTGTTCTCGCAGATCGGTATTATCATGCTGGTAGGACTGGTCACGAAAAACGGTATCCTGATTGTGGAGTTTGCCAACCAGCGCGTGGAGCACGGCCTCGACTACATGACGGGCCTGATTGAAGGTGCTACGGCCCGCTTCCGCCCTATTCTAATGACATCGCTTTGCGCGGTGCTGGGTATCCTACCCATTGCCGTGGCTACGGGCGCGGGCGCGTTCAGCCGTCGGGCCATGGGCATTGGGGTAGTAGGCGGTTTGCTGTTTGCTACCATTCTCACGCTGTATGTGGTGCCGGTGATGTACTCCTACTTTGCCACGGCGAAAAAGCACAAGCCCGTTTCAGGAGCCGACACTTCGGAAGAACAGCCACTTCCCACGGAGCAGCGCGAGTTGCAACCGGCGTAGATTTGGTATTGCATGATAAGAGTTTAAAAAACGTCATTTCGACTATTCTGCTTGATTTTCAGAATACTTGGAATGACGTGCTGCTGATCTTCTTTCCCTCCCTTTTGCCTAGTCTGCCCCGCATGTTTTCTGTTACCCGTTTCTGCTTTTCCCTTACCTCCTGTTTCCTGTTGACTGGCGCAGCGGTGGCGCAGCAACTGCCTAAACCGGAAGCCAAACCGCAGACCGAAAAACCAGCTACCGTAGTACCCGCCCCGCCGCTTTCCCTGGAAGAAGCCCTACGCATGGGCTTGCAAAGCAACTACGGCATCTTGATATCGCGGCGCGACGAGGAAATTGCCAGCAACAACGTAACACGCGGCAATGCGGGCCAGTTGCCGGTGGTAAGCGGCAACGCCCTGCGCACGTTCAACATCAACAACTCCCGCCAGCAACTCAACAACAATGACCCGCGCGTGGTACGCGGCGGCAAAGCCAATGCGCTGGCCGCCAACGCCAACCTGAACTGGACGATTTTTGATGGCCTTGGGATGTTCATTGCCCTGGACCGCCTGCGCACACTAGAGCAGTTTCAGCGCGAAGTAACGCGCAACACGGTGGAGCAAACCATTGCCGACATCACCGACGCCTACTACGCCGTGGTGCGCGAATCGGGCAAGATTAAGTCGTTGGAAGAGGCGTTGAATATCGGGCAGGCGCGTATTGATTTGACCCAGGCGCAGGTAGATGTGGGCCTCACGGCCAAGGTAAACCTGCTCACGGCGCAGGTGGATTTCAACGCCGACCGCTCCCTGCTCATTCAGCAACAGGAATTGCTGGCTACGTCTAAGATTAATCTGAACAACCTACTCAGCCGGGCGCCCAACGTTGATTTTCAACCCACAGATTCTATTGTGATAACCCGCGGCCTCAACCACGATGCCATTGCCCAGGCCGTGCGCCAGCGCAACCCGCGCTTGCAACAAGCCCAACTGAACACCGACGTAGCCACGTATGACCGCCGCCTGATTCGGGCCAGCCGCTACCCTACCCTGGCCCTCACGGGTACCTATGGCCTCACGCGCAACATCAACAACGCCATCTTCATCAACACCCCCGACGGTAGCTTTCTGGGCTCCAACGTCAGCCGTGTGTATGGGCCGAGCTACGGCGTGCAGGCCTCCATCCCGATTTTCGACGGTTTCAACCGTACACGCTTGGAGCAGAATGCCCGCGTGACGGAACTGCAAACCAAGCTTCAACTAAACCAGACGCAACTTCAGTTGGATGCCGAATTGGAGCAGGCCTACGTGCGCTACCAAAATCGCTTGCAGCTATTGCAATTAGAGGAAGACAACATTAAGCTAGCCCGTCAAAACGTGGCCATTGCCCTGGAGCGCTACCGCCTGGGCCTGCTCACCCCCCTGGACCTCCGCGTGGCCCAAAACACCCAGCTCGCCGCCGAAGTACGCCTCCTCGACATCCGCTACGACGCCAAACAAGCCGAAACTGCTCTTCGCCGTTTGAGTAGCGGCTTGGTACAGGAGCAGTAAGGAAGGGTATAGGGGTAGGAAGGGTAGAAAAATAAAAGTATGTCCTCCTGAGCGCAGCGAAGGACCTTCTCACGCCAGAACGAGTCGTTGTTATGACCATCGTTCTGGCGTGAGAAGGTCCTTCGCTGCGCTCAGGAGGACACTACCTCTCTATTTCCATACTTTCCTACCCTCTATACCGCTATACCTTCTACTTCATCGCCCGCAAATCAGCCAAAGCAGCTTTGGTCTTTTCGATTTTCTCCTTTTCGTCGTCGTCGGCAGGCTTTTGGGGTGGGGTGTTGGAGAAGAATGCCAGGATGCTTTGGCGCAATTCGGGGGTCATGCCTTCGAACTTCTTGTCGTGCAGCTTGCGGATTAGCTCGCCGTAGGTTTCATCGGCCAGCGGGTACTCGCCTAGCTTGGTGGCATGGCCGGTGTCGAAGTCGTAGTTGGGGAGTTCAGGGGCTTCTCCGGCGGCCAGGGTTTTCGTGCGGGCCAGCACCTTGCAGTAATCCTCCATCACTTCCTGAAAGCTTTCCTTGAAAAACTTCTGGGCTTCGGGGGTAGGCAGCTTGAAGGCAAACGGCCGTAGCGGACCAATTTTGGGTAGCACCTGAATGACCTTCGACAAGACTTTAGCCCCAAAACCCGGCTTGTCGAAATCGGCGGTGCCAAACTCGCGGCGGTATTTACGCTCACTCACGTGGTACACATAGTCGCGACGACGAGCGCGCTTGTCCAGCTTCTTGATGTTCTTACGCTCGGCGTGCCAGGCCGCCCGCGAAGCCGTCGGAATCAGCTGCATCACGGAGAAGCGGTAGGCACTCACGCTCAGGTCCACGTTGAACACAATCTGGCCCAGTTCCAGACCGTAAGTTTTCTGAAAAGCCCGTTCCAGCAGGTCTTTATCTACCTGAAAACCAATAAAATCATGGTATTTATCGGAGCGGTAGCGGCCGGCAGCCAGCTGCACCACATCGAAGGCAAACTCCAGCTGTGTGTGTTGAATGGGCGCCTGCTCGTAGGTGATGTAGTTGCCAAACTCGGCCGCTAACTTAGGATATACCGAGGGCATGGCGCGGTTGGTGCCTTCGGAGTGACCTTTGATATCGGCCACGTAGTGGGCCAGCGCACCCAGAGCAAAAGCGTACTCGTTTCGGTCGTGGGCTTCGTTGAGCATGTTTTGCACGAAGTCGCCGCTACGGACGTAGTGCGCCAGGTTGGTAAACAGCTCAGAGCCGAACGGGTAGTAGCCCATATCCTGAATAATGGACCCGCCATAGGCGTAGGCCTTGGCCGATTTCCACTCCTCGGGGGTAGCGCCGGGGTAGCGCTTGGCCAGCAAGGGCACCAGACATCGCCGCCAAGCCGAATCGACGTTGGCCTGGTGTGTGAGTACTGAATACGCAGTAGCCGACTGCGGCCTGCATAGCAACAAAAGCAGCAATGCACTGCTCAGCAAGAGGAATTTCGGCATAGTAGCAGTTTCCCAAGAGCAATTAGCTATAGGGTAGATTTCGCGTACGCAAAAGTTGCACTGAAGTTGGCAGCGCCCACTCAATTTAGTGCCCAGCTTCCTAGCCTACTTATCAGCAGCCCCTACTCTCACGCACATCGGACAAACTCACTTTCTGCGGAAACACACTTTGTACCGTACCTTTGCCCGCATGAAACCCGTGCTGGCTTTCTTTCTGGCGTTGCTGATGCTCATGGGCAGCCTGATTCCGCAGAATGATTTGTCGGAGTTGACCAAGCTGCCCGAGCTGCTGGACCACTACCAATACCACCGCACTACGGCGGGCGGCGGCTTGTCGTTGAGCGAGTTTTTGGTGCTGCACTACAGCCCCAACACCACGCATTACCTGCGCGCGCACTCGGCCCAGCACAACATCGAACACCAGAAGCTACCCCTGCACAGCCACCACGACTGTGTGATGGCGGCCTACGTGCTACCCGCCCGGCCAGTGGTAGTACCTTTGCGTATGCATTGGCCCGCCCCGGCCCACCGCGTCAGCCAGGGCACATCCTACACGTTCAGCTTCAGCCGGGCACTGTTGCAGCCACCCCGGGCGTAAATTAGGTAGGGGCGGCTGCAAGCCGCCCGTACATCCCCTACCCCCTTTCTTTCACCAAACCAACCTGGCTACTTGTGGCCGCGCCTGCCGTATGCGGTAAGCGCGCCGGGGTAGTACGTATATCTTGGCGAAGCACTGCTTTGCCTACCTGCTCATGCTCTCCAACATCATTGCCCTGAGCATCCGGAACAAGCTACTTGTAGCCCTGATGCTCCTCGCCTTGGTGGCCTGGGGCGGCTATGCGGCCACTACCTTGCCGCTGGATGCCATCCCCGACGTCACCAACAACCAAGTACAGGTCATCACCCAATCGCCGGCGCTGGCAGCGCAGGAGGTGGAGCAGCTGCTCACGATTCCGCTGGAGTTGCAGCTGCGCACCATTCCCAACGTGCGCGAAATCCGCTCCATCTCGCGCTTTGGGCTGTCGGTGATTACAGTGGTGTTTGAAGAAGACGTCGACACCTACCTCACGCGCCAGCTGGTAGCCGAGAAGCTCACCACGGCCCAGGCCGACTTGGGCGCGGGGCTGGGCACGCCCACCATGGCCCCCATCACCACCGGCCTGGGCGAGATTTTCCAGTATTCTCTGCAAGTCGACCCCAAGTACAAGGACCAGTATTCCCTCTCGGCACTGCGCGATATGCAAGACTGGATTGTGAAGCGCCAGCTCGCCGGCACGCCGGGCGTGGTAGACGTGAGCAGCTTTGGCGGCTATGTGCGTCAGTACGAGGTGAGCGTGAACCCCGAACGGCTGGCCTCGGCCGGCGTGAGTCTGCCCGAACTGATGCAGGCCCTGCAAACCGGCAACAGCAACACCGGCGGCAGCTACCTGGAGCGCGGCCCCAACGCCTACTTCATTCGGGGCGAGGGTAGGGTAGAATCCCTGGACGACATCCGGCAGATTGTGGTGAAGCAGGTAGGCAGCGTGCCCCTGCTGGTGGGCGACGTAACCACCGTGCAGTTTGGCCACGCCGTACGCTACGGCGCCATGACGCGCAACGGCCAGGGCGAGGCCGTGGGCGGCATTGTGTTGATGCTGAAGGGCGCCAGCTCCGAAGCCACCATCAAAAACGTAAAAACGCGGGTGGCGCAGATTGAGAAAGCCCTACCTCCCGGCGTGCGCGTGCTTCCCTTCCTCGACCGCACCAAGCTCATCGACAAAGCCATTCACACGGTCAGCAAAAACCTGCTGGAAGGCGGCGTCATTGTGGTCATTGTGTTGCTGGTACTGCTGGGCAACCTGCGCGCCGGCCTGGTGGTAGCCGCCATGATTCCCTTGTGCATGCTGTTTGCCCTAGCCATGATGAAGGTGTTTGGCGTGTCGGCCAACCTGATGAGCCTGGGCGCGCTGGACTTCGGGCTGATTGTGGATGGGGCTGTGATTATCGTGGAGGCCATGATTTTCCACCTCGTGCACGAGCGCCAGCGGGCCGAAAACGAAACCATGGACCAAGTGGCGCAGACTGCCGCCACGCGCCTCATGCGCTCGGCCTTGTTCGGCCAGCTCATCATTTTGATTGTGTATTTCCCTATCCTGTCTTTGACTGGGGTAGAGGGCAAGATGTTCCGCCCGATGGCTCTCACGGTGAGCTTTGCCATCATCGGGGCCATGATTCTGTGCCTCACCTACGTGCCGGCTGTGGCCGCGTGGGCGTTGCGCAAGGATATCAAGGAAGAGGGTACGCTGGCCGACCGCATCATGCGGACCCTGCACCGCGGCTACGACCCCATCATGCGGGGGGCGCTGCGTATTCGCCCCATCATTGTGGGGGCAGCGGTGGCCTTGCTGGTAGGCGCTGTGGTTATCTTCCTGCAAATGGGCGGTGAGTTTATTCCGCAGCTCGACGAGGGCGACTTTGCCGTGAACGTGACCCTGGCCCCCGGCTCATCGCTCGACCAGAGCATCAAAACGACCACCAAAGTGCAGAAAGTGCTGCTGCGTGAATTCCCCGAAATCCAGCAGATTGTGGGCAAAATCGGCACGTCGGAAATCCCTACCGACCCCATGTCGCTGGAAGATTCCGACCAGATGGTGATTCTAAAAGCGCAGGACGAGTGGACCTCGGCCCACTCGCGGGAGGAGCTGGCAGAGAAGATGCAGAAGGCGTTGGCCGGCATTCCAGGCATCAACCTGGAGTTTCAGCAGCCTATTCAGATGCGTTTCAATGAGCTGATTTCGGGCGTGAAGTCAGATATCAGCATCAAGATTTATGGCGACGACCTGGAGGTTTTGTACGAAAAGGCCAACCAGGCCGCTGCTCTCATTCGGCCCCTGGCGGGGGTAGGCGACTTGAAAGTGGAGCAGATTGTGGGCCTACCCCAAATGCGCGTGACCTACAACCGCGCCAAGATGGCCCGCTACGGCCTGCGCGTGGAAGACCTGAACACACTGCTGCGCGCTTCCTTCGCGGGCGATATGGCCGGGCAGGTCTACGAAAAGGAACGCCGCTACGACCTAGTCGTGCGCCTCGACTCGGCCCGGCGCACCAGCCTCGCCGACCTGCGCCGCCTCTACGTGGATTTGCCCGATGGCCAAAAGATTCCGCTGGAAGAAGTGGCCCAGGTACAGTACCGCAACGCTCCCACCCAAATCTCCCGCGACGACGCCCAGCGCCGCATCAACATCGGCGTAAATGTGCGCAACCGTGACATTCAGAGCCTGGTGGAGGAAATTCAGCAGAAGCTGACGCAAGGCGTGAAGCTGCCTACTGGCTACTCGGTGGTGTACGGCGGCGAGTTCGAGAATTTGCAGCGAGCCAAGGCCCGCCTCACTATTGCCGTGCCTGTGTCGCTGCTGCTCATATTCACCTTGCTCTATCTATCCTTCAGCTCTGTGAAGCAGGCGGCCCTCATTTTCACGGGAATTCCGCTGGCGGCCATTGGCGGCGTACTGGCACTGTGGATGCGTGGTATGCCGTTTAGTATCTCGGCGGGGGTAGGGTTTATTGCGCTGTTTGGCGTGGCCGTATTGAACGGCATCGTGCTGGTAGCCAGCTTGAATGAGCTAGCAGCCGAAGGCGTGCGCGACGTACGCGAACGGGCCTTGCGGGCTACCTCCGAGCGTTTCCGGCCGGTGCTGCTCACGGCCGCGGTGGCCTCGCTGGGCTTCCTACCGATGGCCTTGTCTACCTCAGCCGGCGCGGAGGTGCAGAAACCGTTGGCTACAGTAGTTATTGGTGGTTTGATTTCAGCTACGCTGCTCACGCTGGTGGTTTTGCCTGTGCTCTATACCTATTTCACCAAGGATGGCGAGCCTAGCCCCACTGTCATACCCCACCCCCCAGCCCCCTCCCCTCTCCCGGAGGGGAGGGGGCTGGGGGGTGGGGTGAGCCCGTTGCTGATACTACTGCTGACAATAAGCCTCCTCCTACCCCACGCGGCCACGGCCCAGAACACATTAGGTAGCACAGCCGGGCAAAGTACTACCATCGCACCGCCCACCGGGCCGCTCTCGGTGGGGCAGGCGTTGCAGGCGGGGTTGGGACAGAGCCTGTTGGTGCAGTCGGCGGCGCTGGACGTGCGCCGGCAGCAGGCCCTGAACCGCTCGGGCTACGACGTGCCGCGCACGGTGCTGGACTACCAGCGCGGGCAGATTTCGGATGCTGCTACTGATCAGAGTTTCAATATTATTCAGCAGGCGGCTTTCCCTACCCTCTACGCGGCCCAAAAGCGCCTGCTGGAAAACCAGACCGGCGCTGCCGAGCAGCGCGCCCGCACCCAGCGCCGCGAGCTAACCCGCGTCATCCGCACCGACTACTACAACCTGCTGATTGCCTACCACCGTGTACAATTGTTGCGCCGCCAGGATAGCCTCTACCGCCGCGCTGCCTACGCCGCCCGCATTCGCTACCAGGTAGGCGAAACCAACCGCCTGGAGCAGGTAGCCGCCGAGGCCCGGATGCTGGAACTGCAAAACCAGCTACTCACCTTGCTCACCGATGTGCAGGTGCAGCGCCAGCAATTGGGCGTGCTGCTGGGCTACCCTGCCCCCGTCGACGTGGATACGATGGCCAGCGTGGTAGCCAGCATCAGCCCCGCCGATACGGCCGCGCTTTCGCCCGATGCCAACCCTACCCTGGGGCTGCTGCGGCAGGAGGTGACCATCAGCGCACAGCAAACCAAAGTGGAAAAACTGCGCCGCCTGCCTGATTTGCGGGTGGGCTATTTCAACCAGAGTATCAGTCGAGTAGGTGGCTACCAGGTGGCGCAGGCGGGCGTGGCGGTGCCGCTGCTGGGCGGGGTGCAAAAGGCGCGCATTGCGGCGGCCCGGCTGGGCGAGCAGTACGCCACCAATCAACTCAACTATTACACCGTGCAGCTCAACAGTCAATTGCGCACCCTGCGGCAGCAGCTGGCCCGCGCCCGCGCGTCCCTCACTTATTACGAAACCGTAGCCCTACCCCAGGCACGCCTGGTACTAAGCACGGCCGAAAAAATCTTCCGCGCCGGCGACGTGGAATACGTGACCTACGTGGTAAACACGGAGCCCGCCTGGCAAATCCAGCAGGCCTACCTCGACCAGGTGAGCCGCTACAACCAATTGCTATTCCAGATCCAGGCCCTCACGGGCACGGAGGAATAGGTTTTCTTTTTTTGATTTCAACGACTTCGATATATGCTTTTCTCGCTGTGTAACGCAACGCCCGTGACCCCACCCCCCAACCCCCTCCCCTCCGGGAGAGGGGGAGCTGAGAGGGAATGTTCCATTAGGGATGAACAATTCTTTGTTACCGTCAGGCTCCCCCTCTCCCGGAGGATGTCGCGCATCAAGCGAGTGTGGGGCCGGGGGGTGGGGTCCGCCCGTTTACTTCTCCTACTATTCGCCTGGTTCGTAACAGCCTCCTGCAACTCTACCCCCGCCGAAACAAAAGAAGCTTCCGAAGCCGCGGCCGTGGAGAAGCCTACCTCACCCAATCAGCTGACCCTCTCCCCTACCCAAGCACAAGCCGCGGGTATCGAAATTGGCACGTTTGACCACCAGGAAATGACTACCGATGTGCTGGCCAATGGCCTCATCGACGTGCCGCCCCAGAACATGGCGTCTATTTCGGCGGTGATGGGGGGCTATGTGCAAACGGTGAACGTGCTGCCGGGCCAGTTCATCAAGCGCGGCGGCACCGTGGCCGTGCTACGCCACCCCGACTACCTGCAACTGCAACAAAACTACCTGCAAAGCCGCGCCCGCCTGCGCTTTTTGCAACAGGAGCTAGACCGCCAACAGGTACTCGATGCCGAGGACGTAGGCGCCAAACGCAAGTTGCAACAAGCCCAGGCCGACTACCAAACCGAGCAAGCCGCTCTGCGCGCTCTGGCCGCCCAAGTGCGGATGCTGGGCCTGTCGGTAGCGCGGCTCGATGGCGGCCATATCGCCCCTACCGTGCCGCTTACGGCGCCGGTGGGTGGGTTTGTGCGCGCCGTCAACATCAACCCCGGCCAATATGTGGGGCCGCAGGATGTGCTGGTGGAGGTAGTAGACCGCTCCGATTTGCACCTGGAGCTGAAGGTGTTCGAGAAAGACATTGCCCGCGTGAAGGTAGGCCAGCGCATTTTGTTCAACGTTCCCAACAGCAGCTCGCCCGACAACATGACCGCCCGTATCTTTCTGGTAGGCAAGGCCTTCGACGACAACGACCGCACCGTGAGCGTGCACGCTCACCTGGAGCCCGAGCGCGACGACCTGCTACCCGGCCAATACGTGTCAGCGCGCATCCAAACGGGCGGACGGCGCCAGCGCACCCTCCCCGAAGACGCCATTATTCAGGATGGCGAGGTGAGCTACGCCTTCGTGCGCACGGCCACCGACAGCGCGGGGAGCACCTTCCGGCGACTGCGGCTGCGGGCGAGCCAGCCTCAGCACGGCGCCGTGGCCGTCACGCTGCTCGATAAGCTACCCGACACCACCCAGTTGGTGCGCCGCGGCGCCTATTTCCTGCAAGCTGAACTCACCAAAGGCCAGGGCGACGACGAGTAGACCGCGTTAATTTGCAGCTTCTCCGCAACCTGATTCATTTCTGACAGTAACGGTAGACAGTCTATTGGGCCGGACTTAACCGTTGGCCCTACCCACGAGCTTTCCCTGCATGACGCACGAACAACAACGCTTGGCCGAATCTGCCACGATTCCGTGGAAGAAATTCGGTCCCTACCTCACCGAGCGCCAGTGGGGTACGGTACGCGAAGATTACAGCCCCGATGGCAATGCCTGGGACTACATCACCCACGACATGGCCCGCAGCTACGCTTACCGCTGGGGCGAGGAAGGCCTCGGCGGCATCAGCGACGACAAGCAGCATCTGTGCTTTGGCGTGGGCTTATGGAACGAGAACGACGAGATTCTGAAGGAGCGCCTGTTTGGCCTGACCAATGGCGAGGGCAACCACGGCGAGGACGTGAAGGAGCTGTATTACTACCTCGACAGCACCCCTACCCACTCCTACATGCGGATGCTTTATAAGTATCCGCAACGGACGTTTCCGTACCAAAAACTACTGCGCAAAAACAAGCGCCGCACGCGCCAGCAGCCCGAGTACGAGCTGATCGACACGGGTATTTTTGACGACGGCCGCTATTTCGACGTGTTCATTGAATACGCCAAAGCCGGGCCGGATGATATACTGATTCAGCTGACCATCCACAACCGGGGGCCGCGTAAGGCCCGCCTGCACGTGCTGCCGCAGCTGTGGTTTCGCAATACCTGGGCCTGGGGCGAGGGCAACCCTACCCGCCCCCAAATGCGCACCTCCGCCCCCGGCGTCGTGCAAGCCGACCACGAGGCGCTGGGCCGCTACCACCTCTACTGCGACCGGCAGCCCGACCTGCTGTTCTGTGACAACGACACCAACTACATCCGTCTGCAAGAGCCGCCCCGGGCAACGCGCTACTTCAAAGACGGCATCAACGACTACGTGGTGGAGGGCGACCCTAGCGCCGTTAATCCAGCCAAGGTAGGCACCAAGGCCGCGGCCCACTACCGGCTCAGCCTAGAGGCTGGCACCTCCCAGACCATCCGCGTCCGCCTCAGCCAGCCCGCTCACGAATCGCCTTTTGCAGAGTTTGACGCCGTGTTTGCTCAGCGCCAGCAGGAAGCCGACGAGTTCTACGACTGCGTACAGGAAAGTGTGACTGACGAAGATTCGCGCAATATTCAGCGGCAGGCCTTTGCCGGCATGCTCTGGAGCAAGCAGTTTTATTATTACGACGTGACGAAGTGGCTCGACGGTGAGCCGAAGGGTCCCAAGTCGTCGGTGCGCCGCCGCAAGGGCCGCAACGCCAACTGGCGCCACCTCTACAACGCCGATATCATCTCCATGCCCGACAAGTGGGAGTATCCCTGGTACGCGGCCTGGGACTCGGCGTTCCACTGCATTCCGCTGGCGATGGTAGACGCCGAGTTTGCCAAGCAGCAGCTACGCCTACTTACCAAAGACTGGTACCTGCACCCCAATGGCCAGTTGCCCGCCTACGAGTGGAACCTCTCCGACGTGAACCCGCCCGTGCACGCCTGGGCCACCTGGCGCGTGTACCAGATGGACAAAAAGCTGCGCGGCCACGGCGACCTGCAGTTCTTGGAAGCTGTCTTTCACAAGCTTACCCTCAACTTCACATGGTGGGTGAACCGCAAGGACAAAAGTGAGCGGAACATCTTTGAGGGCGGCTTCTTGGGGCTGGATAACATTGGCGTGTTCGACCGCTCGGCGCCCCTACCCACCGGCGGCCACATCGAGCAGAGCGACGGCACCAGCTGGATGGCCATGTTTGCCCTCAACCTGATGCGCATAGCCCTGGAGCTGGCCGGCACCAACACCGTGTACCAGGAAATTGCCGGCAAGTTTTTCGAGCACTTCCTCTACATTGCCGACGCCATGACCCGTGGCGGCGACGGCCGCTTCGACCTGTGGGACGACGAAGACCAGTTCTACTACGACGTACTACGCACCCCCGACGACGAGCGCACCATTCTGAAAGTACGCTCCATTGTGGGGCTGATTCCGCTGTTTGCCGTGGAGGTCATCGACCAGGAGTTGCTTGATACCGTGCCGGAGTTTACGGCCCGCGCCATCTGGCTGCTCGAAAACCGGCCGCACCTGGCCAAGCTGGTGTCGCGGTGGCAGGAGCCGGGTAGGGGCGCGCGGCACAAGCTGTCGTTGCTGCGGCGCGAGCGGTTGGGCCACGTGCTGCGCCGTATGCTGGACGAAAGCGAGTTTCTGGCCCCCCACGGTATTCGGGCGTTGTCGCGCTACCACCTGGAGCACCCATATGTGTTCAGCACCGAGGAAGACGATTTCGAGGTAGGTTACATTCCCGGCGAGGCCGAATCCAGCATGTTTGGGGGTAACTCCAACTGGCGCGGCCCCATCTGGTTTCCTATCAACTTCCTCATTATTGAGTCGTTGCAACGGTTCCATGCGTATTACGGTGACTCCTTTACTATCGAGTATCCTACCGGCTCGGGGCAGCTCTACAACCTCCGCGACGTGGCGCTGGCTCTCTCCGACCGCCTCACGGGCCTGCTCCGCCAGGATGCGCAGGGTCGGCGCCCGGCCTTCGGCAACACCCCGTTGCTGCAAACCGACCCGCACTTCCGCAACTACCTCCTCTTCCACGAGTACTTCCACGGCGACGACGGCCACGGCCTGGGCGCCACCCACCAAACCGGCTGGACCGGGCTAATTGCCAAGCTGCTCAGCCTACCCGCCTCCGGCACTACCTTCTAATCAATCGCACCACAGAAAGCCCCGCTTCTTACGTAGAAACGGGGCTTTGCTATTACTGCTGGCCCTGGCGCACACCGCATAGTAGGTCGCAATCTAGTTTGTTGTGCATATGCTCGTATCTATCCTGCGCGGGCCGTGCTATATTCGATTTCTACAAACTCTATCCTTCTATTCAATGGCGTCTTCTGATTCGCTACCTCCTGAGCAACTAGCATCCCCTACCCCATTACCCGCCCAGCCAGAAGGTCTACCCCAGCACGCGCCAATGCGTCGTTTGGATCGGGCCGTAGGCGCCACCGCTACCAAGCTTGTTCCGCTGGTGACGCTGCTTCAGGCCATTCAGCCGCAAGTGACGCAAGAGTCGGTGTTTCATGCGCGCCGCAAGAAAATTCAGGCGCACATTGCCGTCGCTTTCACGGAGTTGAAAGCAGAACGCCCCCGCCGACGCGTGCTTACCCATTCCTTCCAAACCATCACCAACCTTGTGCGGGAAGAAGCCCACGATATCAGCAAGGATGAGGTAAAGCAAGCCACCAAAGAACTGGTACTAGCTACCCTCAAGAATGCGCCCAAGCTAATTGGCATTGCACATCAAGCCCGGCTGCTGTCGTAACGCTACGATTGCGCGCATTTCATAAAAGCAAAAGCCCCGTTTCCAGCTGGAAACGGGGCTTTTGCTTTGCAGAGGAGGAGGGATTCGAACCCCCGGAGGTTTAACCCTCAACGGTTTTCAAGACCGCCGCAATCGACCACTCTGCCACTCCTCTAAACTACTTGCTGCTAAAAAAAGGCGCTTTCCGCAGCAATGAAAGGCCTTTGCAGAGAGGGGGGGATTCGAACCCCCGATACCCTTGCAGGTATAACGGATTTCGAATCCGTCGCATTCGACCACTCTGCCACCTCTCTAAGGTCCAAACGAGTGGGTTTGGGTCGACAAAAGTAGCAGGCTGAGGTAGGGTACGCAAGCGCTACAAGCGTTTTTTTCAATCTTTTTTCTGTGACGCTGCTTGTCTCTAACGTTCCTTCTTGAGGCTGAATAATTTAGCCCGCCGCTACTACCTTATCTGACCGACCGGGAAAATGCAGCCGACGGCGGGGTGGGGTAGCCTCCTTGCCGTGTCGCAGTCGCCCGGTCACGGCATCAATGCTCACGTTCACCTCAAAGCCCAGAATCAGGGTCATGCACACGAAATCCAGCCACACCATCAGACCGATAAGCGTGCCGATGGAGCCGTAGAAATGGTTGTAGCTGTCGAAGATCTTGACGTAGAGAATGAAAAGGAAGGACACGATAAAGATCAGCACCGTGGCCACTACCGCCCCTGCCGACACAAATGGCCATTTGTTGTGCACGGGCGGCACATAGTAGTAAATCAGGCAGGTTATCATCAGCGAAAGGCCCGTAACGGAGCCATACTTCACAATGGTAATCAGCTGATCTGTAAAAGTTTCGGACACTACCTCATGAAATACCAGCCAGTCGATGATATAGGTACCGAAGAAAATACTTGTGATGGCCACCAGCAGTAGCACCGACAGCACCACCGTCAGCAACGTGGCAATGACGCGCTTGCGCACGTAGGTGCGTCGCTTAAACGACGGGTACTTTTTCTCGAATGCATCGAGCAGGGCCATGATGCCGTTGGAGCTGAGTACCAGCGCGGTAGCAAAACCAAACGACAGCAAGCCACCATGTTGAATCGTGATGATGTCGTTGATGGTGCTGGCCGTGGCGGCGTACATCTCCTTCGGCATCAGGTCACCGATGAATTGCAGGATGTCCACGTTCAGGTTGGGTACCGGGATGTACGGTATCAGCGTGAACAGGAAGATGATGGTGGGGAAGATGGCAATGGTCAGGTTGAACGCCATGTAGCTGGCGCGCTTGGTGATGCTGTCTAGCTTCGACTCCTGAATCATACGGTCCATCACATCGTACACCGACGCCCTACCCCCCGCGAAGCGCAAGCGCTTCAGCCACACCATCAGGCGGCGGTAGCTGCGGCGCTGACGAATGTCGGAGAGGCGGTAGCGGCGAACGGGTAGACGCATGCGGTAGGTGGTGAAATGATGAGTAGTGAGTTTGTGCGTAACCCCGGATCAGCCCAACGAATTCCGTGGCTCCTACCCTTCTTCTACTCCTTTTTCAGGAAAGCGGCTGGAGCGGGCGCTTCCGAGGCGGGCGTTTTGGGTGGCGTGAGCGGGCCGGCCGTTTCCTCCTCGGTGAAATAGGGAAGCAGTTTTTGCTGAATGGCAGCCGGAATGGGCACGGGCCGGCCGGTGCTCATATTCACGAATACCATCAGCGTGTGGCCTTCGGTAAGCAGTTCCTTCGCCTCGTTGTAGATTTCGTACTCAAACAGAATGCGCGTACCCTCGGCGGGCTGACGCAGCAGCATCCGCACGGTCAGTAGGTCGTCGTAGCGGGCGGGGCGGCGGAAGCGGGTGCGCAGTTCACCTACGGGCATCCCTACCCCTTCGGCCTCCATAGTCTTGTAGCTGATGCCTAACTGCCGGAATGCCTCAGTGCGCGCTACCTCAAAATAGGCCGCGTAGTTGCCGTGGTAGACGTAGCCCATCTGGTCCGTCTCGGCATAGCGCACGCGAATGAGGGTGTCGTGAGAGTACATGGGAGTGAGTAGTAACTGAGTAATTAAAACAGACCGTCATGCTTCGCTCAGCATGACGGTCTGTTATTTCATAATTCCGCTCCTCGTCAGGGCGGCCTGGTAACGGCGGGCGTTTACCAGGTGTGCTGCCTCGTTGGTGGCAAAGGCATGGTAGCCACTGAAATCCTCTTTCGCGCAGAAATAGAGGTAGTTGTGGTCCTCAGGATTCAGTACGGCGTCGATGCTGGCGATGCTGGGCAGGTTGATGGGGCCGGGGGGTAGGCCGTTGTATTTGTACGTGTTGTAGGGCGAATCCTTCTGCAAATGCACGTTGAGCACGCGCTTGATGCCGAAGTCGCCGTTGGCGTACACTACGGTAGGGTCGGCTTGCAGCTTCATGCCGCGCTGGAGGCGGTTGAGGTAGACACCTGCCACGCGGGGACGCTCATCGGCGTGCTGCTGCTGCTCAGCCTCCACAATGCTGGCCAGCGTGCTCACCTGGGCGCGCGTGAGGCCTAGCTTTTGGCGCTTGGCGTCGCGGGCGGGCGTCCAAAACTTCTCGTACTCCTTTTTCATGCGCTGCATGAGGTTGTCGGCCGAAGAATTCCAATACAGCTCGTAGGTATTCGGAATGAACATCGTGAGGATAGTCGTGGTATCGAAGCCCAAGCTTTTGGTGTAGCTCGCGCTGCTCAGCAGCGAATCGAATTGCCCGGGCCGACTGTCGATGGTGTGGCTGAGCTTGAGCGCCAGGTCCTTGCGCAGCCGGATGTTCTGGAACGTGAGCTTCAGGGGCGACTGTCGCCCGGCGCGCAGGTCCGATACCAGCTGGCGGTTGGTGTAGCCGTCTTTCAGTTCGTAGCGGCCGGGCTTCACCAGCTCGGGATACTTCATTAGTTTGGCTACGAAGGCAAACGAGAGCTTGTCTACGATGGCGCCAGAGGCATAGATGCTGTCTAGCACAGCCTTATACGGCTCACCGCGCCGGATGAGCACGTAGGTAGGCCGGCCGTTGGTGTCCACGTTGGCGGTGTAGAACACTTGATAGAAATAGTACGAGAAGCTTACGAACAGCACGCCCGCCAGCGCCACCACGGTGCCAATGCGCTTACGACGCTTGAGGGCCTTATCGCGGCGCTCGATAATATTAGGGGTAGGTTGAGATGGGGTAGCCATGCGGCAGGCAACGGGTTGAGAAGGAAGATACTGGCCGATACTCTTCGCCGGGGCATCCCAAACGGGCACACCAGGAGTATCCACCCCAAAAGTACGAGTTCTGCCGCGCTAACTTCTGGCTGTGGGTAGCAAGCCCCCAAAACTTTCGGAGCGACTACCATGTATTAAGAGGATACATTTCGACCCGCTGTGGCCGAAATAGCAGACAGGCAACGTTGTTTTTCTGTTCTGCCTGCTACCTTTCTCCTACCCCACCGTTTGGTGGTAGCATCAGTTTTCACTCAATCCTTCTGCTTTCCTATGGCTGCTACGTTGCTTCGCATTCACCCCGATAATCCACCCCAAAACCGTCTGCTGCAAGCCGTAGAAGTGCTGCGCAAGGGCGGGGTCATTATTTATCCCACGGATACTATCTATGGTTTGGGCTGCGATATTCACAACGCTAAAGCCGTGGAAAAGCTCTGTCGCATTAAAGGCATTCACCCAGATAAAGCCAATCTGTCATTTATCTGTGCCGATTTGTCGCACATCACCGACTACGCCCACGGCATTACCACGCCCATGTATAAGGTGCTGAAGAAGGCCCTACCCGGCCCGTTCACCTTCATCTTTGAAGCTAGCCCGCAGGCTCCGCGCTACGGGGGCGTGAAACGCAAAACCGTAGGTATCCGCGTGCCCGACAATCAGATTTGCACCAGCCTGGTGCGCGAGTTGGGCAACCCCATCGTCTCCACCTCCATCCGCGACGACGACGAGGTGTTGGAATACACCACCGACCCCGATCTGCTCTTCGAGAAATACCGCTCCCTGGTAGACCTCGTGATTGACGGCGGCTTCGGCAACAACGTCGCCAGCACCGTAGTCGACTGCACCAATGAGGACTTCGACATCATCCGCCAGGGCGCAGGAGATATTGAGCAGTATTTGTAGAAAACGCTTGTGTCATCCTGAACGCAGTGAAGGACCTTATGCCAGTGGAACGATACGCGTACCAACGACTCGTTCCACTGGCATAAGGTCCTTCACTGCGTTCAGGATGACAGATGCTCTTTCAGTCAGCGCTTCTACTCAACGTTCCGCTTATGCTTCCAGCGGCGATGTGACCATAAGTACTGCGCAGGGGCAGCCTGAATGTCACGCTCCAGCAGGCGGGCGAAGTCCTCGGCAATAGGGTAGGAACCCTTTTCAATGGGCGCATAGCCGTCGTAAAGCAATGTAATGGTGATGTCGTAGTAGCCGCGTCGCGCGCGCTGGATACTGACGTAGAACACCGGCGCTTGTAGTTGCGGGGCGAGGCGGTCGGCGCTAGTGTAGAAGCTGGTATCCTGGTGCAGGAAGGTGGTCCAATAGGGACTATCCCGGGGGCCAGCTGCCTGATCGGTGAGCAGGCTAAGTGCACGTCCTTCGCCGCGGGTGCTCAGCAGGTGGCGCAATGTATTGCGCATGGGCACTAGCACGGCTCCGGTGCGGGTGCGCAACTCATACATAAAGCTCTCAAAGAAAGGGCTACTCAGCGGCTTATATACCCCATCGGCCCTACCCGGAAACCGCACCGCCGCGCCCGACAAAATCCACTCCCAATTGCCAGCGTGTGAGCCCAGCGTGAGGACAGTACGACCGGCTTCAAACAACGGCTCAATCAGTTCAGGGTTGGTGAAGCGCACCCGCCTACCTAGCTCCTTCGCTGAAATGGTACGTAGCTTCAGAATCTCCACCATCACTTGGGCGAAGTGCCGATAGAAAGCCCGGCCGGTGGCGGCCACCTCCACCTCCGTTTTCTCGGGAAACGAGTTGCGAATATTCTCCGTGATGACGCGCCAGCGGTAGCGCACTCCGTAGGCCAGTAGCAGATAAATGCCATCGGACAGAAAATACAGCACCGACAGCGGTAGCCGGGACAGCCCAATCAGCAGCCAGTTGACGGGACGGAGGTACCAGGGGTAGGGTTTGGCAGGGGTAGAGGGAGGCATGCGTTAGTTGGTGGCGCCAGCGGGCGCGTAGTCTTCCATATCGCGAGTCAGTACAGTGCTCTGCGTGGTAAGCAGCTGGTTTTTCGCGTCGCGAATTTCAATAGTGAAAATATATTGCCCGCTGGGAAGCGGCCCAAGAGGCAACTCGCCGGCAATGGTGGTAGGCTTGCCTTGCGCAGCCTGCTCGAGCGTAGTCTCGGCTTCGGCAGCGCCACCTTCATCAGAGGCAATGCGGTAGCGCACCTTTAGCGGTTGTCCGGCGGGCGCTTGGTATAGCTCGGCGTAGAAAAAAATTTGCGTGGTGCCACGCCCGTAGTAGCCCCCCGGCGCCCGCGACAACCGTAGCCCGCCCCGTGCAAAATTGTCCTGCACGCCTGACTTCGCCGCTGGTCGTACCAGCAGCACAATGTCACTTAGAAAGGCTTCTTTGTCCTTGGTTTGCAGCGTAAGCGACTGGTCTACTGTAGTCTCGCTGCCGGCTTTGTATTGGTCGCGCAGACGGGCGCGCACCGTGTACTGACCATCGGGCAGGACTACGCGCTTCTGGAAGCTGATAGGACTCTTGATGGCCGCTGTAGTGTCGCTGAGCACGGGTGGTTTCAGCGTTACGGTTTCCTGGTAGGCAGGCTGGCCGTCGGCTTTCAGGATTTCCAGCGTGAGCACGGCCGCCGCCTGAAACGTTTTGGGCGCCCGGCGCAGGTAGGTCAGCCCTGTACCCGGCACGGTGGCGTACAGCTCCACCACCGAGCCTTTCACGGTGCGGTCTTCGTTGCGAAAATGCGCTACATCGAGCAGCAGTTGGGGCGTGGCGGCCTGCACAGTGGCCGTCAAAAGGACAAAAAAGAAGCTGAGGAGAATACGCATCGTGTCAGTTTGGCGGGTAAAGGTAGCCGGTTCGGGGCTGGTTGGATTGTTGAACAGCAAAAGTCTGCGGCTTTGTGCCCTACCCTACTCAACAAGTTAGCCAGTTCGCCCGTGGTCATTTTCGAGTCGCAGTACAACCCGCCCATTGCCTTCTTTGCCGAGCTGGTAGGGCAGGACACGCTGCTGCTGGAGGCCCACGACCACTACCGCAAACAGACCTACCGCAACCGCTGCCTTATCCTGACGGCCCAAGGGGTGAAACCGCTTACAGTGCCGGTGGTAGACGGCAACCGAAGCGAGAAAATTTCCACTGCTGCCATTGAAATCGACTATCGGCAGAACTGGGTGCACCAGCACTGGCGCACGCTGCAAACTGCATATGGCGGCACACCGTATTTTGAGTATTACGCCGATTATCTGCATGACATCTACTACCAGCGCCCTACCCTACTTTTTGACCTAAACACACAGCTACTGCGTTTTTACCTGCGTTGCTTACGCTTGCGACTTCACGTAGAACTCACGCAAGAATACCTTTCTTCTCATCCGGTTACATCGGACAGCGCCTTGCTTGACCGTCGCGACTGGCTGACGCCCAAAGCCGCTGTGGCAGACCAACCTGACAGGACGTCGGGCCCTGCCTACCCCCAGACCTTTGGCGTACAATTTGTACCCAATCTAAGTATCCTGGACCTGTTGTTTATGCAAGGTCCAGCCGCCGGCGCCTTTCTTACGTAAGGTCAAATACGGCTAGTAGAACCTTCGCCCGAGCTTATCTGTTTTCAGGTACAATCGGCCTAATCCGTGCCCTGATCTCACTCGTGGGCTTGCGGGGTTCCGTTTTTCTTTATTACTTATCTGCATGGAAGCTAAATTCTCAAACCGAGTCAAGGAAGTGATTTCCCTGAGCCGGGAAGAAGCCATCCGGCTCGGTCACGACTATATCGGAACCGAACATCTATTGCTGGGCATGATTCGCGAAGGGGAAGGCACTGCCATTGGGCTGCTCAAGAAATTGGGTGTCTCGGTGGAAGAGCTAAAGTATGCCCTGGAACAAGCTACCCGTAATACGGCTACGCAGGGCACGAGCATTACTGGCTCTATCCCGCTGACGAAACAGACTGAAAAAGTCCTAAAAATCACCTATCTGGAGGCGAAAATCTTCAAGAGCGAAATCATCGGCACTGAACACTTGCTGCTGTCGATTTTGCGCGATGAGGACAACATCTCGTCCCAGATTCTCAGCAAATTCAACGTGAACTACGAATCTGTACGTGACTCGCTGGACTATCACGGTGCCGCGAGCAACAACCCCACCAACGGCCCCGAAGCCGATGACGACGACAACGACCGTCTGTTTGGCGGTGGCCAGGGCCGTGGTGGCTCTGGGGCTGCCCCCAAGAAAGGCAACGAGAAGTCGCGTACGCCCGTGCTCGACAATTTTGGCCGCGACCTGACCAAGCTCGCTGAGGAAGACAAGCTCGACCCAATTGTAGGCCGCGAAAAGGAAATTGAGCGCGTAGCGCAAATCCTGTCGCGCCGCAAGAAGAACAACCCAATCCTGATTGGTGAGCCTGGTGTTGGTAAAACTGCCATTGCTGAGGGCTTGGCTCTGCGCATCATCCAGAAAAAAGTGTCGCGCGTGCTGTTCAACAAGCGCGTGGTGACGCTGGATTTGGCTTCGCTGGTAGCCGGCACCAAGTACCGCGGTCAGTTTGAGGAGCGCATGAAGGCCGTGATGAACGAGCTGGAAAAGTCGCCCGACGTAATTCTGTTCATTGACGAGCTGCACACCATTGTAGGTGCCGGTGGAGCTTCGGGCTCGCTGGATGCCAGCAACATGTTCAAGCCAGCTTTGGCCCGTGGCGAGATTCAATGCATCGGTGCTACTACCCTCGACGAGTACCGCCAGTACATCGAGAAGGATGGTGCCCTGGCCCGTCGTTTCCAGATGGTGATGGTAGATCCTACCACGCCCGAGGAGACCATCGAAATCTTGCACAACATCAAGGACAAGTATCAGGACCACCACCACGTGGTGTATACTGATAAGGCTATTGAGCAGTGCGTGAAGCTGTCGGACCGCTACATGTCGGACCGTTTCTTACCTGACAAGGCCATTGATATTCTGGACGAAGCCGGTGCCCGCGTGCACATCAACAACATCGTGGTGCCCGAGGATATTCTCAAGCTCGAAGAGCAGATTGAGAATATCAAAGGTGAGAAAAACCGCGTGGTGAAGTCGCAGAAATACGAGGAAGCCGCCAAGCTTCGCGACACGGAAAAGAAGCTGATTGATCAACTTGAGCAGGCCAAAAAGGACTGGGAAGAGGAGACCAAGAAAAAGCGCTACACCGTGAAGGAGGAGAACGTGGCCGAGGTTATTGCTATGATGACTGGCATCCCCGTATCCCGCGTGGCTCAGAACGAAAGTGCTAAGCTGCTCAACATGGGTGAGGAGCTGAAGGGCAAAGTAATTGGTCAGGACAAGGCCATTGCTCAGCTTGTGAAAGCCATCCAGCGTACCCGTGTAGGCTTGAAAGATCCGAAGAAGCCAATTGGCTCGTTCGTGTTCCTCGGCCCAACCGGGGTAGGTAAGACCGAACTGGCGAAGGTGCTAGCGAACTACCTCTTCGACAAAGAAGAGTCGCTGGTGCGCATCGACATGTCGGAATACATGGAGAAATTCAGCGTATCGCGCCTGGTAGGCGCGCCTCCCGGCTACGTAGGTTACGAAGAGGGCGGTCAGCTAACGGAGAAAATCCGCCGCAAGCCGTACTCGGTTGTCCTACTCGACGAGATTGAGAAGGCGCACCCCGACGTATACAACCTGCTATTGCAGGTACTAGACGACGGTATCCTGACTGACGGCTTGGGCCGCAAGGTAGACTTCCGGAACACCATCATCATTATGACCTCGAACATCGGGGCACGTGATTTGGCTGACTTCGGGGTAGGCATTGGTTTCGGCACGAAAGCCCGCACGGAGAACCTAGACGAGATTACGAAAGGCACTATCACCAACGCCTTGCGTAAAACGTTCTCACCAGAGTTCCTCAACCGTTTGGACGACGTGATTGTCTTCAACTCGCTAGAGAAGAAAGACATCCACCAGATCATCGACATTTCGCTCTCGAAGCTGCTGTCGCGTATCCAGTCGTTGGGCTACCGTGTAGAGTTGACTGAGGCCGCCAAGGACTTTGTAGCCGACAAAGGCTATGATCCGAAGTACGGTGCTCGTCCGCTGAACCGGGCCATCCAGAAGTACATCGAAGACCCGATTGCGGAGGAAATCCTGAAGGCGCAAATCGCCCACGGTGACGTTATCACGGCTGACTATACGGAAGGTGCTGAAGAACTGACCTTCTCCGTCAGCAAGAGCGGCGAAGCTCCTGACTTGCCAAGCGACGAGCGTCCGGAAGAAACTCCGGCCCCGGACGACGCTTCGGATAAGAAGAAAGACAAGTAAGTCATATAGTGTACAAAAAGACAGGCCGTTTCCGTGAGGAAGCGGCCTGTCTTTTTATTTTCTCTGTGTTTATCAATCAATTACACAAGATTTACCACAAGCGTAAAGCCGCCCCAAATTCTGGTGCGGCTTTTTTTGTTTCCTGCCTTACCTTTGAAGTTCACCCCCTACCCCACCCGCATGACTGACCCACACGCCAATGCCCACCACACCAAGTTAGAAATACTCGAAGCCAAGAATGCCGAAGCCCTACTCGGCGGTGGTCAGGCCCGCATCGATGCCCAGCACAAAAAAGGAAAGCTCACAGCCCGCGAACGGCTGGACTTATTGCTCGATGAAGGCTCGTTTGAGGAAATTGGGAAGTTTGTGATGCACCGCTCCAAGGATTTTGGGCTAGATAAGGAGTACTACCTCGGCGACGGTGTAGTAACCGGCTACGGCACCGTAAACGGCCGACTCGTGTACGTTTTCTCCCAGGATTTTACGGTATTCGGTGGTTCTCTCAGTGAGACCCACGCCGAGAAAATCGTGAAGATTATGGACCTGGCCATGAAGAACGGTGCACCTGTTATCGGGCTGAACGACTCGGGCGGGGCGCGTATTCAGGAAGGGGTAGTGAGTCTGGGCGGCTATGCTGACATCTTCTATAAGAATACCCTAGCCTCGGGGGTAGTGCCCCAGCTTTCGGCCGTGATGGGACCGTGCGCGGGAGGTGCGGTGTACTCGCCGGCCATTACGGACTTTATTCTGATGGTGGAGGACACAAGCTATATGTTCGTGACCGGCCCCAATGTGGTGAAAACCGTGACCCATGAGACCGTGACCAGCGAGGAGCTGGGCGGCGCCAGCACGCACTCCACCAAGAGCGGCGTCACGCACTTCACGGCGCCCAACGAGGTAGCCTGCATCCAGCAGCTCAAGCAACTGCTGAGCTACATGCCCCAGAACTGCGAGGAAACCGCTCCCGCCCTACCCTACACGCCGGCCGACGAGCAGCGCCCCGCGTTGGACACGCTCATTCCCGACAACCCCAACCAGCCGTATGATATTCGGGAGGTAATAGAGGGCATCATTGATGCGGATTCTTTTCTGGAAGTGCATCAGAATTTTGCTGAGAACATTGTGGTAGGCTTTGCCCGACTGGCCGGCCGCAGCATCGGCATTGTGGGCAACCAACCGGCCGTACTGGCGGGCGTGCTCGACATCAACGCCAGTACCAAAGCCGCGCGGTTTGTGCGGTTCTGCGACGCGTTTAATATTCCGCTGCTGGTGCTGGAAGACGTACCCGGTTTCCTACCCGGCACCGACCAAGAGTGGCGCGGCATCATCACCAACGGCGCTAAGTTGCTGTATGCTTTCTGCGAAGCCACTGTGCCCCGCGTGACGGTCATTACGCGCAAAGCCTATGGCGGTGCCTACGATGTGATGAACAGCAAGCACATTGGTGCCGATTTAAACTATGCTTGGCCTACTGCCGAAATTGCGGTGATGGGCGCCAAGGGAGCCGCCGAAATTATTTTTAAGCGTGAAATCGCGGAGGCCGAAGACCCCGAAGCCAAGCTCCAGGAAAAGGTAGACGACTACCAACAAAAATTTGCCACGCCCTACCGCGCCGCTCACCGTGGCTTCGTAGATGAGGTTATCTTACCCTCGCAAACCCGTCAGAAACTGATACGAGCGTTTAAGATGTTGGAAAACAAAGTCGATCAATTACCCCGGAAAAAACACGGTAATATCCCACTGTAAGTTTTTGTACGAAGTCGCAGGCGATGTAAAAACGAATTGCATAGAGCTTTTTACACGCAGACTTCGTAGGTGCTTCTCGCGAACGTTACTCTCTGTGCGAAAAATATTCTTCTTATATGCGTCCCGAATCTTTCGATTTTCTTCAGAAATACCTCAACAATGCCTCCCCTACCGGTTTCGAAAAGGAAGGACAGAAATTATGGCTTGACTACGTACGACCTTACGTGGATGACTACCTAATCGACACCTACGGCACGGTGGTGGGCATTATCAACCCCGAAGCCAAGTACAAAGTAGTCATTGAAGCTCACGCCGACGAAATAAGCTACTTCGTCAACTTCATCACCGAATCGGGCTTCTTGTACCTGCGCAAAAACGGCGGATCCGACCCACTGGTGGCGCCCAGCAAACGCGTGAACATCCACACGGCCAAGGGCATTGTGAAAGCAGTGTTCGGCTGGCCGGCCATCCACGTGCGCAAGGTGGACCAAGACAAGGCTCCTACCATGGAAACCGTGTACCTCGATTGCGGTGCGTCGAGCAAGGAGGAAGTGGAAGCGATGGGCATTCATGTAGGCTCTGTCGTCACCTTTGAAGACGAGTTCATGGTGATGAACGACAAGTATTACGTGGGCCGGGCGCTCGACAACCGCGTGGGCGGTTTCATGATTGCTGAGGTAGCGCGTCGCCTGAAGGAAGAAGGCAAAACCCTACCCTTCGGCCTGTACGTGGTGAATTCGGTGCAGGAGGAAATTGGGCTGCGTGGGGCTGAGATGATTGCCCACCGCTTGCAACCCGACGTGGCCATCATCACCGATGTGACCCACGACACCCAGTCGCCGATGTACGAAAAAAAGACGTCCGGCGACCTGTTCTGCGGCCGTGGGCCGGTGGTTACCTATGGCCCCGCCGTGCAAAACAACCTGCGTGACCTGATCATTGAGACAGCGCAAAAGTCCGAAATACCGTTCCAGCGGGCGGCCGCTACCCGCGCCACTGGCACTGATACCGATGCCTTTGCTTACGCCGGCATGGGCGTGGCCGCGGCCCTTATTTCCCTACCCCTCAAGTACATGCACACCACAGTAGAAACCGTGCACAAAGACGACGTAGAAAACGTGATTAAGCTGATCTACGAAACCGTGCTGCGCATTGAGGACGGCCACGATTTCCGGTACTTCAAATAAACCCACGTTTTCTTATTTTTTAATGGGCTGCTGTTCTACACAAACGTAGAGCAGCAGCCCGTCTTGCTTATGCAGCTTCCTCCTATATCCTCCCTACCCCTCACAGTCACCGATCAGCTAGGTCGGCGCGTGGTGGTGCCTTTTCCGCCGCAACGCATTGTGTCACTGGTACCTTCGCAGACGGAATTGTTGTTTGATTTGGGACTGAGTGAGCGAGTGGTGGGCGTCACGAAGTTTTGCATCCATCCGGCCGACGCGCGACAGTCGGCTGTGGTTATCGGGGGCACTAAGAACTTCGATTTTGAGAAGATTGCGGCCCTACAACCCGATTTAATTCTGGGTAACAAAGAAGAGAACTACCAGGAAGGTATGGAGCAATTAGCAGCATCCTACCCTGTATGGATCAGTGACATTACCACATTGCCCGACGCGCTTGTGATGATTCGGCAAGTAGGCCTGCTTACGGGCACTGCTGCCCGTGCCAACGTGCTGGCCATCGAAATTGAGAATTCCTTTGCCACGTTATCTGCCGCGCAGCCACCGCTACCTACTGCTTATTTTATTTGGCGCAAGCCTTATATGGTGGCCGCTGCCGATACGTTTATCAACGACATGCTGCACCGTGCCGGCTTCGAGAATGTATTTGCCGATCAGCAGCGCTACCCTGAGATTACGACAGCGCAACTAGCCGCCGCGCAGCCTCAGCAGATTTTGCTTTCCTCCGAGCCCTACCCTTTCCGGGAGAAACACCTAAAAGAGTTTCGGGAACTATGCCCAACGGCTATTGTGCGGCTCGTTGATGGGGAGCTGTTTAGTTGGTACGGCAGCCGGTTGCGGCACTCGGCTGCATATTTTCGGCAACTAGCTGCAAGCGCCTAATATGAAAAAATATGCATAAGAAAGAACGTCATGCTGAGCTTGTCGAAGCATCTCGCGTGCTGACGACACATACTATCTAGGTCAGCACACGAGATGCTTCGATAAGCTCAACATGACGTCCTAGAACTTCTAAAACAACCCTATCGCCTCTTGCTTTACTACGTTCAGGGCCTGGGTAGTAGGGTCTACCTCGTCGGCAATGACGGTTTCGAGGACGCGCTTGGCCAGCTCTGTGCCGCGCAATTGCTGAGGTTGGGGTAGGGAATGATAGGCCTTGTTAATCATGGTGAGCACGTTTTCCTTGGCTTGCTTCACTTGTTGCCAGGCTTCGGAGCTCATGTAAAGCTGTTGGGAAAGATTGTGCTCGTACTCGGCCCGAACTTCCTGGAGCAATAGGCGGTGGTAGTCGGGAGCCGATTGGCCGGCGCTGCTCAAGCGCACTAGCAGGTTGCTGGGCGTGATGCGCTCCAGGAACAACACGATCCGCTCGTAGGCTTGCAAGCGCACGGGTAGTACCTCTTTGCTGCTTTGCATGCGTAGCTCAATCAGGCGGCGTTGTTGTTCTTTTTCGAAATACTGCTGAACAAGATAAAAAATAGAACCCGCCACCAGCAAGGCAGGCAGAATGATCTTCAGCAAATCAAAAATGTAAGCGGTAGTGTCCATACAAGGGAAAAGCGCCGGAAAGCGCCTCTGCGTAAAAAGAGAAAGGAAGGATGAAAGAGCGGTGTGGCCGTAGTGGGCCGCAAAGATATACGGTGAACCGTAGGGGATAGTAACGTGTTATACTATAACTTGATGAACTGCGCGCAAATAGTACTCTGCGCGGCGGTTTGTATCTTTGCCTTCTACATTATTTACCTCTGTCTTATGGCTACTGCTGTTTCGACCAAGCTTGCTCCCATCAGCCTCACTCCTCGCGCTCTGGAAGAGGTTCGTACCATTCTCCGCGACAAAAGCGTGCCCACCGAATACGGCCTGCGTGTGGGCGTACAGGGCGGCGGCTGCTCGGGCCTGAGCTACCTGCTGGGCTTTGATAAAGCCAAAGACGCCGATGAAACCTTCGACCTAGATGGCGTATTGCTCATCATGGATAAAAAGCACGCCATGTACGTGATGGGCATGGAAGTCGACTTCCAAGATGGCTTGAACGCTCGTGGCTTCGTGTTCAACAACCCTCAGGCTAAGAGCACCTGCGGCTGCGGCTCGTCGTTCTCGGCGTAGCCTTTTGCTTTCTATTCTTCGCGGCCCCCTGTCACGTGTAGTGGCAAGGGGCTTTTGCGTTACTGTGCTAGGCTGGCAGCTTATCTAATAGCGGCGTATTCAGCAGCCGCAAGGCTTCGGCCTGCCGCGTACGCACCCGTTGCAGCTCATGCGTGTCGGTGAGGTTTTGCTCGGCCGTTTGCAGGGTTCGTTCGCACTGCCGGCGTATTATTTGCCGGCGCTTGAACGAGGACGTACGCCGTATAATAGTTTCAAATGCGGTGAGCGTGCGCAGGTGCACGGCCACGTTGTCGGCGCCGCTGGTGCGGATTTGGTCGAAGGCGGTGGATACGTATTTATCGAAATCCGGGCTGTTGGCGATGACACGCACCCGGTCGCCAGCCGTACGTAGCGGGGAGCCCAACTGGCGGTTGGCTAGGTAGCTGATGAGCCCCCCCAGGTGGTCGATGCACATGATGGCCGTGGTGGTATCGTTGATACCCGGCGACAGTGCTTTCAACGCAATATCAACAATCTGGCGAATGCCGAAACCGGCATCCTGGTCCAGCGTGCGCTGGTGGCCAATGCTGAACTGATCGTTTAGGTGTTCGATTGTTTCCTCCGTTTCGGCTAGCGGCTGCTCATCACCCTGGTATAAGGCCACCGATACTAGAGGGTCGCCCATGGCCACAAAGCTACCGATGGTATGCTCCATACGGATGACGCCATCCTGCTTCTTGGCAAACTCCAGAATGGACTCGTTGTTGATGCCCTGTACGTAGCCGGTAGTGCGCGCCAAGATAGGATACCAGTGCAATCCGTCGGTGGTAGCCAGATCAGCCTTTTCTTCCGCATCGGCGGCCTCCCCCAGCGCGGTAGGAAACAGCTTCTGCATCGACTTATACGTTTCTTCCGAAGCCCCGGCAATAATGTTGGCTGCTTGTACGGATGAGGCAATGTGGTGAATAAAGAAAATCAGCATACCAATGCTCACCAAGGCCAGAAACAACCCAAATGCCACCGCCAACGACGGAATGAACTTGCCCTCGTCGCCCCCACGAATAGTGCGCAGCACCATCAGGCAATACACGAAGATGCCTACGAAAAAGCCCATCACCACCTGATTGGCCCGGTCGCGCATGAAGTTGCGCAGCAGCCGCGGCGTGTACTGGCTCGATACCTGCGCCAGGGTAGACAGCGTGAGGGAGAAAATGAGACCCGCCACCGTAATCATGGAGCTAGCAATAGCCGAGAGCATCCCGCGGGCTCCATCGGCGCCTGCCCCAAATAGCAAGGGGTACTCCGACACCCAATCGTGACTGATGCCATCATCAATCATCACCAGCCCATAGGCCAGTAGCATGGCTACTACTACCATTAAGGTAGGCACAAACCACAGGCTCGAATTGATATCAGACCACCACTGCTTTAGCTTATTCATGCAGAAGTTAACTGCATTTTATACCGTTGAGTTGTGCGTATATTTTGGCTACGGTCTTCTACCCTTACCTATTCAATAGGTCTTTGTCATATCGGTGGGCACTACTACCACGTAGTCCGCTTTTTTCAGGTTATCCTTGTCCAGTTTTTGCAGCTGCTCCTGCGATACGGTGGAGATAGTCAGGATCTTTAGCTGCGGCGCGGCTTGGCGCAAGTACCACACAATACCGTCGTGGTTATCGGAGTGGTAGCTGCCATTGAAGTGCAGTAGCGTTTGGCCTGGCTGCCTGCTTTGACCAATAAAATGGGCCATGGTGGCATCTTTGAGTGCCTGCGCCTGAATGATGTTCTGCACACCAGCAGCGTGAGCCGCATCGCTCCCAAACATAGCCTGCATGTTCTTGTAGCCCGGCAGCTCAAAATCGACGGTGATGGGTAGGGGTGCCAGCCAGGCCTTTTCCGTATCGGGTAGGGCGTTGAGGGTCGAGAGGCTGCCCTTGGCTACCTGCGAGGCGTAGCGACGTGGCACGTTGGTGCCTACCACACGCAGCTTTTGCTGCCGGGCCAATTGCAGTAGCGGTTTGTAGTCGGTAGCATAATTGGGCCAGGGGCGGCTATCAGCCTCGAAGGTCTGGTCGGTTAGCTCGCCGGTGTTATACTGCTCTACTAAGGGCTGCACGTCGCGCTCAAACATTTCGAAGCCGAGCACCAGCTGGCCTTGCTTGCGCTGGGCCAGGTCGCGGGCTACCTGCAATTCCAGCCAGTGCGCAATAGGGTCGTTGTGCTGCTCGCCAAACAGCACCACATCGGCCTGGGCCAGCTGGGCCAGCATTTTGTCGTAGTCGGCAGGCTTGCCGGCAGCCGTGAACAGGCGATAGGCGGGTTTGTCCTGGGCGTGTACAGCCGGAGCAACAAGTAATAGTAAGAAGAGTAAGACGCGCATAACTCAAAGATACGTCCTCCACTGCGTCCTCCGCGAAAACACTGCGTCCTCTGCGGGCTAAGTCGTTGCTACGATTTTAGCCCGCAGAGGACGCGGAGGGAAACGCAGAAAGCGCAGTGTTCTGCTACCCCTTATAAAACATCCACTTTGATAATTCGCGGTAGGTTACTTTTTTGCCGTACATCAGCACGCCTACCCGATAGATGCGCGCCCCTACCCACACGGTGCCTACAAACCCGATGGCTAGCAGCACCAGCGACAAGGCCAGCTGCCACGCCGGCACCCCAAAGGGTAGGCGAATGACCATGGCAATGGGCGAGGTAAACGGAATCATCGACATCCAGAAGGCCACCGGTCCATCGGGGTTGCGCAGAATCACGGATACGCCAATGATATAGCTCAAGATCAAGGGCATGGTGATGGGAAACATGAATTGCTGGGTGTCCGTCTGGTCGTCTACGGCTGCACCGATAGCACCGAATAACGCCCCATACAGCAAGTAGCCACC